>QHSC01000164.1 GCA_003220345.1 Candidatus Rokuibacteriota bacterium | reverse complement strand
CGCTCGTCGATGCGGAAATAGGCCTTCAGTAGATCGATGACAGGGAGATAGCTGGTGGCCCGGCCATAGGAGACAGCGCTGGCCTGGAAAACCCGGCACCCGGCGACACGGTGGGAGTGGGTCAGCTCGTGGAAGAGACGTGATTTGCCCACGCCCGGCTCGCCCACGACGGCCCCGACCTCGCCGTGGCCGCGCCGCACCCCTTCGAGTGCTGCGCGGAGCTGCTCCATCTCGGCGTCGCGCCCAACGAAGTGGCTCAAGCCCCGAAGGGCCGCGACCTGGAACCGTGTTCTCACCTGGCCGGCAGCGACCACGTCGTAAACCTCGACGGGAGTATTGAGGCCTTGTACCGGCACGGGGCCGAGGGGCTGGACCTGCACGAAGTTCTCGGCCAGGCGGAGGGTTTCGGCGGTGATCCAGATGGCGCCCGGGGGGGCGAGCTGCTCCATGCGGGCGGCCAGGTGGGTGGTGCCCCACTCGTATCCTGACCGCGACACCGAGAGTGCGGAACGCCTGCTCGGCGTAACCCTTCACCAGCTCCTGCATGCGCAGGGCGGCGTAGCAGGCCCGCACGGCATGGTCCTCGTGGGCGACGGGCGCGCCGAACAGCGCCATGATCCCGTCGCCCATCACCTGGTTCACGGTCCCCTCGTAACGGTGGACCGCCTCCATCATGCGCTCGAGCACCGGGTCGAGGAGCTTGCGCGCCTCCTCGGGATCGCGGTCGGCCAGGAGCTCCATCGAGCCCTTGAGATCTGCAAATAGGACCGTCACCTGCTTGCGCTCGCCTTCCAGGGCGCTTCTCGAGGTGAGGATCTTCTCGGCCAGGTGCTTGGGTGTGTAGACATGAGGAGAATGGAATTTCGGGTCCGCGGTGGCCGCCGACGAGGCAAGTGATCTGCCGCATCCGCCACAGAACTTCTCACTGCCCTCGTTCAGGAAGCTGCAGGCCGGGCACGTCGAGGCGAACGACAGTCCGCACTCGCCGCAGAAGCGGCGACCTTCGCGGTTCTCAGCCTGACACCGCGGACACTGCAAAGCTGGAGCTCCTTAGGATCCCGACGGCTTCGCACTGTCGGCAGTCCAGTGCTGAGCGAACTCGCGGGGCGCTCGTTCAGGTCGGGTCACGGGGCCGCCGATATCCGTCCCCACGTAGATGAAGCCGACGATGAGGTCATCCGGCTCGATCCCGAGCGCAGTCTTCACCGCGTTGTCGTAGGCGGGCTCGCCGGTTCTCCACATCGCCCCCAGGCCCTGGGCAGACGCGGCCAGCATGATGCTGTGTGCCGCACAGCCGGCGGAGATAGTCTGCTCGATGATCGGGATCTTTGCAGATCGATCGCATCGGGTTGCGACCACAATGATGAGAGGTGCACGCAATGCTTTCTCTCGCTCGCGGGCAAGGGCCTGTTCGTTGGCAAGGGGGTTCCGCCGAGACAACGCCTCGGCCAGGACCTCGCCGAATCCGAGGCGTGCCTCCCCTTCAATGAGGATCAAGCGCCAGGGCTGGAGGCGGCCGTGATCGGGGGCACGAGCCGCGCTCTCCAGCATGGCCTGGACGGCCTGGGCCGAGGGCGCGGGCTCACCGAGCTTCAGCGCCGAATAGCGCGTGAGGAGAAGCTCCACGGCATCCATGGCTCTTACCGCGCCTTGACGGGCTGGTGCTCGCTCGTGCGGCAATAGGCAAGGAGGGCGTCATATGCCGGGAACTGCCGCGCCATGTTCTCGAAGTCGTCCTTGCTCGTCGCCTGGAACCCCGTGGCCAGGGCATAGAGACCCGCCGACTCCGGCGTTAGGTCGCGGTGGGAGGTGTCCGCGCCCCGCACTATCAGCGCCAGCGCGCGGAGTGCAGGGTCGTCGAGCTTGTACTTCTCGAGGAACGCATCGAACGAGCAGTGGTCGCCATGGTGCCCCAGCTCCACGCCGGGGACGTCATATGGAATTGCCTGCTCGCGCTCGGCCACCTTCATGACGTCGGCGGCGGGAACGAAGAGGAATACCGGCTCGCGGTCGACAAATCGGCTGATCAACCATGGGCACGCAATGCGGTCGACTCGTGCTTTTTCTCGGGTTACCCATTTCATGGCTTTCTCCTTTTAGAGGAATCTTGCGGTAGACATTCCAGCGGTGCCCCGACTCGGTTCATGCTCTTCTCACCCGGACAACTTCACGCAAAGAGCTTCACCGGGCCTTTGATGGCCTTCCATGCGTAGTGCCCACCAGCCATGTATCGGGCGTCGAAGCCAGCCTTTCGCAGCGCTGCCGCGCTCTGGCACCCAATGTGGAAGCCGTATACACAGAATGTGACCACCGGCTCGTCCTTCGAAAGACTTGCCATCCATTCTTCTATGCGTTCCGGGTCGCGCCAGACAGCCCCTTCGACGATGTCCTGCGCTCTGGTGCTGTAGTGGCGCGGTCGGGTATCGATGATTTGGACTCGCTTGCCGGAGCTAAGCATCTCCTGGACCTCTTCAGGCGTGATGGATGGCACGTCCTTGAATTCTGGCTGGTCGAGCGATCGCGGCGGCGAAACCTTTATGGCATCGGTGTACCGCGCCTCGACCGCTCCCCAGTGAATGTTGCGCATGAAGGCAGCGATGTAAGCCGTCGTGTTCGCTCCGTACTCGATGTGATAGGCGTGCTCGTACATGTCTAGGGCAAGGATGGGAATGCCCCCGGCAATGCTCTCTGCGTGATCCGAGGCACTGTGATTGATCAGCCGACCATCGCGCGGTAACCAGGTCAGCAGTATCCAGCCAGAGTCGCCTGTCAAGGCCTCCGCCAAGGCGATGAACTCGTGGCGCCAGCGATCGACTGAACCGAAATCACGAGCAAGTGCGCCCGCTATTGTGTCGGACAGAGTCCGCCCATCCCCACCCAGACTAGCGAAATACAATTCATGAAGCAGGGTCGAGTTGAGCAGCGTGGTTTGCTCCCGACTCAGGCGACTGATGACCTGGGCTGGCGTCGTCTTGACATCGAGTGCCTCCAGTTCGCTTGTGACGGAATTCAGGCGATTGAGGGCAGCGCCGTAGTTATGCTCGTAATGGCTCTCGATGAGACGGGGCGACATACCGTTCAACGTCCAGGGACGGCAGAAAAGGGGAGCGATGTGATAGTTCATTGTAAACCTCCGTTAGATATGGCCGACAGCTCCTCACGCTTGAGGGCGCGGATCTCGGCGGCGCTCGACGCGGTGGGATCCATGCCAGCGAGCCGGTCCCGGACGGCGTTGAGGGACCCGACGGCGGCATCGTAATTGTTCTCGTAATGACTGACGATCAGCCGCTCGGGCAACCAGTTCAGCGTATACGGCTTGCACGGAATCGGCAGGATCCGATGATGCATCGTCCTCTCCTCTTGGTGCATGGTGGGTGTTCTTTCTCTCGATGTCATTTCGTCACCGCGCGCACGTTGGCGAGCGCGCGTGAGAGCCCCAGACACAACTGCATTGCGCGAGCCAAGGCCCAATTCTCCAGACGAATGATCGTGATCCCGACGGAGTTCGGGCGACGCCCCGATAGGGCAAGGCCACGGTTCAGGGCTCCAGTCCGCGCGGCCGCCCGGGCTTCGTTGAGCCGATCGCGAACCTGCTGCTCAACCGCGTACCAGTTCTCTTCCATGGGTATCAGTCCCTTCTAGGCACGGCGGCATAGAGCCCTTCGAAGAGCGTCAGTCCGTGCGTGAGCACTTGCTGGTCATCCGCATGCGCCGCGAGGAGCCCGCGGATCGCGAGATCGATCCCGCGCGCCTCGTCTCGCGGGAACTTGCCGTCGCGAAGATCCGCCTCGTGGACAATTTGCGCGAGTCGCGTGAGGCGGCGATCCCGAAGGCCGGCCCGCTTGAGGAGTGTCTCGAAGGTGCAGTCGTCCCCGACGTGGCTGAGCTCGGCCCCGGGCGTGTCGAACGGGATGGCCTCCTTGGGGAACTCCCGCGGGTCCGCGAACACGAACGTGGCGTCGGGGTCGATGAACCGCTTGATGAGCCAAGCCGAGGCAATGCGGTCCACGTGGGGACGGCGCCGCGTGACCCACTGCCGCCCTCGGAGGTCGCGGAGATCGCCCGCGGTCTTCTCTCTTCGTTTCGGCTCCTCGGATGGTCGTGTACGCATGTCGATGGCCTCCCTCAGCCGTTCGACTTCGGCGCCCTCTGGCGCCTCGAAAAAATCGAGCTCGTGGAGCTTCTCGTAGTCCCTCTGGAGCTGGGCGAGCTCCGCCTGGACCCGCGGATTGCTCGCCGCCGACTTGCGATCGAGGGTTTGGAGGAGCTTTCGGTAGCGCCCTCCAAGATGGCGGTACTCAGGATTGCGGGCCTCGTGGAACAGTCGAATGACTTCGCCCGAGCTCATGTTCTCGATCTGCTCGACGCGGAGGAGCGTCGCCTCGCCCCCCGCCCGCTGAATCTCCTGGGCCAGCCACTGGAAGTGCTCGTAGTGGTCCGGAGTGTCGGGAAGGAGGTAGACCGTCCGCTTGAGGGCGACGGCACCGATCGCGCGCAACCGGCGCCACACCCGCACGCGCAGGCTCGACGGATTCGGGGGCAAGCTCACTATGAGCAGAACGAGCTTGGTATCCATTGTGTTGCTACTGTGAAACTATTGTTTCACATTGTCAAGGGTCCGATAATGCGTCGCGTTGTCTTGGCTCGTCTAAGACTATGCGGCATGAAGCGGGGTCTTCCGAGGAGAGCAGTGCTTACATCGGTTTATCGAGCCAAGCCGACACCCACTCATCGCCAGGGCCTCGTGTGCGTTCATCAGTTAATGATGGTCGTGGCCGTGGTGATGGTCGTGGATATGGGGGTGATCGTGCTCGAGGGGTCCGGTCGCATGAGGGTGCATGTGCGGCTCGGGTCCTTCCCAACCCTCATGTTCGTGCTGGTGGTGCTGATCATGGACGTGGCGGTGGGAGTGCATCCCCGCCTCGTGCCGATGCCGGTGCGAGTGCCGCTCGCGTAGCAGGAGCCAGACTCCGCCCGCCATCAGGGCGGCAGTCAAGGTCAGCTGGGCGGTCAGGGGTTCACCGAGAAGCGCGACCCCGCCGAGTGCGCCGAAGAAGGGAGCCAGCGCGAAGTAGGCGCCCGTTCGGGCAGCACCTAGGCCTCGCATTGCAACGATGAAGAGCACCAGGCTTATGCCGTAGCTGACCGCGCCCACCGCAAGGCTGATCGCTATTGATGCCGGCGCGGGTACAGCGTGGCCAGCGGCGAGCGAGAGCGCAACATTCACAGCGCCCGCCGTCAGACCTTTCAGCTGAGCCACGAGAACGGCATCCGCGTCAGCGATGAGCCGTGTCAGGTTGTTGTCGATGGCCCACAGGAGGCATGCTCCAGCCACGGCGACCAAGGCGATCGGTGGATCAAGATGCATGGAGGACCAGCCGAGCACCACGCCGCCCGTGGCCAGCATGACGGACGCAGCGATCACACGGCTGCCGAGATGTTCATGGAAGATGGCGCCGGCAAGGACTACGGTGAACACGACCTCGAGGTTCAGCAGCAGTGAGGCGGCGCTCGCCGGACTCCTCGCGAGGCCCCACAGTAGAAGCGGCGGCGCGAGGACACCCCCAGTCAGCACCGCGCCGGCGAGGATTACACGCTCGCGCGGTTCCAGTGCGCGCGGCAAACGCCGCGACCGCGTCACGGCCCGCATCCCAGTCAGGAACAACCCAGCGCCGAGATAGAGAAGTCCCGCGAGAAAGAGAGGGGAGGCAACGTCAAGCAACCGCTTCGCCACCGGGGCACTCAGCCCGAACAACGCCGCCGCGAGCAGCGCTTGGAGAACAGACATGTCGTATCAGCTCGGTCTTCGACTCAGTCCCGGCTAGCCTCGGTCCGCATAAATTAGCGCCCGATGCGTGGTGGGCAGAAAGGCATATACAGTGTTCCGGCTCGGATCGAACCCGAGTGTATGGGCGCCGGCTTCCGTTCGAATTGTCTCCAATCGCCGCATGTGGTCGGTCTCGAATACCTCGATCAGCCCGGGCTCGCCGATGGCGACATAAAGATGCTGCCGTTCCCGGTTGAAGAAGATCACATCGGGAACCCCGGCAAGCTCAGCCTGGGCCCGCACCGCGCCCGACCGGGAATCAAGGACGACGAGTGTCTGGCCGTCGCACGCGCAGAACAGGCGTTGAGTCGCCCCATCCAGGTCCAACCCATGGGGGCCGGCAGCTGGGACGGTAAAGGTACGGGCCACGAAGCGGGGGTTCGCCGCCTCGACGACCAGGATCTGAGGGGGATCGGCGATGTTGACGTAGAACCAGCCCGTCTCCCCGTCAAAGACCACCCAGCGAGTTCGGCCAGGCACGGGGACGTCCACGATCATCTCCCGAGCAGACACGTCGACCAGTGAGACACTGAATAACCCTGATCTCGCCGGATCCCCGACATTCGCCGCCAGCAGGAGGCGGTGGCCAGCATCGTAGGCCAAGCCGTTTGGTCTCAAGCCCACCTTCACCTTGATCAGCGTGTCTTCCTGGTCTGGCGAAAAGATCCCCACGGTGTTCTCGGCGCGATTCGAGCTGAACACCAGATCGTGCTCCTCAGAAACCAGCGCGCCCGCCACGCCCTCGAGGCGCGGGATCGCACCGAGGTACGTATTCTTTAGGCAATCGATCACGTCCAGCGCGTCGTTGGCGGTATGGGCGACGTAGAGACGCCCTCGCGGCCCGTGCACCGCCGCGTGATCGAAGCCACCGGGCTTGTCGTGGGCGGGAAGCTTCACTTCACCTATCTGCTCGAGAATCATGGCTTCGCGCTGTTGGTCTGACTCAGGGCGGCTTTGAGCCCCTGCGCAAGCTTGACCGGGTCGTCATTCGCCCAGAAGTGCATGTAGAAGAGGCGCGGCGTGTCCATGAGGCCATGGTTATGAATAGCCGTCACGTCGATGCCGTATTGCACGAGAGTCCGGGCGACGGCGTTCACTTCCTTGTCGATCAAGACGAAGTCGCCGGTGATCGCCGCCTTGCCATCCGCGGTCGGCTGGAAGTTGATCACGGTTGTCACACCCATGGCCGGAAGCAACTGCACCCCCATCTCGGTGATCACCTCCGTGCGGGGGACGGTCACCTGGAACACACCGCCGTCGAGCGCCCTTCCCGATCGCCCCAGAGCCTGCTCGATCTGCTTGGTATCGAGCCCAGACCCCGCGGCCGGGGCGGCAGTTGCACTGCCCCCGGCACCGAGCGGCGTCCCGCTGGCTGACAAGGCCTGGCGGAGCGCCGTCGCCAGCTTGACTGCCTCGCCATGACCTTCGTAGTGCATGTACATCACGTGGGGCGACATGTCGTTCAAATGGTTGTGGACGGCGGTGACCTCGAGCCCTCCTTTGAACAGGCCGGCCATTACGGCAGGCACCTCCTGATCGAGGAGCACGAGGTCGCCCATCACCATCGCCTGATCACCCACTGGCTTGAATGCAGCATATGATCCGAGCGCGAATCCGGCCTTGACGGGCACACCCTTCACGCTGACGGCGAGATCAGTACGCGGCAACCCGATGCGAAAGACGCCCCCGGGCTGTATCTGCCCTGACTTGCCTAGCGCCGCCTCGACCGTCTTCCAGTCGGGCTCTGACGCCAGCGTCACTTCGAGCGCGCCGGCAGTCGCTGCCAGTCCGACTACGAGGATCGCGCGCATCCATGGCCGTCTCATGAGCCACCTCCCGTCACACGCCAAATGGTGAAATCATCGAATGCTTTCTAGCTGGTTGCGGCTCTAGGTTTTCTGCTTCAGCACCGTGTACAGACCGTCGAAAATCGCCATGCCGCGCTCGAGCAGGTCATGATCGTCGTGCGTAGCCTCTGCGAGGCCCTTGATGGCCAAGTCGAGGCCCGTGGACTCGCTGCGCGTGAACTTTCCGTCGTGCAAGTCCGCCTCGTGCACGATCTCCGCGATGACCTTGGCGCGACGATCCTTGATCCCGAACCGCTTGATCAGCGTCTCGAACGTGCAGTCCTCTCCGTGATGCCCGAACTCTGCGCCGAGGACGTCAAACGGGATACCCTTGCGCGCCGCGTCCGCAGCGTCGGCGAAGGCAAACTTCGCGTCGGCATCGTAGAAGCGCTTGATGAGCCAGGCGGAGGCGATCCGATCGATGTGCGGCCGCGGTCGGGTCACCCACGTGCTGCCGGGCGGCGGCAGCGCCGCCCGATGGCGACTGGCCGGCGCGTGCGGGCGTGTCTCCACAGCGCGAAGACGTTTAGCCGTCGTCTCCCAGAGGCCGCGGGCGCGCCGACCGATTGGCGCCTCCAAATAATCGATAGACTGGATCCGATCGAGCTCCCGTTTGACGCCATCCAGCTTGCTGCGAAGCTGAGCGACCGAGCCCCGGTGGTTCGTCCGGTACCGATCGATCTGTGAGAGGACCTCCCGACACCCTTTCAAGGTCGACTGGTACTCGAGAGCCCGGGCTTTGTGGAAGAGTGCGGTGATTTGCTCCTGTGTCATGTTCCCCACCCGGTCAACGTGCAGCAGGGTCGCCTCGCCGCCGAAGCCTTCGATCTCCTGCACGAGCCACTGAAAGAGCTCGGTGGTCTCGGTCGTCTCCGGCAGAATCCAGGCGGACCCACGAAGCCGTACGGCACCCATGCGCTGAAGCTTCCGCCAGACGCCGACGCGGTGCCGGGTCGGTGTGGGCGGCAAGGTGGTCAGGAGAGTCAGCCAGCGCATCGTTAGTCAAAGTAACGCTTGATACATATCGCGTCAAGCGTTACACTCCGAAAATTCCCGCGGAGGTCGACAATGGAACCGGAGAAGCTGGCGCAGCGCGTCCCTATCCGAGAGCTCGTCCGCTACTATTTGCGCCTTGGGCTGATCGGCTTCGGCGGCCCCGTCGCTCTGGTGGGGCAGATGGAGCGCGAGCTGGTCGGCGAGCGGAAGTGGCTCACGAAGGAGGAGATGCGAGAGGGCATCGCGGTCTGCCAGTCGCTGCCGGGCCCGCTGGCCATCCAGGTCGGTATCTGGATCTCGTACATTCGCGGGGGCTTCTGGGGAGCATGGGCGGGCGGCTGGGCGTTCATCCTGCCGAACTTCGTCATCGTGACCGTGCTCGGCGCTCTCTACGTTCACTATGGCGGCCTTTCCGCGGTGAAGGCGGTCTTCTACGGAGTGAGCCCGGCAGTGATCGCCCTGATCCTGCACTCCTGCTACCGACTCACCAAGCTGGGGATGAAAGACTGGCTGGAGTGGGCGCTCGCGGCTGCGGCCTTTGTTATCACGGTTGCGGTACAGGCCGAAGTCGCC
>QHSC01000163.1 GCA_003220345.1 Candidatus Rokuibacteriota bacterium | reverse complement strand
GCGCCCGCGCATGCATGATCTTGAGATCCTCGAGGGCGGCCAGCTTGAACGACATCTGATTCACCACGTTGAACTCGAGGCCGGGCGGCCGGCCCGCGGCCAGCACCAGCTGATGATGCTCGTCGGGATCGCGGGACAGGAACACCAGATCGGATCCGCCCGGGAGCTTCCCGCGATCGCTCACGAGCAGGCCGAGCACGCGCGTGTAGAAGTTCTCCATCCGGGGGAGGTCGGTGACGTAGAGCCCGAAATGGCTGAAGGAAACCGTGGGTAGCGTGGTCATGATCGCTCCTCTTCTCATCCTCAATCTCATCCTCTCCCCCAATGGGGAGAGGGCAGGATGAGGGGGAATCGTCGACGTATGTCGCGAATGATATCACGGGGATGACAAGGCCGACATCGACGCAGGTCTGGACTTTCCCCAAGGGGAAGATTGTGCTCGTCCGCCTGGAAGTCTTTACCATTCTCGCTCGCGCGGCTCTCCGAAAGGCGTGCCAAGCAAGCAGCTTGGGCCGCCTGCCGTCAAGGTGGCCGATCGGCATCTCTCTTGCTCAGTACGAAGCTCGCTGGCGACCCTGCCCGGTAGCCCAGGTGGGCTGCCGGAACCAGAGGGAGCGGAATGACGCTGAAGCAGCGCTTGCGGGCCCTCAGTCTCCTCATCCTCCTATTCCCGATCAATCCGCACACAGCCTATCCCGCCGCCAAGTCGGTCGAAGCGCGGTCCGATACCGAGGGCGACCGGGCAGGGTTCATCTGGCCGGTGCGCGGCCCCGTGATCTCACGCTTTGGCAGCAGCCGTCTCTCCGGATGGCATAGCGGGGTGGACATCAAGGCGCCGCGGGGCACACCCATCCGCGCCGCGGCCCCGGGCATCGTCACATTCAGCGGGCGACAGTCCTCCTATGGACGGACGGTCAAGATCGCTCACGCGAACGGGCTCAGCACCGTCTACGCGCACAACAGCGCCAACTTCGTCAAACCAGGAGATCCGGTGAAGGCGGGAACGCTCATCGGCACGGTCGGACGCACCGGACGCGCCACCACCAACCACGTGCACTTCGAGATTCGCCGCAAGGGCGTGGCCAAAAATCCACTCCTGTTGCTCCAGCGTCCGCAGCCCGGCCCCATGCCGGCGAGGCGGCACGAGGCGAGGGCGGCCGCCCAACACCAGCCAACATCCGAGATCAAGGGCTAACCCGACAGGCAGCTCGCAGGTCGTCACTCCCCTTGGATGGGTCCGGCGCCGAGCCTATAATCGCGTTCAGGGGGATTGCCGTATGGACGCCACGCAGAAGTACTCCGTCATCGACCCCGCCACCGGCAAGATCGACCGCCGCATCTTCAGCGACCAGGCCATCTACGACCACGAGATGGAGAGGATCTTCGGCCGCGCCTGGCTGATGATCGGGCACGAGAGCCTGGTGCCCGAGGTCAACGACTTCTTCCACACGTACATGGGTGAGGACCCCGTCATCCTGACGCGCGACCGCCAGGGGGAGCTTCACGCCCTCCTCAACATGTGCCGGCACCGGGGCAACCGCGTGGTCCGCTGCGACGACGGCAACGCCACGCGCTTCATGTGCACCTACCACGGCTGGTCGTACGGCAACGACGGCAAGCTGGAGCACGTGCCCGGGACGTCCGAGGCCTACTATGACGCGCTGGACAAGCCGTCGCTGGGGCTCGTCCAGGCGCGGGTCGAAACGTATGCGGGCATCGTCTTCGCCACGTGGGCCGAGGATGCCCCGAGCCTCGAGGCCTTCCTGGGGGACGCGCGCTGGTACCTGGACACCGTCTTCAATCGGCGAGACGGTGGGATGCAGGCGCTCGGCCCGATGAAGTGGCTCGAGCCCGTCAACTGGAAGACGATGGTGGACAACTGCTCCGACAACTACCACGTGCCCACCACCCACCTGTCGAGCGCGAGGGTCCAGACCCGCTACCTCGGGCGCCCACCGCTTTCTCACAAGGACCAGTTCGAGAGCCCGAACAAGCACGTCTTCGTCAACGGGCACTCGATCACCTTCCGGGAGGCGCCCGACAACACGCCGCGTTACGTGCACGGCATCTCGAAAGATACCTTCCCGCTCTTTCTCGCGTACCACGAGGCCACCCTTCCCGAGGTGGAGCGCCGGCTGGGCGCCTTCCGCGCACGCCACGTCCAGCTCGGCAACCACAGCATCTTCCCGAACGGCGTGCTCGGGTTCCGGCTGGCGCTCCCGCGTGGTCCCCTGCAGACCGAGTTCTGGCATTTCGTGCTGCTCGAGAAGGGCGCTCCCGAAGCGCTCAAGCGCGCGATCCGGATCGGGAGCCAGGCAAACAACGGCGCCGCCGGGCTATTCGAGCAGGACGACGTCGACAACTGGCGCCAGGTGACGGCGGCGAGCAAGAGCCGTCTCGGCCGCCGGATATCTCAGGACCTGTCGATGGGGCTTGGCCACGCGGGCCCGCACCCGGAGTACCCGGGCGTGGTGTCCGAGCGGTACATCTCCGAGAACAACCAGCGGCTTTTCTACCAGCGCTGGGAGGAGTTCATGAATGCCGAGAGCTGGGCGGAGATCCCCATCGCCCCGATCACCGCGCGCTTCGAAGGCACGGCGACCATCCGCGGGTAGCGGGAAGCGCCGCGCGGGGAAGCCCGCGAGCGCCGGGACCGCGACGGTGAACGTGACTGCGCGCCAGGCCTTGTGGCTCGAGCTGATGCCCTTCTACATCCACGAGGCCTGGCTGCTGGACGAGCGCAGGTTCAAGGAATGGCTGGATCTCTTCACGGACGACGTGCTGTATTTCATGCCCCGGCGCAAGAACGTGCTCCGTCGCGAAGCGCACCGCGAAGTGACCCCGCTGGGAGACCTCTCCCTGATCGAGGACGACCGGCGCTACCTGGAGATGCGGGTGGCGCGCCTGGACACGGGCATGGCGTGGGGCGAGGATCCTCCCTCACGCACGCGCCACCTGATCGGCAACCTGGTGGCGGAGCCGCTGTCCAAGGGCGAGGTGAAGGCCAAGACGGCCTTCCTCGTGTACCGCTCGCACCTGGAAACGGATCACCAGCTCCTGGCCGGGAGCCGCGAAGACGTGCTGCGCCGGGTGAACGGCGCGTGGAAGATCTCCAAGCGCACCATCCTCCTCGACGCCAACGTGCTCCTAGACAAGAACCTCAGCATCTTTCTTTAGCCGCCGTCTTCGAACCGCCCCCTAATCTACTCAGCCCTCGCCTCGCGGCAACGCCGCTCAAATCGGGAGCTCGGACTCGCGCAAGCTAATAGCCTTTCAGAAACGCGAGGACGTGGGCCGTGTACTCTTCGGGCTTCTCGAACGGGGGCCAGTGGCCGCAGTTGTTCAGGAGCACCACGCGCGAGTTGGCGACGTGGTTGAGGATGGCGATGCTCACCTCGAAGGCGACCATGCGGTCGTAGCGCCCGTGAATCAGGAGCACGGGCGCCTGGATGGCGGCCAGCTCCGGCGTGTAGTCGTGCGGCACGCTCACCGACTGCTTGCGCGCCTCGTCGAACGCGGATGACCAGGTGTGGGCCCGGTGGATGTAGTCCACCAGCTCGTCGGTGACCAGCGCCTCGTCGTCGATGTGCACGCGCAGGTACCGGCGAATGTTCTCGCGCGTGGGATTGGCGAGGGCCTCGCGCGTGGCCCGGCTGCCCTCCGAGGGCCGATTGGCCATGAGATAGCGGTCGCCGCCGGTGCCGATGTGCGAGCCGCCCATCACGAACTTGCTGACCCGGTCCGGGTACGTCATGGCCACGACCATGGACGATTGCCCGCCCTGCGAGTTGCCGACGAAGTGCGCTCGCGGGATGCCCAGCGCGTCCAGGAGGGCGACGGCGGTCCGAGCCTGCACGGCGTGGACACCCTCCTTGTAGACGATCGGCCCCGTCTTGCTGAAGTTGGGCAGGTCCATGAGGATGCACCGGAAGTGCTGCGAGAGCGCGCCCACGACCTTGTGAAAGGTGATCCACGCGGTCGTGCCCGGGCCATACGAGTGCAGGAAGAGCACCGGGTCTCCGGCGCCGATGTCGTGGTAGTGCACGGTCATGCCGCCGGCCTGGGCGGTCCTGCTCGTCTCTGACTCCGTGAGTCCGTTCGACGTGATGAACGCCATCTATCTCTCCTTGTCAGGCGAGGCGGAGCCGCGCGCGGAAGGCGGAGTCTCGGCGAGACCGAGGTAGGCGGCCCGGATGCGCGGGTCGGCCGCCAGCGCGCGGGCGGGGCCGCTGACCACGACGCGCCCCGTCTCGAGAACATACGCGCGCGAGGCGAGGGCGAGCGCGCGGTGGGCGTTCTGCTCGACGAGGAGCACGGTCACGCCCTCGGCGTTGATGCGCCCGATGACGCCGAAGATCTCCCGGGTGAGACGCGGGGCGAGGCCGAGCGACGGCTCGTCGAGGAGAAGCAGGCGCGGCCGGATCATGAGGGCGCGCGCGATCGCGAGCATCTGCTGCTCGCCGCCCGACAGGGTGCCCGCGGGCTGGCGCGCCCGCTCGCGGAGGATGGGAAAGAGCGAGAACGCGCGTTCGGTTGCCTCGGCGATGTCCGCGCGCGGCACCGTGTGGCCGCCCACGAGCAGGTTCTCGTGCACGGTGAACTGAGGGAAGATCTCGCGCCCCTCGGGCACGTGCCCGACGCCGGCGGCGACGATGGCGTCGGGCGCGGCGCGGGTGATGTCACGGCCGTCGAACACGATCCGGCCCGTGTGGGAGCGCACGAGGCCGGAGATCGTTCGCAGCGTGGTGCTCTTGCCGCTGCCGTTGGCGCCGAGGAGCGTCACGATCTCGCCGGAGCCGATCGTGAGCGACACGCCCTCCAGCGCGCGGCGCTTGCCATAGGCGACCGACACCGTGTCGAGCGCGAGGAGGTCACTCATCGCCGCCCAGGTAGGCCTCGACCACGGCGGGATCGCGGCTGACCTCCGCGGGCGTGCCCTCGGCGAGCTTGCGCCCGTGCTGGAGGACGGCGACGCGGTCGGAGACCCCCATCACAAGCTCCATGTTGTGCTCGACGAGCAGGATGGTGAGCTGATCGACGTCTCGGAGGCTCCGGATCAGCTGCATCAGCTCCTGCGTCTCCGTGGGGTTGAGCCCGCCCGCCGGCTCGTCGAGCAGGAGCAGACGGGGGGCGAGGGCGAGGGCCCGCGCCAGCTCGAGGCGCTTCTGGAGCCCGAGCGGGAGCCCCGCCGCGTCGCGCTCGGCGGCCTCCGCGAGCCCTACCCGGGCGAGAAGCGTGTGCGCCCGCGCGCGCGCCCACGCCTCCTCCTGACGGACCTTCGGCAGCCCGAGGGCGGCCGCGATCACGCTGCCGCGGAGGCGCGGGTGCTCGCCGATGAGCACATTGTCGAGCGCGGAGAGCCCGCGGAAGACTTCCGTGTTCTGAAACGTCCGCGCGACCCCGAGACGCGCCACCGCGTGGGGAGCGCGGGCCAGCAGGTCGTGCCCGTCGAAGCGCACGCGCCCCGCCAGGGGGCGGTAGAGCCCGGTCACGATGTTGAAGACGGTCGTCTTGCCCGCCCCGTTGGGCCCGATGAGCGCGAAGATCTCCCCCGCTCCGACAGCGAGGTCGACGTCACTCAGCGCGGCGAGGCCGCCGAAGCGAATCGACAGCCCCGCCACGTCGAGCAGCGCGGAGGACGGCGTCACGGGTCGGACTTGATCCAGTCCGAGAGCGGCTTGAAGTGCCCCTTCTCCACGCGCACCCAGAACCCCTGCTTCTGCGTGTCGTGGTCGGGCCCGATCGTCATGGGCGGCACGATGCCGGTGTCGAAGCTCTTGAGCGTCTCGAGAGCGGTGATGAGCCCCTCGCGCGTGAGATTCCGGCCCGCTCGCT
The DNA here is from genome assembly GCA_003220345.1 of Candidatus Rokuibacteriota bacterium. Lineage (GTDB taxonomy): Bacteria > Methylomirabilota > Methylomirabilia > Rokubacteriales > CSP1-6 > AR37. The sequence continues at coordinate 3,043 of QHSC01000163.1, read as the reverse complement.
TGGCGCCCTCCGCGAAGAGCATGCCCGCCAGGTACCCGGCGAGCGAGTAGCGATTGGGCTCGTTCTTGGGGAAGTATTTCTGCATCTGCTCCCGGTATAGCTTCACGCCGGGCGCGTCGGAGCGGACGGGATCGGGCAAGGTGGAGAGCCCCTCGACCCCCTCGGAGGCATCCGCGGCGAGGGCGAGGTAGGTCTCGTCGGTGAGCGGTCCCGTCGAGACCATCAGCGTGTCGCTCCAGCCGATCTTCTGCCGCTCCTTGAGGGCCTGCGCGGCCGGGCCCGGAGTCAGGACGAGGAAGGTCACCTCGGGCTTGGCGGCCTGGAGCTTGGCGATCTGGGCGCTCACGTCGGTGACGCCGCGCTTCACGGGCTCGGTTGCCACCAGCTTGAGCCCGTGGCGGGCAAGGTCCTGCTCGAAGGCTCCGAGGAACGACTTGCCGTACTCGTCGTCCTGGTAGAGGGCGCCGAAGCGCTTGAACTTTCGCGGGCCGGCCAGATGGTCGATCATCATGCGCGACTGTCGGTCGCTCAGCACGAGGCCGCTGAAGACGTACTTCCGGTTGCGCGTCTCCGTCGAGCTCTGGAACGGGAAGAGCAGCGGCACCTTGTTCTGCTCGATGTAGCCGAGCGTCGCTACCACGGGCGGGGAGCCCTGGGGCGCGATCACCGCGAAGATCCCGTCCTGCTCCACGAGCTTCTTGGTGTTGGCCACGGCGTCCTGGGGGCGATAGGCGTCGTCGTAGTAGATCGTGCGTACCTTGCGGCCGTGGATGCCGCCCGCCTCGTTGAGGACCTTGAAGTACAGGTCGACCCCGAACCTGGTGAGCTGGGTGCCCGTGAAGGCCAGCGGCCCGGAGAACGAGTTCGACGAGCCGAGCAGGATCTCGGTGTCCGTCACGCCTTGCTCGGCGGCGACGGGTGTCGCCCCCAATGCGACGAGGGCCAAGCAGAGGACCGCCCATCTCTGTCTCATGACTTCCTCCTTGTCATCGCGGCCAGGCCGCCGGGCATGAACAGCATGCAGATGATCATGATCGCGCCGAAGATCAGCGGCCGGAAGGCCTGGAACCCGGCCAGCGAGTCGTTGAGCACGGTGACGATGGCCGCCCCCGCCACGGAGCCGAGGACGGATCCGAGCCCGCCCAGGATGATCATCACCAGGAAATCGACGGAGAGGAAGACGTCGAAGGCATCGGGAGAGAGAAACCCCACCACGAAGGCGAAGAGCCCGCCCGCCACGCCCGTGTAGAACGCCGAGAGCACGAAGGCGATGGTCTTATAGGCGGCGGCGTTGATGCCGCTCGCCTGCGCAGCGATCTCGCTCGTGCGGATGGCGAGGAAGGCGCGGCCCGTCCGCGTGGCCGCCACGTTGAGGGCGGCCAGGATCATGGCCGCGGCCACCGCCACCGCCAGGTAGTAGCGCGCGGCATCGGTGGCGAGGGTCCATGGCCCGAGACGCGCCAGGGGCACGCGCAAGCCGTCGTTCCCGCGCGTCAGCCAGTCGAGGTTGGTGATCGCCTCCGTCACCACGAAGCCGAAGGCCAGCGTGGCCATGGCCAGGTAGAGGCCCTCGAGCCGGAGGCACGGGATGCCGAGGGCCAGGCCGACGAGCGCGGTGGCGAGACCGGCGACGAGCAGCGTGAGGGGCACGGGCAGCGCGGGGACCTGCAGGGTGACGAGCGCCGCCACGTAGGCGCCGATGGCGAGGAAGCCCGCGTGACCGAACGAGAGCTGGTTCGTGTAGCCCGAGAGCAGATTGAGGCCGATGGCCACGACGGCATTGACGGCGACCAGCGTGCCCAGGAACACGAGGTACTTCGGCGCCACCAGGGGCCAGCCCAGCGCGGCCAGGGCCGCGAGCCCCAGCGCGGTCCGACGCACTAGACCTTCCTCCGCTCGACACGGCCGAAGAGGCCGCGAGGGCGCGCGAGGAGGATGGCGATCATGACGAGGAAAGGGACGGAGTAGCGGATGCCCGTGGGCAGGTAGAGGGGCGCCAGGTTCTCGATGACCCCGAGGAGCATGCCCCCCACCACCGCGCCCGGCATCGAGCCAAAGCCCCCGAGCACGGCCGCCGTGAAGCCGTTGATGGCGATCAGTCCCATCTTGGTCGAGAGGAAGGTCACCGGCGCGAAGAGCACGCCCCCCACCGCCCCCACCACGGCCGCGAGCACCCACGCGCCGGAGTACACGCGCTCCACGCTGATGCCCATGAGCCGCGCCGCGTTCTGGTTCTGGGCGACCGCGCGCATGGCGCGCCCGAAGCGCGTGGCGCGGAACAGCATCACGAGGGCGAGCATCAGGACGAGGGAGGCGCCGATGATTCCCAGCGACACGGGCGCGATCTTGACCGGGCCGAAGCTCACGGGCCGATTCGAGAAGAGCGAGGGGAACGGCAGCTCGTCGTTGGTCCACACCATCCCCGCCCCCGCCCGCAGCATGAGCGAGAGCCCGAGCGTGATGATGAGAACATCCCAGTGCGTGGCCGAGACGGCGCGCCGGATGACGACCCGCTCCACGACGTACGCGAGCACGCCACCTGCCGCCACCCCGCAGGCGAAGGCGAGCAGCAGGGGAAGTCCGGCGGCGCGCTGCGCGGACCAGGCCACGAATGCCGAGACCATGAGCATCTCGCCCTGGGCGAAGTTGAGCGTGCGGGTGGCGTTGTAGACGATCACGAGGCTGAGGGCGACCAGCGCGTAGATACAACCGGTGGCGAGCCCGCTCACGACGACGTGCGCGAGGGCGGCCCCGGTCACGCCCGCGCTCCGAGCGCTCCGGCCGGTCCACGTGGGCCCGTTCTCGCGTCACTCGCCACGGGGACCTGCGCTCACGGCAGGAATACTGCTCTGGCGCGCGCACGCCTGTCAAGGCAACCGCAAGTGTGACGCGCCCGCCGCATCCTTCTCTTCGACCCAGCGGCGAGCGCGCAAATAGAGTTGCGCAGGATCGACGGCTGGCGGAAGATCGCAGCCGTGGCGCACATGACATATCGAGATCCCACGTCTCACGATCCCGGGCACGTTGGCGGAACGAGAATGTC
>QHSC01000408.1 GCA_003220345.1 Candidatus Rokuibacteriota bacterium | reverse complement strand
GAACATGCTTACTACCTTCAGTACGAGAATCGTAAGGCCGATTTCTTCCAGGCAGCCTGGCATGTGTGGAACTGGACAGACGTGGGCCAACGATTTGAGACGGCCAAGCGCGTCAGCATCACCCTGAACGATGCGTCGCGCTAACCCCCTGAGGACCGTGACCGAATCGTGCATAAGGATATCGGAAGCCGACGGTCGTCGGTTGAAAG
>QHSC01000407.1 GCA_003220345.1 Candidatus Rokuibacteriota bacterium | reverse complement strand
CACGATCAGCAGGCATCCGGGGAATTCGGCCATGGCACCCTCCTCGGCCACACGCAGGTAACACTCTTCCCTAGGGCCGCCGACAATAGCACACGTATCATCGGCCGTCCTTGACCGGCAGAGAGCATCCCGCTAAGGTCGACCACATGAAGCTCGGCACGTCGGTTCGCTTCCTGTTTCCGACCTCGCCGGCCACCCATGAGCGATTTCGCAGCCTCCTCGCGTCGATGCCGAAGGGCGCGTTCATCGAGCGGCCGATGGGCGCGTATGCGCCGGACGAGCAGGCGCGCAACCTGATGGAGATCGCGTCCGCCGCCCGCGCAGCCGGACTGGATGGACTCCTCACTGGAGACAGTCATGCGGCCAACCCCGCCTACGCGGCGACGTTCTCCCCGCTGCCCACTGTCGCTCGCCTGATGAGCGTGACCGGCGACATGCCCATCGGCGTGGTTCTGCTTGCGCCGTTCTACCACCCGCTCCTGCTGGCCGAGCAGATCGGCACGCTCGCCGCGTTCGCCGAGGGGCCGCTGATCGTGACCTTCGTCCTGGGCGGCCGCCCGCAGCAGTTTCAGGCGTTCGGCATGGAGGAGCGCAGCCGCGTCAGCCGCCTCGAGGAAGTGGTGACGCTCGCGCGGGCGCTCCTCTCCGGCGAGCGCGTCACCCACCGCGGCCGCCACTACACGCTGGAGGGCGCCACCATCAGCCCTCTGCCCCGGGTTCCCGTGGAGATCTGGCTCGGAGGGACGGTGCCGGCATCCGCGGAGCGCGCCGGACGGCTGGGCGAATGGCCACGCGGTTGGCGAGCTCGGCGGGGTGATGATAAGGCATGAGAAAGCCGCCGGGGCCGATGCGCATGCGCTTGGTCTGTAACAACGCCTGGGCCACGATGAGATCGGGGGAGGGATGCGGCTCCCAGGGCGCCGTGTGGTGCTCGCCGATCCACGCCTCGCTGAAGCCGAGCTCGTCGGCCCAGCGGAGCTGCTGGAGGTCCCACTGGTGGCCGTCATAGAGTCCGCGCTCGGGCGGGTGCGAGGGCATCGTGAACAGGCCGTAATCCATGGGGCGGCCTCCTTGCTGGGGTATGCTACACCGCACGTCGCCCGGGGCGGGGACGGATGAGCTCGGTGGGAGGAGAGCGATGGCCGATTGCGTTCTCGTCGAGAAGTCGGAAGGCGTGGCGATCCTCACCATGAATCGCCCGGAGCAGCTCAATGCGATGAGCCATCAGCTCAGCGCCGAGCTGCACGATGCGGTCATGCGCATGAGTGGCGATGACGAGGTCGGCTGCATCGTCATTACGGGGGCGGGGAATCGGGCCTTCTCCGCCGGCGGCGACATTCACGAGCAGCGCGAGGACGACCGCCGGCACACGCCGGAGGAGCTGGATGCCAGGAATGCCGTGCGCGGCCGCGGCAGCTACGAGATCAGCGCCTGCCCCAAGCCGACCATCGGAATGATGAACGGCCTCGCGTACGGCGGGGCCGGCGTGCTCGCCTCCTCCCTGGACATGCGCGTCGGATGTGAGCACGCGAGCTTCCGCTTTCTGGCTGCCGCCTATGGCCGCATCAACAGCACGTGGACCCTGCCGAACCAGGTCGGCTGGCCCATTGCCAAGGAGCTGCTGTTCTCCGGCCGCGTGGTCGAGGCCGAGGAGGCGCATCGCATCGGGCTTCTCAACCACCTCGTGCCGTGTGCCGAGCTGCGCGAGAAGACCATGTCGCTGGCGACGATGATTGCCAAGAACCGCCGCGAGGCCGTGATGGGTGTGAAGGCCCTGCTCCTCCGGGACATGGGATGCACGCTGGAAGCGCAGTGGGCGAACGAGCGGGACTACACGACGAACGTGATGAGGGGCGCCAAGGCCGATGCGGCCTTCCCGGCATTCATCGCCCGCAAAGGGCGACCCTTGTCGTCTTGAGTCGGGTCGTCACTGCCCTGGCATGAGTTGACATGCCCGGTGAGGCGGCGCAATGTTCCTCGCCAGGAAGGGTCGCTTCCCGCGCCAAGTCCGGACCCTCGAGAAAAGGAGACAACCGTGGCCATCACCCTCTCGCACGGCGGGCCCACGATCTATCGCTCGGCTGCGCGCTCCCGGCAGGTCCTGGTCGGCACGATCGAGGGGGTGGTGTGCATGGAGCGCGCTCCCGGCGGCCCGGGGTGGCACGTCGCCTCCCGCGCGTTGACCGACAAGCACATCCACGCCCTCCTGATCGAGCCGGAGAGCGGCACGGTCTTCGCCGGAGTCAACCACGGCTCGATCTTCGCCAGCGCCGATGACGGGCGCACCTGGGAACCTCGCGACGAGGGGCTGACCGAGCACAACGTCTACAGCCTCGCGTGCACCCGGCTGCCCGGCGGGCCGCGAATCCTGGCGGGGACGGAGCCCGCGCACCTGTTCCACAGCGACGATCTCGGACGCCACTGGGCCGAAGTCCCGGCGCTGCGGTCGGGAGATACTTCCCACTGGCGCTTCCCGGCGCCGCCCCACGTTGCCCACACCAAGCACATCGCCGTGCACCCCGACGATCCTCAGACGCTGTTCGTCGGCATCGAGCAGGGCGGTCTCCTGAAGAGCACCGATGCGGGACGCACCTTCCAGGTGATCCCGGGCATGGACGAGGACGTGCACCGCACGGTGATCAATCCGCTGAACCCCGACCTGATGTACGTCACGACGGGGGTCGGCATGTACGTGACGGCCGATGGCGGAAAGACGTGGGAGCAGCGGACGGATCAGCAGCACCCGATCGGCGGCTATCCGGACCTCCTGGTGCACCATCCGAGGCAGCCCCAGCTCATGTTCGTGGCCTCTGCCGAGAAGGGACCGGGGAGCTGGTTTCAAGACCACTACGCCGGCTCCCGCATCTCCAGGAGCGCCGACGGCGGGCAGACCTGGCAGGCGGTACGCCACGGGTTCCCCGATCGCCCATTGCGGACGGCCTTCGAGGCGATGTGCCTGGAGGACTGGGGAGAATCCTTCTCGCTCTTCGGCGCCACGGCCACCGGCGAGGTGTGGTGCAGCGACGACGGTGGCGAGCACTGGAGTGAGGTGCTGAGCGGCCTCCCGCCCGTCTCCAAGGGTCCTCACTACCGGGCCTTCGCGGCGGCCTGACGCGCGCCCGGCAAGAGATCTCATGGCCACCACGACCACGATCGTCGGCAGCGGCAAGTACACCTTCGAAGTCCACGAAGACTGGGCGAAGCTGCCGGAAGGGTTGGAGATGTCGGCGGCGGGCGT
>QHSC01000397.1 GCA_003220345.1 Candidatus Rokuibacteriota bacterium | reverse complement strand
AACAGGGCGTAGCCAACCTTGCCGACCACCTTGGACTTCTGCGCGTCCTCGATCACCGGGAAGAGGGAGTTGGCGTCCGTGTACATCGCCGCCTTGCCCTGGGAGAAGATCGAAGAGGCCTCGTACCAGTGATTGTTCTCCGAGCCGGGGGGCCCGTAGCTGCGGAGCATCCGCCCGTAGAATTCGAGAGCCTTGACGCCTTCCTCGTTGTTGAACATCGGCTCCCGGTTGGGGCCGATCCAGGTGCTGCCCATGGCGTGCAGGTAAGCGGCGAACTGCGACGTCGCGGCCGCGCGCTTGCCTCGGGCCACGATGCCGAAGCCGGGCTGGCCGTCGTCGGTCATGGCCTTGCCGTTGAGGGCCTTGGCGGCGGCTTCGAGCTCGTCCAGTGTGGTCGGGACCTTGACGTTGTATTTCTGGAACACGTCCTTGCGGTACATGAGCGACGTGTTCTCGACCTGGATGGGCGGGCCCACGAGCTTGCCCTCGACCACCATTGCCTCGCGTGTCTTCTCGAGGAAATCATTCCAGTGGTAGTCGGGGGCGGTGAGGGCGGGATTCTTGAGGAACTCGTCGACAGGCTGCAGCCAGCCCGCCCGCATGTACTTGAGACCTTCCTGGGCGGGCATGCTCATGAACACGTCGATCGAGCTCGAGCCGGAGGTCAGCTCCACGAGGACCTTGGCCCGGAACTGGTCCTCCGGATATACCTCGGCGACCAAGTGGATTCCGGTCAGCGCCTCGAACTCTTTGAGGTGCGGCTCGATGGCCGCCTGCCACGGATGCTTGTTGAGGAGCACGCGGAGCTGCGTGCCCTTGGCTTGCTGCCAGTTGAACTGCTGGGCGAGCGCCGGCGAGACGAGCGCCAGGGCTAAGACGATGCAGAGAATGGACCATTTCCGCAGGACGTGCATGGGGCACCTTTGCCTTTCGTTCCTCAGGGGCGCTGTGCGCCGGAGGGTCAACTGCTAGTTGCGCGCTTCTTCAGCTCGGCGACGATGGCGTCGAGCTTCCTGTCGATGGTCGCCGCCATGAGGCTGTTCTTGTACGACATGATGATGAGTTTCACGGAGACCATGAACACGCCCGCCTCGAGAAGCAGGTCGTGGGTGAGCCCTTTCTCGAAGAGGGCCCATACGAAGAGGACCAGGGTGATGGCGATGACCACCAGGGAGCCGGGATCGAAGGGGGCTCGCACTTTCATCGGGTGACGAGCGTATCACGGCGATGAAGGCCCGTGCTTGCCGGCCTGAGCGCCTTCGCCTATAGTTTCTTCCTCACTCGTCTCCTCACAGGAGTGCACATGCACTACATGATCATCGAGCGGTTTCGCGACGGGAATCCGCTGCCCGTCATCGAGCGGTTTCGCGACGGGAATCCGCTGCCCGTCTACCGGCGGTTTCGCGAACAGGGCCGCCTCGCACCCGAGGGCTTGCGATACGTCACGAGCTGGGTGACGGAGGATCTCGGGTGCTGCTTCCAGGTCATGGAGTGCGAGGATCCGCAGCTTCTCACTCAGTGGACGGCCCGCTGGGCGGACCTCATCGAGTTCGAGATCATTCCGGTGGTGACATCGGCCGCTGCGGTGGCCGCGACGGCTCCGCGCTTGTGATTCGGCGTTTGGCCGGCCTGTATCACTGCGTGAAGCGGGATGTCAAACGGCTCAGTCGCCGCCCAACGAGACCTTCACGATGACGCGCCGCTGAGGCCGAGCACGCTCCAGGTTGGAACCGGCCGCGCGAGCCCCTTGAGGGCGATGGAGCCGATCTCCTCGGCCTCGATGAGCTTCTCCACGGCCGCGGCCACGCGGGAGGAGATGAGGACCTGCCCGCCCTTGGCTTCGCCGCAGAGACGCGCGGCGAGATTCGTCACGGTGCCGATGGCGCCGTAGTCCCAGCGGCCTTCGAAGCCGATGGCGCCGATGGTCGCGTACCCTTGCGCGATGCCTACGCCGAGCCCGAGGTCCCATCCGCGCTTGCGCCAGCCCGCGGCAAGGGTGGCCACGCGGTCCCGCATTGCCACCGCCATGCGGAGGGCGCGCTCGGCGGGGTTCGGGACCTCCACGGGGTCGTTGAAGAAGATCATCATCCCGTCGCCCGTGAAGCGCTCGAGGGTGCCCTCGTGCTCCAGGATGAGCCCGCCCATCTCGTGGTGGTACTCGCGGAGCACGCCCATGACCTCCTCGGGCTCGGCCGTCTCCGCGAAGGCCGTGAAGCCGCGCAGGTCGAGAAACACCACCGTCACCTCGCGCCGGTGGGTCTTGAGCGGATCTTCGGCGCCGCCGGCCACGATCAGCTCGGCGAGCTGCGGGGAGAAGAAGCGCTTGAGCCGTCCCAGCTGCTCGACCAGCGCGACCTGTTCCTTGACGCGGTCCTCCAGCGTCCGGTTCCACTCTTCCAGCTCGCGGCGCAGCGTCGCTTCCTGGTCGTGCAGGCGCTTCTTCTCGAGACAGGCGCCGATCCGCGCGCGAAGGAGCACCGGGTCGAAGGGCTTGGCCAGGTAGTCCTCCGCCCCCAGCTCGATGCAGCGGGCCACGCTCGCGATCTCGTCGAGGGCGGAGATCATCACGACGGGGATGCTCCGCAGCTTTGGCTCCCCCTTGAGCCGCGTGAGCACCTCGTAGCCGTCCATGCCCGGCATCATGACGTCCAGCAGCACGAGGTCCACGGGCGCGGAGGCGAGCGCCTCCAGCGCGGCGCTGCCGTCGGCGGCCACGGTGACCGCGTATCCCTCACGCGAAAGCCGCCGCGCGAGCACGTCGCGATTCCCTTCGTCATCGTCGACCACCAGGATGCGGCCGCGATCCGTCGGGCGCGAGCCGCCCGAGGCGACCGGCGCGGCCGTGACCTGGCGAGTCCCGGCTGGGCCATCGATGAGCGTACGTAGCTGCGCGGCCGCGCTCGCGATGCGACCAAGGTCCTGGGAGACCTCTGCTTTGCCGGCGTGCCTTTCCATCTCCGTCACGCCGGCCACGATCCGGTCGAGAGTGGGGACGAGGGCGCCGCGGGCCGCGCTCAGGTCGGGCAGCTCGGTGTCCACTCCCGACGGCGCCAAAAGCTCGTTGACGCGCGCCAGGAGATGACGGGCATCCTCCAGCATCTGTCGGAGCGGCCCCACCAGCTCGCGCCGGGAGGCCGCCTCGGCGTCTTCGAGCAGCATCTC
>QHSC01000162.1 GCA_003220345.1 Candidatus Rokuibacteriota bacterium | reverse complement strand
GCGCGTGGGCAGCGAGCGGATGAGCCGGCGAAAGACCATGGCGGCGTCGTTGCGATAGGGCAGGCTGTCCATCATTCCCGTCGTCCCCTGCGTGCGGCCGTCGCAGGGATCGGAGACGAAGGCCGCGAAGGGCAGGCACTCGAGCCGCTTGAGCTCGGCGGCGGCGGCCTGCATCAGCAGGCCCACTTCCCAGTGCCCCGTGTGATATCCCAGCGCGATGGGATGGCCGTCGGGAGCGCGCACGCCGCCCTGGGTGGAGAGCATGAGGAATTGGGGCCGGGTGAGCTCGCGCGGATCCCAGCCCATACCCGCGTTCTGCGTCAACCCGAAGAGATCTCCGCTCGACCACTCGAGCAGCATCTCGCCGGTGAGGGGCAGGCTGCCGCGAGGTCCCGCGCCCGCCGTCTGGACGGTCCACAGCTCTCTAGAAGATTCGACGATGTCCTCGAAGCCGACGCGCAGTTGAGTGCTCATGGGTGGTAGCATACGTCAAGTCCGCTCCTCGGGCGGCCCGGGAGGCCACATGCGTATCCGCTACTCGCGCTGGGACGGCTCGCAGTCCGTCCCCGATCTCGATGCCGACGAGATCCTCTCGGCCATCTCCGACGATCTCATGGCCGACGGCGATCTCTGGAGCGCGCTACGCCGGATGTACCAGCGCGGGGCCCAGACACCGCAGGGGCGCATGCCGGGTCTCCAGGATCTCCTCAAGCGGCTCCGCAAGGAGCGTCAGCAGAAGCTCGACCGGTACGATCTCGGCTCGACCATGGAGGACATCCAGAAGAAGCTCGACGAAATCTTACAGACGGAGCGCCAGGGCATCGAGCAGCGCGTGCCGCCGGGCGCGGAGCGCGACCAGAAGATGGAGCGCCTGGACCAGATGCCGCCGAGTCCCGCCGGACGCATCCGCGCGCTCCAGAGCTACGACTTCACGGAGCCCGAGGCCAAGCGGAAGTTCGACGAGCTCCTGAAATCCCTCCAGCAGCAGATGATGCAGCCCTTCCTCCAGAACATGCAGCAGGGCCTGCAGAACATGACGCCGCAAGACATCCAGCGCATGCGCGAGATGATGCGCGACCTCAATCGCATGATGCGCGACCGGCTCAATGGCGAGGAGCCCGACTTCCAGGGCTTCAAGGACAAGTGGGGCCAGCAGTTCCCCGGGGCGGAGAGCCTGGACGACGTGCTGGAGCAGATGGGCCGGCGCATGGGGCAGATGCAGTCGCTCATGGAAAGCCTCTCGCCCGAGCAGCGCCAGCAGATGCAGGACATGATGCGCTCGCTGTTCATGCAGGACGAGCGGCTCGAGGCCGAGATGCGCCAGCTCGCCGCCAACCTCGAGCAGCTCATGCCCATGGACTCGATGCGCCAGCGCTACGAGTTCCGGGGCGAGGAAGAGATCGGCATGCGCGAGGCCATGGAGCTCATGAGCGAGCTGCAGCAGATGGACGAGCTCGAGCGCCAGCTCCGCGCGGCCCAGGACCAGGACGACCTCCAGGCCATCAACCCCGAGCAGGTGGAGCGCCTCCTGGGCGAGGAGTCTGCGCGGGATCTCGAGCGGCTCCGCGAGCTGGCCCGCAAGCTCGAGGAAGCGGGCTACCTCGACCGTCAGGGCGACAAGACGGAGCTGACGGCGCGCGCCATCCGCAAGATCGCCGACAAGGCGCTGCGCGACATCTTCTCCCATCTCAAGCGCGACCGCTTCGGCCGCCACATGCTCAACCGTCGCGGCGCGGGCGGCGACCCCACCGACGAGAGCAAGACGTACGAGTTCGGCGATCCCTTCCTGCTCGACCTCAAGGAGACGGTGATGAACGCCGTGGAGCGCACGGGGCAGGGCACGCCCGTTCGCCTCGTTCCCGACGACTTCGCGGTGTACCGGACGGAGTTCTCCACGCAGTCCGCCACCGTGGTCATGCTGGATCTCAGCCGCTCCATGATCTACAACGGCTGCTTCCTGCCCGCCAAGAAAGTGGCCCTGGCCCTCAACGCGTTGATCGCCGGCCAGTTTCCCCGTGACCAGCTGCACATCATCGGCTTCTCGCTCTACGCGCGCGAGTTCAAGGCCGACCAGATTCCCGGGCTCAACCCGAGCGAGACGAGCATCGGGACCAACATGCAGGCGGGCTTTCAGCTCTCGCGGCAGCTCCTGGGGCGGCAGAAGGGCGGCAACAAGCAGATCATCATGATCACGGACGGCGAGCCGACGGCGCACATGGAAGACGGGGAGCCGGAGTTCTCCTACCCGCCCACGCGCCGGACGATCCAGGAGACGCTCAAGGAAGTGCAGCGCTGCACGCGAGAGGGCATCACCATCAACACCTTCATGCTCGAGCAGAGCCGGCTCCTCACGGCCTTCGTCGAGCAGATGGCCAAGATCAACCGCGGCCGCGCCTTCTTCGCCACCCCCGAGCGCCTGGGCGAGTACGTCCTCGTGGACTACGTCGCCAACAAGCGCCGCGCCGCTTCCTAGCGCGGAGGGCGATTGTCGGCGATCTCCGTCCAGCACCTGAGCCGCTGGTGGGGCGCGACCCGCGCGGTGGACGATATCAGCTTCGAGGCCGCCGCCGGCAAGATGCTGGTGCTGCTCGGGCCCTCGGGCTGCGGCAAGTCCACCACCCTCCGCCTCATCGCCGGTCTCGAAGCGGCCACGAGCGGGCGCATCCTGATCGGCGGGGTGGATGTGACGCACCTGCCCCCGGCCGAGCGGCGCCTGTCCATGGTCTTCCAGTCCTACGCGCTCTTCCCGCATCTGTCCGTGGCCGAGAACATCGTCTTCGGACTCCGCGTGCGCAACGTGCCAAGGCTCGAGCGCGCGGCCCGGCTGGGGCGTACCGCCGAGCTTCTCGGGCTGGGCGCGCTGCTCGACCGCAAGCCCTCCCAGCTCTCGGGCGGTCAGCAGCAGCGCGTGGCGCTCGGCCGCGCCATCATTGCCGAGACGGCCGTGTGCCTCATGGATGAGCCGCTGTCCAACCTGGACGCCCAGCTCCGCCACGACATGCGGCGGGAGATCAGAGGCATCCAGCAGAAGCTCGGCATCACCATGGTCTACGTCACGCACGATCAGACCGAGGCCATGAGCATGGCCGACCAGGTCATCCTCCTGCGCGATGGGCGCGTCGAGCAGGACGCCCCGCCCGCCGAGCTCTACGCGCGGCCCGCGAGCGTCTTCGCCGCGCGCTTCATCGGCACGCCGCCCATGAATATCCTCTCGCTCGCCGACTCCCCGGGCGGCGCCGTGATCGCGGGCACCGCGGGGCCAGTGGTGCTGCCGGGCCGCGGCGCCGGGCTCTCTCTGGGTGTCAGGCCCGAGGACATACGCCTGGGCCCGGCAGGCGGACTCGGCGCCACGGTGACCGCCGTCGAATATCTCGGCGCCGACTCCATCCTGAGCTGCGCGGCAGGCACGCAGAGCCTCGCCGTGCGCGTGCCGGGGCGAGTCGATCTGTCACCAGGCGCCACCGTGCACCTCTACTGGAGCAAGGACGCCGTCCACATCTTCGACCCCGAACGAGGAGGAGAGCGCGCATGAGCGTGACATGCATCGCCCGCGTGACGGCCGTCGCCCTGCTGATGGCTCTGACCGGTGGGGTTACCCTCGCGGCCGCCCAGGCGCCGGTGGAGCTGACCTTCTACTACCCGGTGGCGGTGGGCGGCCCCGTGACCAAGATCATCGACGGGCTCGCGGCGGACTTCCAGAAGGAGAACCCCGGCATCAAGGTCAAGCCGATCTACGCGGGGACGTACCAGGAGACCATCGTCAAGGTGCTGACGGCCCTCAAGAGCGGCGAGCCGCCGCAGATGTCGGTGCTGCTCTCCACCGACATGTTCACCCTCATCGACGAGGACGCCATCATCCCCTTCGACGAGGCGGCGACGAGCGCGGAGGACAAGGCCTGGATGAAGAGCTTCTTCCCGGCCTTCATGCTCAATAGCCAGACGGGCGGCAAGACCTGGGGCATCCCCTTCCAGCGCTCGACCATCGTCCTCTACTGGAACAAGGAGGCCTTCAAGGAGGCCGGGCTCGATCCGAATCGCCCGCCCGCGAGCTGGGCGGAGCAGGTGGAGTACGCGCGCAAGCTGACCAAGCGCGACGCCAGCGGCAATGTCACCCAGTGGGGGCTCAAGGTGCCGTCCTCGGGCTTTCCCTACTGGCTCTTCCAGGGCTTCACCACACAGAACGACGTGCTGCTCATGAACCAGGCGGGCACGGAGACGTACTACGACAAGCCTGCCGTGATCGAGGCACTCCAGTACTGGGTGGATCTGAGCCAGAAGCACAAGGTGATGCCGACGGGCATCATCGAATGGGGAACGACGCCGAAGGATTTCTTCGAGCGCCAGACGGCCATGATGTGGACGACGACGGGCAACCTCACCAACGTGAAGAACAACGCCAAGTTCGACTTCGGGGTGGCCATGCTGCCGGCGGGCAAGCGCCGCGGTTCACCGACGGGTGGCGGCAACTTCCACATCTTCAAGAAGAGCACGCCCGCCCAGCAGGCGGCCTCGCTCAAGTTCATCAAGTGGATCAGCTCGCCACAGCGCGCGGCCCAGTGGGGCATCGACACGGGCTATGTCGCCGTGCGACCCGACGCCTGGGAGACGCCCGTGATGAAGCAATACGTGGCGGGCTTCCCGGCGGCGGCGGTGGCCCGCGACCAGCTCCAGTACGCGGTGGCGGAGCTGAGCACGCATGACAACCAGCGCGTGACCAAGGCGCTCAATGACGGGCTGCAGGCGGCGCTGACCGCGGCCAAGACGCCCGAGCAGGCCATGAAGGACGCTCAGCGCGAGGCCGAGCGCATCCTCCGTCCGTATCGACGCTAGGGTTATCTCCGACCGTGCGTAGAACAAACCTGCACGGGTGGCTCTTGCTGCTGCCCGCGGCCGTGCTGCTCGTTACCTTCACGCACTACCCGACGGTGGCCACGCTCTACCACAGCTTCTTCTCCACATCCAAGCCGGGGCGGCCGACCGCGTGGATCGGCCTCGACAACTACCGCAGCATGGTGGAGGACCCGGTCTTCTGGCAGGTCCTCGCCAACAATCTCTGGTACGCGCTGGCCACCATTCCGCTGTCCATCGCGCTCGCCATCCTGATGGCGGTGTGGGTCAACGGCAAGATCGCGGGCCGCGGCCTCCTCCGCCTGTCCTTCTTCACGCCGACCGTGCTGCCCATGATTGCCGTCGCCAACATCTGGCTCTTCTTCTACACGCCGGGCTACGGCCTCCTCGAGCAGGTGACGGCTCTCTTCGGCCTCCCCAGCCACAACTGGCTCGGCAGTCGCAACACCGCCCTCGGCTGTCTCGTGGTCGTCACCGTGTGGAAGGAAGCGGGCTTCTTCATGATCTTCTACCTGGCGGCCCTCCAGTCCATCTCGCCGCATCTGACGGAAGCGGCATCCCTCATGGGCGCGGGCCGCTGGTACTTCTTCCGGCGCGTCACCTTCCCGCTCCTCATGCCCACCACGCTCTTCGTGCTCGTCAACGCCGTCATCAACTCGTTCCGGCTCGTCGATCACATCGTGGTGATGACCAAGGGCGGGCCGGACAACACGACAGCGCTCCTCCTCTACTACATCTACGACGTGGGCTTCAAGTTCTGGGACTCGGGTTACGCGGCCGCCCTGACGCTCGTCCTGCTCGTCATCCTGGCCGCCTTCGCCATGGGCCAGTTCCTCTTCCTCGACCGCCGCGTGCACTACCAATGACCCGCACGTTCACCGCGCTCGAGACGGCCGGGGCCTGGATGCTGGGCCTTCTCTGGGCCCTGCCCCTGGCCTATGCCGTGTGGACGGCCTTTCATCCGTCGGAGTTCTCCACGCACTTCGTACCCACGGCGCCCCTCACGCTCGAGAACTTCCTCAAGGCCTGGGCGGCGGCGCCTTTCGCGCGCTACTTCGTCAACACCATTCTGCTCGTGACGATGATCCTGGCCGCCCAGCTCGTCCTCTGCACGCTCGCCGCCTATGCCTTCGCGCGCTTCACCTTCCGGGGGCGCGAGATCGCCTTCCTCCTCGTCCTCGTGCAGCTCATGATCATGCCCGACGTGCTCATCGTGGAGAACTACCGCACCATGAGCCGGCTCGGGATCCTGGACAGCCTGCTCGCCATTGGCCTGCCCTACATGGCCTCGGCCTTCGGTATCTTCTTGCTCCGTCAGACCTTCAAGACCGTGCCCAAGGAGCTCGACGAGGCGGCACGGGTGGAAGGAGCGGGAGCCCTCGAAGTCCTCTGGAAGGTCTACGTGCCGCTGGCGCGGCCCGTCTACGTCGCCTATGCCCTCGTCTCGGTCAGCTACCACTGGAACAACTTCCTGTGGCCGCTCATCGTCACCAACTCCGTCAACTCGCGGCCGTTGACGGTGGGCCTCCAGGTCTTCTCCTCCGGCGATCAGGGCGTGGACTGGTCCATCATCACCGCGGCCACGCTCATGACCTCGGGGCCGCTTCTCATCGCCTTCCTGCTCTTCCAGCGCCAGTTCGTGCAGAGCTTCATGCGGGCGGGCATCCGCTAATCGCTCAGCGGGTCTTCCGCTTCCGCTTGGCCGCCTTGGCTCCTTCCTTCCCGAGGGCGGTGCGCGTCTTCTTCGGCAGGTGCGCAATGGTGCGCTTGCTCCGTGCCGCGCGGGCCGCTTTCTCGATGTTCCGTCTCGCCGCAGCGCTTTGCTTTCGGGTCATCGCCTTTCCTCCCCTAGATCCTCCCTCTTGCAAGTCCAGCACGTAGCCCTTGATGGTCACCTCGGGCCGGGGGCGAAAATCGAGCTCGGGCTCGCGCTTAAACTCCATGCGCGTGTAGAGCCGCATGGCCGCCCGCATGAGATCGGTGGTGTGCAGCGCCAGCGTCGTCGCGCCCGATCGCCGCGCCCGCCTGATGCACTCGCGCATGAGCGCCTCGCCAATCCCTTTGCCCCGCGCCGCAGGCGCGACGGCGAGCAGCCGCACCTCCGGATAGGGACGCGGAAACGGCGTGCGTCCGTCGCCATCGGTGGCCACCGGGTACAGCAAGACGGCGCCGACGATCCGACTTCCCTGCTCCGCCACGATCTGCGTGGCAGGCTCGGGAGCGGCAAGCGTGGTCACGATGTTGTCTCGATAGGCGTCCCAGAGCGCAGGCATCAACGGCGCGTACTCCTGATAGGCGGACAGCGTCACCGCCGCGACCGCGCTGCCGTCGCTTTGCCGCGCATCTCGGACAAGCAAGGCTTCCATGCGCTCGGCACGTCCTGACACCTTCATCGTACGCCCGGCGTCGATGCCGGCTCCTTCGCGCTTGCCGCCAGCGTGAGGACATTGCCATCAGGATCACGAAAGGGGGCGAGAATGCCGCCCCACGGCTGCTTCTCGGGCGGCTCGATTCTGACGATGGACAGCTTGTAGAGCATGTGCCCCTCGGGCTCGCGGTCAGAGCCAGCCGGAGCGCTTGAACCTGTAGTAGAGATAGCCGCACGACGCGAGCATGAGGATCATGACGGTGGGATATCCCCAGGTCCACTCCAGCTCCGGCATGTGCTTGAAGTTCATCCCGTAGATGCCCGCGACCATGGTGGGCACGCCGATGATGGCTGCCCAGCCCGCCAGCTTCTTCATGGCGTCGTTCTGGGCCACCGCGGTCAGGGAGAGGTGGGCCTCGAGGGCGCCCGTGAGGAGCTCGCGCAGCGTGTCCACGTGCTCGTTGATCCGGATGGCGTGGTCGTAGACGTCGCGGAAGTACGGCCGGGTGTCCTCGGGGATGAGCGGCTGGTCGAAGCGCATGAGCCGGTTGCACACATCCACGAGGGGGGAGACGGCGCGCTTGACCGTGAGCATGTTGCGCTTGAGGTCGTAGATGCGGTGGACGGTCGCGCGATCGAAAGTCTGGCTGAAGATCTCGTCCTCCAGACGCTCGAGCTGATCACTCAGGGTATCCATCACGGGAAAGTACTGGTCCACGACGAAATCCATGATGGCGTAGAGCACGAAGCCCGGCCCCTTGGCGAGGAGCGTCGGCGTGCTCTGGCAGCGCGTCCGCACGCCGGCGTAGGAAGGCGTGGCCCCGTGCCGGATGGAGACGACGTAGCGGGGCCCGACGAAGATGTGGGTCTCGCCGAGCTCGACCTGCTGCTCGTCGGAGGACAGGATGGCCGGGCGCAGCACGACGAAGATAGATTCGCCGTACTGCTCGAGCTTGGGCCGCTGGTGGGCGAGCTGGGCGTCCTCTACCGCGAGGTCGTGGAGCCCGAACTCCTGCTGGATCTGCTTGAGCAGCTCGGGCGAAGGATCGTGCAGGCCGACCCACACGAAGACGCCGGGCTGCTTGAGAGCCTCGCTGATGTCCGGAATGGCGACATCGCCCAGGCGCTTGCCATCGGCATAGGCGACGCTGGCAACCACGCCCTCCATCGGAGCGCTAGGGCGTGCCGCCGTCGCCGACAAGGACAAAAGGCGCCCACAGGGCGGGGTGGGACATGGCGGGATCACCCAGGAGCTTGAGCTGGGCCGAGCGCAGCGCGGCCGCGCGGCCAAGCGACTGATCGCGTCCGTAAGCCTCGAAGAGACTCGTGGTCAGGAGGGCCGTCGGCTGGGAGGCCACCGCCCAGTGCGAGACGAGCAGGGCGCGCGCGCCCGCGTAGAAGAAGGCCCGCGCCAGGCCCGAGAAGCTCTGCCCGCCCAGCTTGCCGTCCGGGGCCGCCGTGTTGCAGGCCGAGAGCACGACCCAGTCCGCGTCGAGCTTGAGCTGGGCGATCTCGGCCGCCCGTGCGTGGCGAAAGCGACCACGCGGAAGCGGGAGAGATCCGTGCTCCGCACCTTGGCCTCGGTCGCCTGCGCGCCCAGGATCACGTCGGAGTCCGATGCCTTGAGCGTCTTGGCGATCTGGCGAATCTCCCCCGCGGTGTCGCGCAGGCGTGGAAGACCGCGCACGAGCTCGCTGTCCACGGCCGCGCCCTCGCGACAGAGCGAGGCGATCGTGGCCATGCTGCGCGTGTCGCCGGGCGCGCCCGCGAAGGCGGGATCCCCGAAGCCGATGAAGGGCTGCGGCGCCTTGGAGCGGCCGGCCGCGCGCAGGCTCTTCAGCGAGGTCAGGGCGGGCAGCACGCTGATGGCCACCTGCTTGCCCAGCCACGGCACCTGGCGATAGTCGGCCTTCTCGGGCGGGCCCGCGGGCGCCGGCGTGGGCTGCGTCACGAGCAGGCCGGGGGGCAGGCTCAGGAGCGGGCCCGCGGGCACCACGATGAGATGCGTGGCGCCCTTGAGGGGCGCCGCCACGGGGGCCACGAGCTCGGCGTAGAGCTGGTGGGCGGCGGCCACGTCGAACGCGCGCAGCTGGCCGTCCGCCAGGTCGAGCCCCTTGCGCAGATCGCGCACGGCCTTGTCGAGGCTCGCATACGTCACGGCCGCGCGATGCGCGTGGACCTTGCCGTCCCGGACCAGGAACACGTAGGTGGCATTGCGCGTGGCGAGGAGGGACATCAGCGCCTCGCCCGGCTTCAGCAGGGCGGTGACATCCTTGGCGGACAGCGGCCGCGCGGACACCAGTCCCACATAGCGCGGGAAGTCCGCCTGGAGCTTGCCGTCCAGACGAGCCACGTCGCCCTCCGCGGTCTGGAGATCCTGCTTCAGCTGCGCCTCGCGCGCGGGATCGCGCTTGTCGGGCGGCTGGAGCGTCAAGAGGGCCAGCTCGCGGCGAGCCGTATCCCGTTTGCGGAGCGCTTCCTGGTACTCGCGCGCCACGGCCCGGAGCGCGGGATCAGCCGTGTCGAGCCGGGCCGCCATGTTCGTGATGGCCCGCGCCGTATCGCCCTCGCGCGGAATCTGCGAGGCGGCGAACGCCTCGGCCAGCAACGCGTCTCGCTCGCCGGGCGTGGCGGCGGCCGCGGCGAAAATCGTGTCCAGATAGGGCGCGAAAGTGTTTGGACGCGCCACGCTCTGAGCGACCGCGTCCGTCCTGCGGATCTCGGCTTCCTTGCGGAAGGAGTCGAGGGCGGCGCTGAGGTTGCCTTCGGTCAGCGAGAGCTCGCCGAGCTGGCGATGGGCATTCGCTACCGTGACCGAGTCGCCGAAGAGCAGGCGCCGCCTGGCCAGGGCCAGCTCGAACTGCTTGCGGGCATCGGCATACCGCTTCTGCTCCTTGTGGACCAGGCCCAGCCACAGCTGCATCTCGCCCGTGTACCAGACGCGGAATTCGAAGTCCGGCCCGGGCTTGTCGACGAGGGAGATGCCCCGCGAGATATTGCGCTCTGCCTCGTCCAGCCGCTTGAGATAGAGCTGGGCCCGGCCCACCTGCATGAGCGCGTGCGCGAGTCCCGTGGCGTAGCCCGAGGACGCTTCCATTTCCCTGCGCTGGTCGCGCAACCGGACGGCTTCCTCGCCCAGAGGCAGAGCGATCTCGTACCGTCCGCGTTGTCGCTCCACGGAGCTTCGATTGGCCAGGTAGAACGGTCGATCCGACCACGACAGGGACTTCGTCACCAGAGGCTCGGCGCGATTGAAGAGCTGCTCGGCTTCCTCGAAGCGATTCAGAAAGCCGACGTTCAGCGCGATCCAGACGATCGTCCGTCCCGAGCCTGGCTTGTCGCGGCCATTCACTCGCTCCTCGATCTCCCAGGCCTGGCGGAAAGCGGTCTCCGAACCTGCGTAGTCTCCCGCGTAGAAGCGAAGCGTTCCCACGCGGTATAGGAGGGCGAACGCGCCGACGTCCCTGATCCCCGTGAGCTTGCCGGTGGCATCCACCATCGCCTCGGCGCGGCGGATGGCTGCTGACAACGAGCCCGACGCCTTGCCGGCGTCGGCGGGCGCGCGCTTGCCTTCGAGCACTTCCACGGCGGCTTCGAGCACGGGCAGGTTGGTCGGGAAGGTCTCGAGCCCATAGACGCGCGGGCCGGCGACGACACCCACGACCACGGCGCGGAAATCACCGTCCAGTCGACGGCACTCGCGCAGCGCCGCGGGCAGGCCGGAGCTGACCGTGGTCGGTTCCACCGCCCCGCAGTCGCCCAGGCGCGTGGCAAAGCTCTTCTCCCACAGGCTGTCGGTGAGGAGCTTGTCCACCTTGAAGTCCTTCCTGATGCCGAACCGGCGGATTTCCCCGCTGGGCTGGGTCCAGCCCTCGCACAAGAGGCTGTAGCGCGTGTAGCCGCCGAAGTCCGTTCGGCTCTCCACGAGCCTGAGCCGGCACGTCTCGCCCGTCCGGTTCTTGCCCACGGCCAGCTCGTCACCCACGGCGACCAGGGCATCGGCGGCCCCAGCGCGAGAGGGGGCCCCGGCAACCAGCGCGATGAGCATGCCCCCCAGGACGGCTCCGCGAGCCAATGACCTTATGACCATGGCCTGACAGCCTACATCAAGACGCGCCCCAGCCTCTAGACGAAGCAACGACCCGCCCCGCCCCCTACTCCGGGCAGTCGCACTGGGGCAAGTTGCGAGCCAGACGAGGCGCGAGCGGGCCGGCAGCCCGAGGCGTACGTGGGTGTACGTTGAGGGTTGCCGGCCCGCTCGCAACGAAGTATGGCGAAGCAAATTGACCCAGTGCCGCCGCGCGGCTTGCAGGAGCGCGGCAGGTCGTCTATGCTCGGCATCCCCAGCCCGGAAGTCCTGGTACCGGCACCCCGATGGTCGACCCGGCTGGGCGGAGTTCAACGCTACCACTGAGCAGTAGGCGGGCCGCACCCGCCCGGAGGCTCTTATGGGCAATGCCCCGAGTGCAAGCTATAGCCTGACCATGCGTGTCCAGATCGCCAACAAGCCCGGGATGCTCGGCAAGGTCACCTCGGCGATCGGCGAGGCCGGTGGCGATATCGGCGCCATCGATCTGGTGGAGGCGGGCTCGCAGTTCATCACGCGCGACATCAGCTGCAACGCGAGCGACGAAGGGCATGGCCAGAGGATCACCGCCGCCGTGAAGGCCGTGGATGGGGTGACGGTGAAGAACGTCTCGGACCGCACCTTCCTCATGCATCTCGGCGGCAAGATCGAGGTCAACGGCAAGGTCTCCGTCAAGACCCGTGACGATCTTTCCATGGCGTACACGCCGGGCGTGGCCCGCGTGTGCATGGCCATCCATCACGATCCGGAGAAGGCCTACACCCTCACCATCAAGGGCAATACCGTGGCCGTCGTCACCGACGGCACCGCCGTGCTGGGGCTGGGCGACATCGGCCCCAGTGGCGCGCAGCCGGTCATGGAGGGCAAGGCCCTCATCTTCAAGAACTTCGCGGGCGTCGACGCCTTCCCGATCTGCCTCAATACCAAGAACGTCGACGAGATCGTGACCATCGTGAAGGCCATCGCGCCGGTCTTCGGAGGGATCAACCTCGAGGACATCTCGGCGCCGCGCTGCTTCGAGATCGAGGAGCGGCTCCAGAAGGACCTGGACATCCCCGTCTTCCACGACGATCAGCACGGCACGGCCGTGGTCGTGCTGGCCGCGCTCACGAATGCGCTCAAGGTCGTCAAGAAGAAGCTCGAAGACGTGACGATCGTCTTCACGGGCGCGGGCGCCTCCGGCATCGCCACCGCCAAGCTCCTCATGAAGGCCGGGGCCAAGCACATCATCGGCTGCGACCGCGCGGGCACCATCTACAAGGGCCGCACGGAGAACATGAACTCGATGAAGCAGTGGTTCGCCGAGAACACCAATGCCAAGGGCCTCAAGGGCTCGGCGGGGGATGCCCTGGCCGGCGCCGACGTCTTCATCGGGCTCTCCGGGCCGGGCGTCGTGTCGCTCAAGGACATCCAGAAGATGAGCCGCGACCCCATCGTCTTCGCCATGGCGAACCCGACGCCGGAGATCCAGCCCGAGGAAGCCGGAGCCCACGTGCGAGTCATGGCCACGGGGCGGTCGGACTACGCGAACCAGATCAACAACTCGTGCTGCTTCCCCGGCTTCTTCCGCGGCATGCTGGACGTGCGGGCGAGCCGGGTCAACGACGAGATGAAGCTGGCCGCCGCCTATGCCCTCGCCAACATCGTGGCCCCCGGCGAGCTCAGCGAGGAGTACATCACGCCGTCCATGTTCGACCCGCGCGTCGTGGCGGCCGTCTCCCAGGCCGTGGCCGACGCGGCCGTGAAGACGGGGGTGGCCCGCCGCAAGCCCCGAGCCTAGTTTCGAAGCACACCCTCACCCTGCCCTCTCCCTCAAGGGAGAGGGTTGGTGTTTAAGCTGATTCCGCCCCCCGCTGGGGAGGGCAGGGCGAGGAGCCCTAGCCCCGCTTGAAGCCAACCGCCTCTTCGACTACCATCCGCCGCAGACACGGAATCGTAATAACGTTGCCAAGCGAGGTCAGAGGATGGCGACCCTCCTGGTCGAAGCCGAGCCCACTCCCGCCGATATCCGATTTCTCCAGGACAAGCTCTACGAATACAACGTCGAGCAGACCGGCTCCCCCGACGGCAAGTGGCTGTGCATCTTCGTGCGCGACGACAACGGCAACATCGCGGCGGGGCTCCACGGCTGGAGCTGGTCGGGGTCAGCCAAGGTCGAGAACCTGTGGGTGCGCCGCGACCTGAGACGGCAGGGCTACGGCAAGCGTCTGCTCGAGGCGGCGGAGCGGGAGGCCGCGGCCCGGGGCTGCCGCCAACTCTTCCTCGACACCTTCAGCTTTCAGGCCCCACTCTTTTACCAGAAACTGGGGTACGAGATCATCGGCACCGTCGACGACTTCCCTTCCCCACCACACAAGCAGTACAACCTGAGGAAGCGTCTGGAGGGCCCTCTACGCTAATCCGCCAACCCGGGATCGCACGTAGTGAGGGGTAAGGTGATGGCCATCTTTCGCCCTTCTGACCTCTCGGCCATCCCCTGGGACGAGATCCCGCGTCATCCGCTGTCCACGGAGACCATCCGCACGCTGCGCTACATGCAGGACATCGAGAGCCACACCATCATCTACCTGCGTTCGCTCCTGGCCACCCGCGCGATCGACGACCCGGACGTGGCGACGTTTCTCTCCTGCTGGCTCTACGAGGAGACCCTCCACGGTATCGCCCTCGCCCGCTTCCTGGAGGCGGCCGGGCATCCGATGGGCCCACGCTTTCGGCCACGGGGGCGAGAGCCCCTCTCCCAGCGGATCGAGGCAGTGGCGACAGCCATGGTCTCCAAGGCCTGGCCGGATTTCTGCGCCGTGCACATGACCTGGGGCGCCATCAACGAGCTGACCACGCTCACCGGCTACCGGCGCCTGGTGGCGGTGGCGTGCCATCCCGTGCTCACGGATCTCCTCGAGCGCATCATCATCGACGAGTCGCGCCACTTCTTCTTCTACTATCGCCAGGCGGAGATCCGGTTGCAGCGGCCCGTGGTGGCGCGGACGGCGCGCTTCCTCGTGGATCGCTTCTGGGCGCCCGTGGGCAGCGGCGTGCAGCCCCGGGAGGAGCTGGGCTTCATGGCCCGATATCTCTTCAGCGGCGCGGAGGGGCGCGCGGCGGCTCGCAAGGTCGATGACACCATCCGGCGTCTGCCCGGATTCGCCTCGGTGCAGCTCCTCGAGGCGTGGATGAACGCAAACGTCACGGAGAGCGTGAGCGCCACGGGAGCACAGCCCGGCGCCCGCCTGGGAACACCGTACGGAGGACACCATGACCACGGCTACCACTGAGCACTATCGCGCGTACAGCCCCAAGCCGTTCACCCGCGCCGAGCGCGACTCCGTCACCGTCGTCTTCGGCGGCCTTCACTGGCGGGTGGAGCGGATCATCCAGGCCGTGCTGGAGAGTGTCGGCAACAAGGCCGAGGTCCTGCCCGTGGCCACCAAGGAGGATCTCCTCACCGGCCGCGAGGTCGCCGACATCGGCCAGTGCTGCCCGACGAGCTTCACCACGGGCAACCTCGTCAACTTCATCAAGAAGAAGTCGGACGAGCTCGGGGCGGAGGAAGTGACCAAGAAGTACGTGTACCTCACGGCCGGCTCCTGCGGGGCCTGCCGCTTCGGCCAGTACCACCAGAGCTACGAGCTCGGCCTCCGCAATTCCGGCCTGGGCGCCTTTCGCATGTTCCTCCTCGCCCAGGACCAGCTCGACCAGAAGGCGGCCATGGGTGACGGGCTCGACCTCAACCTGCCCATGACGCTTGGCTGCCTGTGGGGCATCTTCTGCACCGATCTCGTGCAGGACCTGGAATATCAGGTGCGCCCGTACGAGGTCGTCCCCGGCCAGACCGACGCCGTGGTCAAGGAGAGCGTGGAATATCTCTACGAGATCTTCCGCACCCGTCCACCCCGCGACTCCTGGCGCTCCGTCACCTGGCACCTCACGAGCTCGTACTTCACGAAGGCCCTGCGCGAGATCCACCGCAAGTTCTCGACCATCGAGGTCGACCGGCTGCGCGTGAAGCCCACCGTCAAGATCACGGGCGAGTTCTACCTCCAGACCGTGGAAGGCGATCCCAATTACAACATCCACCGCTGGCTCGAGGCGGAAGGCGCGGAGGTCTACCCCGCCGCCATCGCGGTGTGGATGGACTATCTCCTGCGCCTCGGGCTCCAGCGCTTCGAGGACTATTCCGGCATCGAGCGCGGGGCCCGCCTCAAGCTCGGCGCCGGCCGCATCGCCCAGGCCATCTACCGGTGGAACTACGCGCGGCTGCGGCGCGCCATGGGCGACCTGCCCCACGAGCTGCCGAACCAGTTCGAGCTGCGCCGCCTGGCCGCGCCCTACTTCAATAGCCGGCTGGATGGAGGCGAGGGCGACATGCTGGTGGGCAAGGCGATCTGGTCGCACCAGAAGAAGAAGGCCCACATGATCTGCGAGCTCTCGCCGTACTCGTGCATGCCGAACACCATGAGCATCGGGGCCATGGCGGGCGTGCTCGGCAAGTATCCCGAGATCCTCTACGCCCCCCTCGAGATCAAGGGCGACGCCGAGGTCCACGCGCTCTCCCGCTGCCAGATGATCCTCACCGAGGCCAGGAAGCGCGCGCAGAAGGAGCTGGATGAGGCGCTCGCGAGCACGGGGCTCTCCCTGGAGCAGGTGCGCGCCTATGTCGACAAGCATCCGGAGATGAAGCGCGCCACCTACCGTGTGCCGCACGGCGATGCCGTGGGCACCGCGGCCAACATGGTCCTGCACGTGGCCAAGAAGCTCGGCCGCGGATAGGCCGCGCATGAAGATCATCGGCATGGACGTCGGCTCCACCACGGTGAAGGCCGTCGTCGTGGAGAACGGTCAGGCGACGTGGCAGGACTACCAGCGCCACAACACGCGCCAGGCCGAGAAGGTCCACGAGTTTCTCGAGCGCGTGGAGACCGAGGCGGGCGTGGTCGCGGGCCGCGACCGCATCTTCTTCACGGGCTCGGGCGCCGGCTTCATCGCGCCCCTCTGCGGCGGCAAGCTCATCCAGGAGGTGGTCGCCGTCGCCGCCTCCGTGGACCGTCTGCACCCCGACGTGCGCTTCGTCTCGGAGATCGGCGGCGAGGACATGAAGACGATCTTCTTCACCGCCACCGGCTCGGGCAAGTCCGCGCGCAAGCTCCAGATCCCCACGGAGCGGCTGGCCCAGATGCCCTACGAAGGGCTCTCGCTCCACAAGGTCAGCTCCAAGTGCGGCATCTTCGCGGAGACCGACGCGAACACGCTCGTCAAGACCGGCGTGCCCGTCGAGGAGATCATCGCGAGCCTCTTCGAGGCCGTCGTCTACCAGAACCTCGCCACCCTGACCAAGGGCAACACGCCCATGCCCGAGGTCCTGCTCCTCGGCGGCCCCAACCTCTTCTTCGTGGGGCTGCAGGAGGCGTGGCGGCATCACCTGATGAAGCTCTGGGCCCAGCGCAAGATCGCCCTCCCCGAGGGCCGCGATCCTGCCTCTCTCATCATCGTGCCCGCCGAGGCGCTCTACTACGCCTGCCTCGGGTGCGTGGAGATCGGGAAGGACGAGGCCGAGGGCGTGTCCGTGTACCAGGGACGCGACAAGCTCCGCTGGTGGATCGACGAGGGCCAGCACGAGCAGAAGGCCAAGGCGGGCGGACGCGCGCTGATCTCCGGCGGCGACGATCTGAAGGCCTTCAGCACCCAGTGGGACACGTGGCGCGCGGCGGCGACTCCCGCCCCCGAGAGCAAGGCGACGGGACCGGTGCTCGTCGGCTGCGACTTCGGCAGCACCACGGCCAAGGCCGTGGTCCTCTCCTCCGATCAGGAGCTTCTCTTCAGCTGCTATGCCCTGTCCAAGGGCAATCCCATCGAGGACGCGCAGGCCCTCTTCCGTCAGGTGCGCGAGGCCGGCTTCGAGGACATCGGCGGGCTGGCCCTCACCGGCTATGGCAAGGACCTCCTCAAGGACGTGCTGGGCGCCGACATGGGCATCGTCGAGACGGTGGCGCATGCCACTGCCGCCCTGCACTTCTTCCCCGACGCCGACGTCATCTGCGACGTGGGCGGCACCGACGTGAAGATCATGATCCTGCGCCAGGGCACCGTGGCGGATTTCCGGCTGAACTCCCAGTGCTCTTCGGGCAACGGCGCGTTCCTCCAAGGCGTGGCCGACCGCTACAGCGTGCCCCTCGAGCAGTACGCCGAGCGGGCCTTCGAGGCCAAGGCCATGCCCCAGCTCGCCATGGGCTGCGGCGTCTTTCTCCAGTCCGACATCGTGAACCAGCAGCGCAAGGGCTGGTCGGCCGAGGAGATCATGGCCGCCCTCGCGGCCGTGCTGCCCATCAATGTGTGGATCTACGCGGGCCAGCTCCAGAACCTGCGCGCGGTGGGGCGCA
Organism: Candidatus Rokuibacteriota bacterium; assembly: GCA_003220345.1. Lineage (GTDB taxonomy): Bacteria > Methylomirabilota > Methylomirabilia > Rokubacteriales > CSP1-6 > AR37. Next base: position 4,410 of record QHSC01000162.1, on the reverse strand, counting down.
AGTTCATCCTTCAAGGCGGCACGCACCGGAACAAGGCGGTGGTCAAGGCCCAGGTGGATTTCATCCGCAGCAAGGTGCCGGACGCCGACGTGGTCCTGCACCCGTACTCGGGTGAGGCGGGCGCCATCGGGGCCGCCCTCTGCGCGGCTTCGTTCAGGAAGGGCGGGGCGCCGAGCAAGTTCCGCGGCTTCGACACCATCGAGGCGCTGACCTACACGAGCACGACCAAGGCCGAGACCGTCTGCAAGTGGTGCCCGATCAACTGCACGCGCACCTTCATCGACGTCAAGCTCCCCGGGGCGCAGGGGCGGGCCTGGAGCAAGGTGCCGCTGGCCCCCGGGTGGGAGCGCGTCATCAGCGGCAATTCCTGCCCCAAGGGGCTGGTGGAAGACGCCAACGAGATGCGCGTGGTGAAGGCGAAGCTCGAGGAGGTCAAGCGTGAGTATCCTAACGTTGCCGACATGGTTCGGAAGGACGCGTTCCGCCGGAGCCGGGCCGAAGCCGGAGTCGTCGCCGGCGCGGAGTAAGCTGCGGGTCGGCATCCCCCGCGTTCTCAACATGTGGTCCACGCACCAGTTCTGGTGCGGGCTCTTCGGCGCCCTCGGGATCGACCGGCGCAACCTCGTCTTCTCAGGGGACACCTCCGAGGAGCAGGGGCGGCAGTTCGGCAAGGGGCGCGGCACCGTCGACTGCTGCTATCCCGTCAAGTGCATCGCCGGGCACTACGGCGAGCTGGTCTTCGGCCAGCGTGAGAAGCTCGACATCGTCTTCTCCCCCATGATCTACACGGTGCCTTCGATGCTGTCCGGTCACGTGGCCCGCACGCTCACCTGCCCGCGCGTCATGGCGGCCCCTGAGAACATCAAGGGCGGCTTCATCAAGGAGCGCGACGTCTTCGCCGAGCAGGGCATTCGCTACGTCACGCCCTTCGTCTCGCTGGACGAGCCCAAGCTGGTGGCCAAGCAGCTCTTCGAGGGCGGACTGCGCGAGGCGATCCCGGGGCTGACCCACGCGGAGATGGCCCGCGCGGTCGAGGAAGGCTTCCGCGCCCTCCGTTCCTTCGCCGAGGGCCTGCGCAACTCGCGCGTCCCTATCACATGGACCCGGGCATCGGCCACGAAATCGAGGGGGATCTCCAGGCCTACGGCTATCCCGTGCTGTGGACCCAGTACTTCCCCACGGACCCCGACCTGCTCGAGTGGGCCTTCGGAGAAGACTTGCGCGCGGGGATCATCAAGTCACCCTTCGACATCCGCGACGTGTGGCCGTCGTCCTACAGCGCGAACACCAACGAGATCCTCTGGGGCGCCAAGGTGGCCGCGCGCATCCCGTGGGTGGCCTGCGTGGTCAGGCTCTCCAGCTACGAGTGTGGCATGGATCAGCCGACCTACACGCCGGTGCAGCAGATCGTCGAGCGCTCGGGCACGCTCTTCTTCTCCTTCCAGGACCTGGACTCCACCAAGCCCGCCGGCTCGGTGAAGATCCGCGTGGAGACGATCACGCACTATCTCGAGAAGTACGCCGCGGGTATCATCGAGAAGAAGAAGGCCGCCATGCCCCCCGGCTGCCCATTGCCGACGACGGTAACTACGTAACTACGGGGTCAGGTCTCACAATCCAACAAGCGTAATAATGTGAGACCTGACCCCTAGGAGGCACGGATGCGCGTACTGGTGACGGGAGCGGCGAGCGGAATCGGGCGGGCGACCTGCCTTCGCCTGGCCCGCGATGGCAAAGCGAGCGGGCAGGCCGCCAAGGTGGCGGCGGTGGATCTCGGCCCCTCGCCCGGGCTCGACAGCCTGTGCGGCGAGCTCAAGGCGCTGGGCGCCGAAGCCCTGCCCCTGCATGCGGACATGGGTGAGGCGAAAGAGCCCGCGCGCGTGGTCGCCGACGCGGTGAGGGCCTTCGGCGGCCTCGATGGGCTCGTGAGCAATGCCGGCATCAACCGGCCGGGACCGCTGCTCAGCTACACCGTGGAGGACTGGGACCGGATGTTCGCCGTCAATACGCGGGCGACCTGGCTCCTCGCCCAGGCGGCCCATCCCGCCCTCAAGGCCGCGCATGGCGCCATCGTCGCGACCGCGTCCATGTCGGGCAGCAACCCGCACGCGAACCTGGGCCCCTACGGACCGAGCAAGGCGGCCGTCATCATGCTGGCGCAGGTGCTCGCCCAGGAGTTCGGCGCTGACGGGATCCGCGTCAACACGATCTCTCCCGGCATGGTGCGCACAGGCATGACGGAGAAGGCCTATGCCGACGAGACCATCGCCTCCCAGCGCAACGCCCTCGTCCCGCTCGGTCGGGTGGCCACGCCAGAGGACATGGCCGACGTCATCGCCTTCCTGCTGAGCCCCGACGCGCGCTACATCAACGGTCACGACCTCGTGGTGGACGGCGGCGTGGCCGGCAATTTCCTCGGCCGCCTGCCCGGGATCTCCCGGATCACGAGGAGCTGAGAGCACGCGGGGCCGCCGTCCGCCGTTGAGCGGAACGCGCTTGCCCGCGCGTGATCTAGGCCTTCGGCTCGGCCTTGACCTCGCTGAAAACCCGGGAGGCCGTGAGCATACATTCGCGGATGATCGGCACGCCCACGTAGCCGGACATGTGGAGCAGGGTCTCCGTCAGCTCCTCCTCCGTCCAGCCCTGACGGAGGGCCATCCGCAAATGAATGGCGAGCTCGGGCTCGCGCCCCGTGGCGGCGTCCGACACGACGCAGATGAGCGTGCGCGTCTTGAGGTCGAGGCCCGGACGCGTCCACAGCGCGCCGAAGACCGTCTCGGTAGCCACGTCGATGAACTTGCGCATCACGGGGTCCTTGTAGGTCGTGTTGTTCGTCCGGTCGGCGTACGCGTCGCCTAGCAGCTTCCGCCGCATCTCACTGCCCTTCCGATAGCCTTCCGTTTCGGGCATGTCTATCTCCTTTCGTAGAATGTCAACCGTCCACTACGACTGACACATTTGAGCCATCGCCCACCTTCTCAGGCTACCCAACTCGTTGATCTCACGCGATCCATTACTGGCCCGCTTCTTGCCTCCTTCGTGCACAGATGAACCGCGGGATGGCTAAGCGATGGATCGTCTGAGATCTCTCAAGGGCCGCATCGGCGAGGCGCTCGTCGAGAGCATCCTCCGCCGCGCCGGCTACAGGGTGTCCCGAATCGGCCGTGAGAGCCAGGTCCAGCAGATGCTCAGGACGGGCATCAGTGAGTTCCTGCCGGACTTCCTCATCTGGAAGCAGGTCGACCGGACGGGCGGCGCCGCCTCGCTCAATCGTGTCCTCACCGTGGAAGTCAAGTACCGATACGATATCCCGGACTTCCTCCGGCGCTATGGCGGAGAGTTCCTTCTCGACGTCGCCGAGCAATGGCCGGACCTCTACGTCATTCTCGTTACCGACAACCCTGAGCCCACCCGCTCCTGCTTCCAGGCCATCGATCTCCGTGGATACCGTCCCGACGCTCCTTTGACCACTGCCGACCTCCACGATCTCCCCGTTCTCGACATCTACCGGAGCACCGTGGAGGAATACGAGGGGCTGGTCAAGCAGGTCTTCTCTCTGCTCGGAAGTCATGCGCGCAGCCCTGAGCTGCCTCAGAAGCCGCCCGCCAAGATGTCCCCGGAGCCTCGGCCCATCCGCATCACGGGGATCCAGGAGTCCTGGCCGTAGCTCGCGGTGCTCTGGACAGGCGCGCGCTGATCAGAGCCAGCCCCACGCCAAGGACCACGCAGGGCGCCCATACCCAGACGAGCTCCGACTCCAGCACGGACAGACCTCTCGACGTGAGAAACCGCGAGATCCCGATCGGCGACACTTCGATGACCTGGTAGGGGGCGAAGTACCTGTCGCTGGAGAACGGCCACAGGAACGCGATGCCGAGCCCGCCGTTGGTGAAGGCGTCGAGAATCCCGTGCGAAGCGGCCGATGCCAGGATGAAGAGAAAGGCGCGAGAAAATCGGGTGCGAAGCGCTCGATGACAGCCGCCACCCACCAGAGCCGCCGCCAGCGCGAACGCGAGCGAGTGGGTGAATCCCCGATGGCCGAAGGCCGATCCGTACTGAACGCCGAGGGGAAAGGCCAGGACGTCGACGTCAGGCAAGATCGAGGCGGCCACTCCGGCCGCCAGCAGCCTTCCGGAAATGATCTGCCGTCCCAATCCGAGACCAATCGCCAGCGGCAACGCCGGATGAGCGAGCACGGTCGGCATGAGCGTTCGTTACAGAGTCTAGTCTTGATGTCGAGGCGCCCGCAACAAGAGCGCGGGGCAGCCGCGGACTCGTCAGCGCAGATGGCTCCGGGCGGCGTGTATAGTCTCCCCCGTGAACCGTCAGTGCGCGCGGGAGGAATGATCAAGCTGGGCGAGTGCACGTACGTGGACGCCGCGCGGCTCGCCCGCGACCCGCGCTCGGTGA
>QHSC01000161.1 GCA_003220345.1 Candidatus Rokuibacteriota bacterium | reverse complement strand
ACTAGCCCTTCTTCGGAGACCAGCCATACGCCTTGGCGCACGCACCGCCCATCAGCATCGCCCGGTCACTGTCGCTCAGGCGGTCGGTCTGGCGGAAGGGCTCGACGGCCTGCTCGTAGTTGACGACGGCGAAGGCGCGAGTCCAGTCGGTGCCCCACAGGCAGCGTTCGAAACCCCAGGCATCGAACACGCGGGCGAGCGGATCCCAGATGTCCGGGAACGGATAGGGTTCCCGGGATAGCGTGCAGACACCGCTGACCTTGATCACCGCGTTCGGGCGCCTGGCGAGGTCGAGCACCTTCGGCAGGTCGGCCCAGGGCTGCGGCGGGGCGGGCGGCGTCCGGGGCTGCACGATGGCCAGATGGTCGATGATGAATCGCGTGTCGGGATGGCGGTCGATCACCGCCGCGCCCGCGTCGACGTTGCCCCAGCACAGCATGTTGACTGGAAAGTCGTACCGGACGGCCGCGCGCAGGATCCGGTCGAGGCCCGGGTCGTTCGGATCGCGCCCCGCTTCCTTCGTCATCATGATCCGGATGCCGACTGTGCCCGGCGTCTTCTTCCAGTCGGCGATGACATCGGCTACTGCCGGATCATCCGGATCGACCGGCTTCACGAGGGCGAGCCGGCCGGGATGGGCCCGCTGCACTTCCACGGCATAGCTCGCGTCGTAGCGATACATGGAAAAGGCGGAGATGAAGATCGCGCCGTCGACGCCGACCCTGTCCATGGCCGCCACCATCTCGTCGCCGGTGGCGTGATCAGGCCAGTTCGGGACACTGTGCCAGGGCCGCTTCGGGGTGTTTGCCTCATAGCAGTGGACTTGGGAATCGATGATCGCCATCGGGAGGTTCCTCCGTGCTGGCACTCCGCCTATTTCGGTCCGAACACATCGATGGCGATGCGGCCAGCGTTGACCGCGCAGGGCCAGCCAGCATAGAACGCCACGTGGGTGATCAGCCCCTTCAGCTCGGTCTCCGTTACCCCATTGTCGAGGGCCCTCTGCATGTGGCCCCGCATCTCGTCGGTCCGGTAGAGCGCAGCCAGCATTGCCACCGTGATCAGGCTACGGTCACGCTTGCTGAGGTCGGGATGCTCCCATACGTCGCCGAACAGCACGTCGTCGCGGAGCTGCCCCAGCTTGGGAATGAACTCGTACACGGTTGGTTTCTTCGGAGCCATGGGTCGATCTCCTCGTGCATGGGTCGTGTTGGCGAAAGCGGATCTCCGGGGCGCTCGATGGCCAGGTCAGAGAGTAGTCTGCTGGCTGAGAGCGGTCAAGGAAGGCCTGAAGTGGACCAGTACTAGTCGACGAGCGAGAAGAGTCGCCACTCGCCGCGCCGAGGGCGCGAGTACGCTCGGCGGTGCCGCGCCAGGTCGCTCTATTCGGGGACGGTGCTCGGATTCTTCTGGTCGGCGACCATGAACACGAGAAGCCGGCTGGCGGACCCGGGAGCGCGCGCTACGCTCGGCCGCTCGCTTCGGGGCGTGTGATGCCGAAGGCGGGCAGCACGGTCTCGGTGAAGGCCTGGATGGCCTCGAAGTCGTAAGGGCCCTCGCGGAAGGCCAGGTTCACGCGCTGGACACCCACGGCCTGATAGGCCTGGCACATCTCGAGGGCGTCCTTGGGCAGCCCGCGGAAGAAGCCCTTGCGCTCGGGCCGGTTCCCCCAGTGCGCGGCGAAGATCGCCTCGCCCCGCGCCACGCCCTTGGCGTCGGCACCCCCGTAGAAGCCGACGTTGACCGTGCGCGCGAGCGTCTTGGGATCACGGCCTTCCTTCGCGCACCAGTCGTCGAGGACGGCGTTCTTAGCCTTCCACGTCTGCGGGTCGATGTAGGGGGCGTTCCAGCCGTCCGCATACTTGGCCGCCGTCCTGAGCGTGCGCTTCTCGCCCTGGCCGCCGACCCAGATGGGCAGACGCTTCTGGATGGGCTTCGGATTGCAGCGCGCGTCGTTGAGGTGGAAGTACTGGCCCTTGAAGTTCGAGACGGGCTGATCGAAGAGCATGCGCAGGATCTGCACCGCTTCCTCGAGATGATCCTGGCGGATGCCGATCCGCTCGAAGGGGATGCCGAAACCCTCGTACTCGTGCTGATGCCAGCCCGCGCCGATGCCCAGCTCGCAGCGGCCGCCCGAGAGGTGGTCGATGGTGCAGACGGCCTTGGCGAGCACGCCCGGGTTCCGGTAGTTGACGCAGATCACGAGCGAACCGACCTTCACATGCTTGGTGTCGAGCGCGATGGCCGTCATGGTGCTGATGGCCTCGAAGCAGGGTCCGTTCCCGTCGCGGTAGGGCGACTCCTGGAAGTGGTCGGCGGAGGAGAACCAGTCGAAGCCGTTGGCGTCGGCATAGCGCCACAGCTTGCGCATCTCGGCCATCGGCCCGCCCACGTGCCCCAGGTGCATCCCGAAGGTCATCGGCATCGAAAAATCTCCCGTGAGAGTTATCGTGTGGTCAGCGTCAATCCGCCGTCGACGACGAGGGTTTGCCCCGTGACCCAGCGCGCCTCGTCGCTCGCCAGGTAGACGGCGGCCCAGCCCACGTCCCAGCCCTCGCCCTCGGTGCCGAGCGGGGTCGCCGTCCGTCGCTTCTCGCGCATCTCAGGCCCGACGCTTTCGACCATGGGGGTCCAGACCTGGCCCGGCGCGATGGCGTTGACGCGCACTCCCTTGGGTCCGAGCTGCGCCGCGCAGGTGCGCACGAAGCCGATCACGCCCGCCTTGGCGGCGGCGTAAGCGGTACGGCCGTGACCGCGCAGCGCAGCTACGGAGGAGACGCAGATGATGGCCCCGCGCCCGCGCTCGACCATAGGCTTGGCCGCGGCCTGCGTGGCGAGCAGCATGGACTTGAGGTTCACTGCCATGACCTGGTCCCAATCCTCTTCCGTCGTCTCGAAGAGCGTCTTGCGCGACTCGATGCCGACGTTGTTGTGGAGGATGTCCACGGTGCCCCAGCGATCGAGCGCGGCCTTCACCATCCCCTCGCAGCCGGCCTTACGCGTCACGTCGGCGGCGAAGACCGAGGCCTCGCCGCCCTCCTGGGCGATCAGCTTTGCCGTCTCCTCTGCGTTCTCGGCCTTCAGGTCGACACACAGCACCCGCGCGCCCTCGCGGGCGAAGAGGATGGCCGCGGCCTTGCCATTGCCGAGCCCGGGTCCTCGTGACCCCGCGCCCGTGATGACGGCGACCTTGCCCTCGAGTCTTCGCGGCACGGTCAGGCTCTCAGCGGCAACGTGAAGGTGAAGGTCGAGCCCATCCCCAGTTGACTCTTCACCCAGATCCTTCCGCCATGGAGCTCGATGAATTTCCGTGAGAGGGCCAACCCGAGGCCGGTGCCTTCGGCTTTCTTGTCCGCGGTGCCCACCTGCCGAAACTCCTCGAACACGGCGTCCTGATCTGCCGGAGAGATGCCGATGCCGGTGTCCGTGACTGACACCTCTGCCACATGGTCGTCCAGCCGGGCGCCGACGTCGACCCGGCCCCCTTCGGGCGTGAACTTGAGAGCGTTGGAGAGGAGATTCAGGAGCACCTGCTTCACTTTCCGCTCGTCGCCCCCGATCATCCCGAGACGCTCGTCAATGGTGTGTACCAGCCTGATCCCGCGCCGGCTCGCCCGCTCTCGCACCAGGATCAGCGCGTTGTCGATGGCGTTACGCAGATCGAAGTCCACCAGCTCTAGCTCCATGCGCCCCGCCTCGATCTTCGAGAGATCGAGGATGTCGTTGATGAGGGAGAGGAGATGCCGTCCCGACTCCAGGATGTCTTGGAGATATTCCGTCTGTTTCTCGTTGATCTCGCCGAACATGCCCTCGGAGAGGACTTCCGAGAACCCGATGATGGCGTTGAGCGGGGTCCGGAGCTCGTGCGACATGTTGGCGAGGAACTCCGACTTGTGGCGGCTGGCCGCCTCGAGCTGGGCGCTCTTGTCCGCGATCTCCCGGAAGAGCCGGGCGTTCTGAATGGCCAGGGCGGACTGGGTGGCGAAGGTCTTCAGGACGTCCACCACCTCCGGAGGAAACTCGCCCGCCGCCTTCCGGTTGAAGGACAGGCTGCCGATGATCTGGTCCTCGCGGAGCAGAGGCACCGAGAGCAGCGCGTGGTAGCCGAAGCGGATGAGGGTGGCCCTTACGCTGCTCTGATAGGCTCCAGGCTGGGTGATGTCGGGGATCTGGATGGGCTCGCGCATCTCGGCCGCGCGCCCCATGAGCCCTTCGCCCTTCCGAAGAGGCGCCGCCCGGAGGGCCTCGACGAACTCCGCGTCGTAGTGGTCGGTCGCGCGCAGCTCGAACTGCTCGGCCGCCTCGTCGTATTCGTAGATGGCACAGCGGTCGGCATCGGCGAGCTTGCTGGCGCGGGAGACGATCGTGTTGAGCACCGTCTCGACGTCGAGCGTCGAGCTCACCGCCCGGCTGACGTCCCCCAAGGCCTTGAGCTCCTCGACCGAGCGCGTCAGCTGAGCGGTCCGGGCCTCCAGCTCCTTGAACAGGCGCACATTCTCGATGGCGATGACCGCCTGTTCGGTAAAGGTCCTGAGCAGCTCGATCTCCTCGCCCGAGAACGGCTTCGGCGCTCCCGCCACGTCGCTCCGAGTGACGGCGATGGCCCCGAGCACGCGTCCCTCGCGCATTATGGGCACCGCGAGCACGCTCCGGTAGCCAGCCGAACGAGCCAGCTCACGCACGGCTTCCGAGGTGTCGGCGTGGAGCTCGATGTCGTGGACGTGGATGACTCCTCCTCGGAGCATCGCCTGCGCCACGAGCGTGCTGCCCTCCGCCAGCCGGTGGCGCCGGAACTGCTCGAGCGCCTCGACCGGATAGTTGTGCTGGGCGGCGAGGTGAACGAATTCGCCCTCCAGTCGAAAGACGAGAGCGAACCGCGCGTCGCACAAGCGGACAGCGCTTCGCACGATCGTGTCGAAGACAGGCTGGGCGTCCGTCGGCGAGCCGCTGATGACGCGCAGGATCTCGCTCGTGGCCGTCTGCTGCTCGATCGTCTCGCGGACCTCGAGCCTTCGCGCCTCGATCTCCCGTTCAAGTCTCGCGTACCGCTCCTGAAGCTGAGCCGCCATCGTGTTGAATTGCTGAGCGAGAGGGGCGAGGGCGTTGTCGGCCTTGACGGCAACCCGAAAGGCAAGGTCCCCACCGCCAAGCCGGGCGATCCCTTCCTGCAATCCTCGAAGGGACGGCACTATCCTGTTCGGCGATCGTGACTTCTTGTCGATGACGTAGGGGCCGCCGGAAGCGAGCCCGCGATGGATGGCCGGGCCCACGTCGGTGGACTTCTCCACGAGCTCGCCCGGGACGCCCTGGGCCTTGGCAAGCCCCACGTAGTCGAGGCGCGGGTTCACGAGGTCCATGGCCACGTACTTGTCGTCCTCGGCGGAGAAGCCCTTCAGGGCGAGCGTGCGCTGCTTGAGGATGCGGTAGGAGGCGTTGTTGAAGATGACCCACACCACGGGAATCGAATCGTGCGCCGCCGTCCAGAAGGACTGGATGGTGTACATGGCGCTGCCGTCGCCGACCAGCGCCACCACGGGCCGCGAGGGCTGGGCGAGCTTGATCCCCAGCGCGGCGGGGAGTCCCCAGCCGATGCCGCCGCCCCGCAGGCCGAAGAAGCCCTTGGCGTCACGCGAGCGCAGCAGCTCGCGCAGACCGCCGCCCGAGGAGATGCTCTCGTCCACCACGACGGCGTCGTCCGGCACCGCGTCCGCCACCGCCGCCACCAGCGCGAGCGGGCTGATCGGCGTCTGCCCGCTTTCCCGGCGCGCGCGCTCCTTGAGGTCGGCGATCTTGGCCTCGCGCGCCTTGCCGAGGGCTTCCGCGCGCGCCTGGGCGGCCCTGGTCGCGCCGGGCGTGAGCCGCTTGCGTATCGCCTCGGCGAGCTCGGGCAGCGTGGCCTTGGGATCGCCCAGAATGGCGACCTTGGCCGGATAGTTCTTGCCGATCTCCCACGGGTCCGTGTCCATGTGGATCAGGGTCACGCCCTCGGGCATGGGCTCGACGTCTGAAGGGAGGGAGAGCGTGAAGATGTCGCCGCCCACGGAGAAGATCAGGTCGTGCTTCATCAGGAGCTGACGAATGGGCGGGCCCAGGCGCGGGAACGTGCCCTGATAGAGGCGATGCGTGGACGGGAAGGAGCACGTCGAGGGCACGCACTCGCTGTAGACGGGCGCGCCGAGCAGCTCGGCGACCTCGACCATCTCGCCGAGGCCGTCGCCATGGGCCACCGCGTCTCCCGAGATCAGGATGGGACGCTCGGCCTTGACGAGGAGATCGGCGGCGGCCTCGATGGCCGCCTTGTCGCCGCGAATGCGCGGGGCCACCCGCGTCGTCTCGAGGAGATCGATGTCGCGCTCCGCGTTGAGCACGTCGACGGGAAGCGAGATGAACACGGGGCCCGTGGGATGCGCCTTCGCGGTCTTGGCGGCGCGTCGCACGGCGCGCGGGAGATCCTCGAGGCGCGTGATCTCGTGCGACCACTTGACGTAGGGCCGCGCCACCGGCGGCAGATCCGACCAGAGGATGGGCTCGGTCAGGTTCATGGCCTGGTCGTGCTGGCCCGCGGTCAGGAGGAGCGGTGAGCCCGCCTTGCTCGCGTCGTACAGCATGCCCATGGCGTTGCCGAGCCCGGGCGAGGTGTGCACGTTGACCGCGGCGAGCTTGCCGCTCGCCTGTGCGTAGCCGTCGGCCATGGCGATGGCCACCGCTTCCTGGAGGGCGAGGATGTAGCGGATGCGTGTCTCGCGCGCGAGGCCGTCCATGAGGGGCAGCTCGGTGGTGCCGGGATTGCCGAACATGACCTCGACGCCTTCCTGCTTGAGGATCTCGAGGAAGGCCTGCTTGCCGGACGTGAAGGGCATCGGAGACTCCTCCCAAGGGTGACGGATCTGGATCGCGACCGGCGCGCCGCGCGACCCTGGTAACCGAGGCGGGCAGCGAGGCGGAGCGCCGAGGCTGGATCATACCGCCGCTTTCTTGACTGCGCCAGAGGCGGCCTGTAGGCTCGGTTCGACATGTCGAACGCCGTCGCATCGCCGTTTCTCCTCGCCTGTCGCCGGCAACCGACATCGGTCACGCCCATCTGGCTCATGCGCCAGGCCGGACGCTACATGCCCGAGTACCGCGCGATGCGCGCGCGCCACCGCTTCCTCGAGCTGTGCAAGAATCCCCAGGCCGCGGCGGAGGTGACGCTCCAGCCCGTCGAGCGGCTCGGCGTGGACGCCGCCATTCTCTTCGCGGATATCCTGCTCGTCCTCGAGCCACTCGGCGTCGGGCTCGAGTTCGTCGAGGGCGAAGGGCCGCGGATTCACCGCCCGCTCCGGAGCGCGGCCGACGTCGCCGCCCTCCCCACCGTCGACGTGGGAGAGGCGGTGGGCGCGGTGTTCGAAACCGTCAAGCTCGCGCGCAAGGCGCTGGCCGAGCGCGTGCCGCTGATCGGATTCGCCGGGGCGCCCTTCACGCTCGCCTCCTATCTCATCGAAGGCGGCCCCTCGCGCGAGTTCCTGCTCACGAAGCGCTTCATGCGGGCGGAGCGGCGGGCGTGGGAAGCCCTCATGTCCCGGCTCTCCATCATCGTGGGGGAGTACCTCAACGGCCAGATCGCCGCGGGCGCGCAGGCCGTGCAGCTCTTCGACTCCTGGGTGGGAACGCTCTCCCCGTCCGACTACCGGGAGTTCGTGCAGCCGTGGAGCCGCGAGAGCATCCGCCGCCTGACGCCGGGGACGCCGGTCATTCACTTCGGGGTGGGCACGGCGGGCCTCCTTCCCTCGATGAAGGAAGCCGGGGGCGACGTCCTGGGGCTCGACTGGCGCGTGGAGCTGGGGCCGGCCTGGGACCGGCTCGGCCATGACATCGCCGTGCAGGGCAACCTCGACCCCGCGGTGCTCCTGTCCAACGTGGGCGCCATCCGGCGCGCGACGCAGAGCATTCTCGACGGGGCCAAGGGGCGGCCCGGCCACATCTTCAACCTGGGGCATGGAGTCCACCAGGAGACGCCGGTGGAGAACGTGAAGGCGCTCGTGGACATCGTCCACGAGCTGTCCTCGCGCTGAGAGCCGACACGCCGATGAGGCGTAACCTTCTGGCCGGTTTACTCAGCCCTCGCCTCGCCGCAGATCGACTCAGCCCTCGCCTCAGGGCTTCGCCCTTCAGCTCGAACTGCCACACCACCGGCTCGTCGGCCGCGTCTCAGCTCGAACGTCGGCAACATGCCGCACGGCATGTTGAAGATGAATGACGACGTTCGACTCGGTGCTCCTCCTCGCGTTCGGCGGGCCGGAGAAGCCGGAGGACGTCCGGCCCTTTCTCGAGATCGTCACGGCCGGCCGCGGCATCCCGCCCGAGCGTCTCGACGCCGTCGCCCGTCACTACGAGCTGATCGGCGGCCGATCGCCCCTGACCGAGCTGACGCTGCGCCAGGCCGAGGGGCTTCGCCAGTCTCTCGCGCGCGAGGGACCCGCGCTTCCCGTCTATGTCGGGATGCGGAACTGGCATCCCTTCCTCCGGGAGACCCTGGCGGGGATGCGGGAGGCCGGCCATCGTCGCGCCCTCGGCGTCATTCTCTCCACCTTCGAGACCGAGGCCTCGTGGACGCGGTACATGCGGGACGTGGATGACGCGCGCGCGAAGATCGGCGCCGGCGCTCCCGAGGTGGCCTTCGCGCCCGTGTGGTGGGATCACCCGCGCTTCCTCGACGCGATGACGTCGCGCGTGAGCGATGCTCTGGGCCAGGTTCCCCTGGAGGCGCGAGGCGACGCCCTCCTGGTCTTCACCGCTCACAGCGTGCCCACGGCCATGGCGAAGGCATCGCCCTACGCAGAGCAGTTCGAGGGCGCCTCGCGCGCCGTTGCCGCGCGACTCGGCCACGAGCGCTGGCAGGTCGCCTATCAGAGCCGGAGCGGCTCCCCCCGCGAGCCCTGGCTCGAGCCCGACGTCTGCGACGTGCTGCGCGGGCTCGAGGGCAAGGGCGTCAGCGACGTGGTCCTCGCCCCCATCGGCTTCGCGTGCGATCACGTCGAGATCCTCTACGATCTCGATGTCGAGGCGCGCCAGGTCGCCGACCAGCTCGGCCTTCGACTCCACCGCGCTGCCGCCGCCAATGACCATCCCCTCTTCATCGCCATGCTCGCCGACCTCGTCAGGCAGGGACCGGCGTGAAGGTCGCTCGCGCGTGAAGCTGGCCATCGTCGGCGGCGGCATCGCCGGGCTCGCCGCGGCCCATCGTGCCTGCGAGCTGGCGCGCGAGCGCGGGCTCGACCTCGAGTTGAGCCTCTTCGAGGCCTCCGATCGGCTGGGCGGCACCATCCAGACGGAGCGGCGCGACGGCTTCCTCGTGGAGTGCGGCGCCGACTCGTTTCTCTCCGAGAAGCCCTGGGCGCTCGAGCTCTGTCGGCGGCTCGGCGTTGAGGACAAGCTCGCCCGCACCGACGATCGCTTGCGGCGCGTCTTCGTCGTCTTCCGGGGCCGCCTGCATCCGCTGCCCGATGGCTTCCAGCTCCTCGCGCCCACGCGCTTCGGCCCCTTTCTCCGCTCCCGCCTCTTCTCCTGGCCGGGCAAGCTCCGGATGGCCCTCGACCTCGTGCTGCCGCGAGGTCTCGATCCCGACGAGAGCCTGGGGGCCTTCGTGAGGCGGCGGCTGGGCCGCCAGGCCCTGGAGCGGGTGGCCCAGCCGCTCGTGGCCGGGATCTACACGGCGGATCCCGATCTGCTCTCGCTCGCGGCAACAATGCCGAGGTTTCTCGAGCTGGAGCGGCGCGAGCGGAGTTTGATCCTGGCCCTCTGGCGCGCGGCGCGCCGGGCGCCCGCGGAGAATCGCGAGGCGAGCGGCGCGCGCTGGTCGCTCTTCGTCACCTTCGCGGAGGGCATGGAAGAGCTGGTCCGCGCTCTCCAGTCGCGGATCCCCCCGGGCGCCGTGCGTCTCAAGGAGCGAGTGACCGGGGTGACTCGCGAGGGCGGCCGCTGGCGCATCGCCACCGCGGAGGGGCACGCGGCCGAGGCGGACGCCGTGATCCTCGCCTGCGAGGCGCACCAGACGGCGCGCGCGCTTCGCTACACGCACCCGTCGCTCGCTCTGCTCCTCGAGGGCATCCCCTACGCGTCGTCGGCCACGGTGACGCTGGCCTGGCGACGCGCCGACATCCCGCATCCTCTCGACGGCTTCGGCTTCGTGGTGCCGCAGACGGAGCGGCGGCCCGTCATCGCCTGCACCTTCTCGAGCGTGAAGTATCCGGGGCGTGCGCCCGAGGGCGGCGCGCTCCTGCGGGTCTTCCTGGGCGGGGCCATGAACGAGGGCGTGCTCGAGGGAGACGACGAGACGCTGGCGCGGCTGGCGCGGGGAGAGCTGGCCGAGCTGCTCGGGGTCCGGGTCCCGCCGCTCTGGACGCGCGTGGGTCGCTATCCGCGCGCGATGCCGCAGTACCAGATCGGACACCTGGCCCGCGTGGAGGCGATCGAGGGATGCGTGCGAGAGCTGTCCGGCCTGGCCCTGGCGGGCGGGGCCTATCGCGGCGTCGGCATCGCCGACTGCGTCCGCTCAGGCGAGGATGCCGCGACGCGACTGCTGGAGACGTCTACTTCGAGTCGGGGTTGATCCTGTCCATCAGCAGGTGCACCTCGAGGACGGAGTCGAGGTACTGCAGGCTGAAGGGCTTGGTGACGTAGTCGGAGGCGCCGAGGCCGAGGGCCGTCTGCGCCGACTCGATCTCCTCGATGGCCGTGACCATGATGACGCAGATCTCGGGCTGCATCGCCTTGATGCGGCGCAGGGTCTCCATGCCGCCGATTCCCTGCATCATGAGGTCGAGCAGCACGATGTGCGGCTGATACTCGGGCAGGCGCGCGAGGGCCTCTTCCCCGTCGGCCGCCTCGAGGACCTCGTAGCCCTTGTCTTGCAGATGCTCCGTCACGAGCTTGCGCATCTCCAGCTCGTCGTCGACCACGAGCACCTTGGCGCGGACGGGGCGCGCGGGGACGGGGCCGTTACCTGCGACGAGGGCCAGGGGCGCCATGATCCCCACCCGGGCGAGGGTCTCCGAGAGCTTGTTGAGGTCGAGGGGCTTGGCGAGGGCGCCCGCCACCGACAGACCCGCCTCGGTGACGAGGTCGAGCGCGTTGCCCATCCCGCTCACGAGGATGACGGCGATGCCCGGGTTGAGCGCCTTGATGCGTCCGAGGGCGCCGATGCCGCCCAGGCGAGGCATGAAGAGGTCCATGACGACCGCGCGAGGCATCCACTGCTTGACCTGCAGGAAGGCCTCGACGCCGTTGGTGGCGGTGAGGACCACGAAGCCCTGGAGGGTGAAATACTCCTTGAGCAGATCCAGGACCGCCGGATCGTCGTCCACGCACAGGATGCTCGGAAGATGTGTGTCCATCACAGGCTCCCTTCAAGCCTCGTCTCGGTCGCGTCGGACTCCTAGTTTCGTGCCGTGGCCGTCGCTCCTATCCATATATTCGGCACTTTGGCGTCACAGACGGAGGGGCGGGGGATCCAGCGCTACCGCTTCCGAAGCGCTACTCTGAACCTCTTGATTCTATTGAGGAAAGGAGCCAAGGCACGCCGGAAGTACTCGGGCCATACCCCGCTCGCGTAGAACCGGACCGCGGCTCGGACGTCGAGCATGACGACCTCATCCCACCGACCGGCCTCCCTGATCACCTCCTCGGCTCGACGGCGCTTCGGGTCCGCGGGGGCCGGAAAGGCCACGGTCTCCTCCTCGCTGATCGTGGCCTTGTGGGTCGCGCCGAAGACGGTCTCGACTCCTTCCCGACGCGAATACTCGAAGAGGTCGGCCTGGGTCTGCTCCATCTGTCGCGCGAGCTCGCGCTTTCTCTCGCGGAGCTCGACGAGCCTGTCCACGAGGACCGCGCCGGGCTCGAGCACACGCTCGGGCTCGGGGAGCGCCGCCTGCCGGAACTGATGGCTCCAGGCCGGGCACATGGGCTGATACGTGCAGGTTCGACAGTGATGGCCTACGCGCGTCTCGAAGGTCGTGTCCGCCTGGATGACGTCGATCAGGGCGAGGGTCCGTCGCTCGAGCTCGCGGAGCGCCTCGGGCGCGCGGGAGGACCGCATCTCCTGGTCGAAGGCGAGATAGTGCCAGACGAGCTCGACGCGGTCGGTCAGCAGCGGGTAGCGGCGCTGCACGCCGATCTGGTAGAGGGCGAGCTGCCTGTCCTCGTCGAGAACCTGCTGGGCGGGGAGCCGGCGGCCCGTCTTGTAGTCATGGATCCGCCAGACGCCATTGCGGGCGATGGACAGGCGATCGACGTAGCCCTGGAGCGAGATGCGCCGGGCAGGATCGAGCGACAGCGTAATTCGTGACTCGACCTCCACCGTGCGGTCCGCGTCGAAGGGACGATAGCGCGCGTCGTAGGTCACGAGGTCCTGCTCGCCCTGGCGGAGGAAGTCGTCGGGCGTCATGCTCGGGTCGGAGATCAGGATCTCGGGCGTCCATTGCTCCTGCCACGCCCGTCGATAGCCGTCGAGGACCTCGTCGAGCGACGGCGTGCGCCCACGCTGCATCCGGCGGTAGAGTGCCTCGAGGGCCGCGTGCACCTGGGTGCCGCGGAACATCTCGGCGGTTCTCACTCTGGGGAGCTTGATGCGATCCACGTACCTGAAGCGGTACTGGCGCGGGCACGTCTCGTAGACGCTCAGGCGCGAGTGCGAGTAGAGCGGCATGGCGCTACGGTAGGCCGCCCGCGTGGCGCAGCACCGCCGCGCGCAGCGCGGCGAGCCGTGCGAGATCGCGGGGGAAGGCGAGCTCGAACACGGGCACCCGCGCCGCCAGGCGGCTCAAGGCATCCAGCTCGGCCACGAGCCGGCTCCGGTCGGTGAGATCGAGGCGATGAGTGTGGGCGAGGAGACGGCCAACCGCCTCCCGGGGCTCGATCCGCGCAATCCTGATCGCGCGGCGCCTCCGGGGAGGCGAGAGAACGTAGATGGCTCGGAGGGGAACCGGCGACCGCCGGCGGATGTCGGATCGCCGCGACGTGATCCGGCGCTTCTCGCTGTAGTCTGACACCAGCTCGCTGTCGTGTCGGCCGCCGATCACCAGACAGTCGTCGGCCAGGGGCGATCCACCCGCGTGGGCCAGGCTCGCGCAGATCGTCGACTTGCCCCAGCCCGCCTTGCCCGCAAAGGCGAGCGCCCCGTCTCCCGTAATGGCGGCGCTCGCGTGGAGGGCGAGGCGTCCGCGATGAGCGAGGACCATGGGGATGACCTGATCGAGGAGCAGATGGCGAACCGTCGCGGGCGAGATTCCCGGCCGCGCCCGGCACCGTACGAGGTCGGCCTCGCGGGAGATCAGGAAATCCGCCAGGCCCGTGAAGCGCACAAGATAGTCGCGCCCGGCTCGACCCAGCGAGACGAGCACCCCGCCGTCGTCGCGTCGCCAGCGATGCAGCCACGCGGGCGGCACCGCCGCCCGCCGGCGCGGCGGCAGGAGCTGGAACTGACAGTCCGCGCGGAGGGCGGAAGCGCGCGGCAGCTCGGGCAGCGGGATGTCCGCCTCCAGGCGCAGTCCCGAGACGCGATGCATGGCCATCAGGCGTACCGCGTGACGACCTCGGCGACGAAGCCGGCGGCGGCCGCCGGGGAGGCGAAGAGCTCGGGATGCCGGCGGCAGAGCTCCGACTCGATCTCCGCGAGCGGCCGCCGGCCATCGCACAGCGTCAAGAGTGTTCGGCGGGCCAGGCCCCAGGGCGAGAGCCGGGGCACGTAGTCCGGACGGGTTCGAGCGAGGTCTTCGAGCGCCAGGAGCATGCCCGCCGCCGTCGAGTGGGAGAAGACGGCCTTGCCGTCTCCCGCCGCGGTCTCGATCGTCACGTGCCAGCGCAGCATCACCTCCGACGGCAAGATGCGCAGGCGGACGCGAATGCGGTCGCCCGGCGCCACGGGGGTCGCCCGGTCGAGAGGAAGGAAGACGTTGCGGCGGTCGATGCGCGAGGCGTCGCCCGGCGCATTCGACATGTAGATCCCCGGCGCGAGCTCGGCGCGAAACCACCCGCCCAGCCCGTGAAGCGTGCCCGCGCGCTCCACGGTGAGCTCGGCCGCCGCGCCGATCGAGGGAGGCTCGGGCTCGGCGAGATCGAGCGACGCGAGGAGAGCGGGCTCGGCGAGGAGCTGCTCCTCGTCGAGGCGCGCCGGATACCCTGTGTTCACCGCGAGGACGCGGGCGGGTGACACGTCGAAGCCCGCGGGGCGCGTGCTCCAGAACTCGACCTGCTCGAAGAGCGCGGGCGCTTCCACCGCCGACATCCAGAGCTCGACGCGGCGGGGCACCGTCGAGGCCTGGGGCGTGAGAAGCCGCGCCCGCACGTCGGTGAAGTATTCCCAGACGCCGGCCTCGAAGCCGAAGCGACCGATCTGGTCGGAGACGGCGACGTCGGCCTTCTCCGGCAGCGCGATGCGGCTCGACAGCCCCTTGACGAACACGACGCGGTCCGAGTAACCGTTGGCGCGGCAGAGCTCCCGCGCGAGCCCGATGATGCTGCCGTCGTCGATGGCGTAGACGCGCGCGGCGCCGGCGCGGCACGCGAAGAGCCCCAGGATGCCCGTGCCCGCGCCCAGGTCGATGACCACATCTCCCGGCTTGACCGTGGCCGTGATGGCGCGCTCGAAGGCGGCCAGGCGGTGCGGGTCGGCGAGATACTGGCGGTGCTCGTCGACGATCAGGGACACGGCGAGGGCTCTCCCATCGCGGCCTGGAGCCAGAGCTCGAGGCCGTGAATGGTCCAGAGCGGTCCCACGAGCTCGGCATATCGCGGGTCGCGTCGCGCGTAGAGCTCGGCGGCCCGTCGATAGAGCGCGCGCGCTCTCGGCGCGTCGACCCAGCCCTGCTCGGCGAGACGGAGGCGCTCGAAGGCGTGCTCTCCGCCCGCGGCGGCCAGCGCGTCCATGTGGAGGAACGACAGCTCGGGCTGGTCGGTCTTCATCCGGACGGATTCTGGCACGAGCCCGCTCATCGCCTCGCGCTCGACCCATTTGAGCGTACGCCCTCTCCACCGCTGACTCTCCGGAAGGGCCAGGCACAGCTCGACGAGCCTCCGGTCGGTGAAGGGATGGCGCTCCTCGATCCCATGCTGGAGCCCTCCACGCTCCATGATCTCACTCGCGTGGATGTTCCAGGCGCTCAGGGCGGCCCGACAGACGCCGCGCTGGGCGAAGGTCGGGTAGGACGGGACCCATTCGGGAGCGCGCAGCCGGTCGCGCAGCGCGGCCCGTCTGGCGAAGGCGGGCGGCACGAAGCTGGGGACGATGCGCCGGCGCACGAGGGAGCCGATGGCGCGACGGAGCTTGGCGGGCACGAGGGGACGCACGCCGCCATTGAAGACCACCGATGCCGGGCTCGTGCCGCCCAAGAGCGGTCCCCACGCGCGCGCGCACCGCAGGGTCTCGGCGAGCCGAAAGCTCCGGAGGAGATCGGCCAGATGCTCGACGGAGCCCTCGAGGAACGCATTGCCCCAGACTCCCGTCAGCATGACGCGGCAGCCGTTGCTGGCGGCGAGCCGCGTCAGGGCCAGGCTCCAGGCCGTCCCGTTCGGATAGTCGGGAAAGTCGAGATATCGGCGCGCCTGTTCCTCGTAGTGCCCCGGGCCCGGAGGATCGGGCAGGAGGGCATGCCACTTGATTCCCCAGCGGCTGGCCGTCTCCTCGGCAAACGGGCGCTCGTCATCCGCCAGCTCGGGATGACTCTGGGTGAAGGCTTCGATCCGCGCGGAGGCCGCTCCGGATTCCGACAGCCGCTGGGCGAGGACGGCCACGGAGGACGAATCGATCCCGCCCGAGAGATGCGCGCCCACCGGACCCACCGCGCGAAGCCGGGAGCGGACGGCTTCCTCGAGCACGGTCCGGAAATGCTCGGCGTACCCGGCGTCGCTCGCGTGGCGGACTTCGGGCGCGGACTCGGGTGACCAGTAGCGTCTCAGGCGGAGCCCGTCTCGGGTCACGGTCAGCGTGTGGCCCGGCCGGAGGCGGAAGAGGCCTTGCCAGAGGGTCTCCTCGGTGCTGACCAGGTAGCCTGCGAGCATCTCGGCGACCATGCCCTCGTGGGGCCGGCGCGGCACGGTGGGGTCTTCGAAGATGGCCTGGGGCTCGGAGCTCCACCGGAAATGATGTCCATCGAAATGGTAGTAGAAGGGCTTGACCCCGAGCGGATCACGGGCGCACACGAGCCGTCGCGCGGGCCCGTCCCAGATCGCCACCGCGAAATCCCCGACGAGCTCGCGCGCGAAGTCCTCGCCCCAGCATTCATAGGCTCGAAGGACCAGCTCGGCGTCGTGATCGGCGCGGGGGGCCAGGCCCCGGGCCACGAGCGCGTCCCGGAGCGGTCGCCGGTTGTCGATGCGACCGTCCAGAGTCGCCACCAGCTCGCCGGACGGATGGCGCCAGGGCTGGATCTCGCCCCGCGCCTCGGGAGTCGTCCAGAAGGCCTGATGGCCCATGGCGATCGGTCCCGACGACCATGTGTTCTGTCCATCGCGTCCGCGGTGCGCGAGCGCGGCCAGCATCCGCTGAAGGACGAGGGTCTCGGCGCTCCCCCCGTCGAGAGCGAGAAGACCTGCGAGGCCACTCATGGGGCGCTCAGAGACACTGCATGTTCATCATTCCGGAGCCCCCATCGCTGCCCACGGTCGCGCTGCCCTGCGTGAGCTTGGAGATGCTGCCATAGCTCACCAGACGGGGTGTCTCGTAGGTCTTCCGGGACGGCCGAGGACCATCGGGCTCGGATGCTTCTTTCGTCTCCATCATCTGTCTCCTTTTAAGTCAGGGGGGAGCGGGCGCCGCCCCTCCCCCGACACCCCCCCACCGATCAACCAACTAAGTCAGGGGGGAGCGGGCGCCGCTCCTCCCCCGACACCCCCCCACCGATCAACCAATTAAGTCAGGGGGGAGCGGGGGCCGCTGCTCCCCCGACACTCCCCCACCGATCAACCAATTGAGTCAGGGGAGCGGGCGGCGCTGCTCCCCCGACACTTCTCCACCGATCAATAAAATCTCAAATCGGTCGATCGGGCCTCCTGCCGTCAGCGCGAGATCCCCGCAGGCGACCCACGCGTGCGCCTCGAAGGCGCCCGGGACTTTCGTGCCGCCCTTCCACGTGCCCCCGATGACCAGCCGGGCCGCCTCGCCTCTCCGCCGAAGGAGCCGGCACAAGACGAGGGCCCGGGCGAGACACGTGGTGCCCACGAGGTGGTGGCGGGCCGCCGCCTCCACGAGAGCCGCCACGCGCTCAGGTGTCGCGGTGTCGGCGCGCCGTCTGCTCGTCGTCTCGCTCTCCGCCCAGTCACGCAGCCTGCGAAAGGGCACGAGGCAGAGCGCGAGAGGGCTCACGGCGAGGGCGAGCCAGGCGGCCGCGAGAAGCGCGCACTCGCGCGGGGGCAACCGACGGACGCTCGAGAGAAGTCCGGCGGCCATCTCAGGGCCCGTCGCGGGCGACGACCAGGAGTCCCTTGTCGCGAAGCTCGCGGGCCAGGCTCAGGACATCCCGCTCGAGCTGCTCCCGGGGGACGGCGTACTCGCGCTCCATGGCCTCGCAGACCTTGCGGAGCGAGCCCAGCTCGCTCACGAGGGTCCAGACCCGGCTCCCCACCTGGTTGAGCCCGAAGTACGTGGCGCTCTCGAGATCCAGGAGCACGAACTCGCCCTCGACCTCGCGGCTCACCACCTCGGGATTCTGGGATACGCGGGTGTCGAGCGAGAGACGGCCCACGGCTAGGCCGCCCATTCCGCGGGAACGAGCGCGGGGAGCCAGCGCTGGGCGCGCCGCCGCACGATGCGCGCGACGTGGTGACCGACGAACCGCGCGGCGGACGCGGGCCGATCGCAGAGGGCGGCCATCACCAGGAGCTGGCGCAACGTCACGAGCGGTCCCGCCGCGGGAGGGGCGACCCGGCCATCCACGAATCTTGCCACGAGACGGCGGCCGAGCCGAGCGGGCGCGCGGCCGGTCGCTGTGGCCGGCGCCGCCACGCCGAGCCGTCGCTTCAGCACATCGCGGGTGAGCGCCCAGGCCGCCTCGACGCCGAAGGCGCGCGCGCGCTCTGCAAGCAGAGCCCAGTCGAGGCGGGGATTCCGGCTCATGAAGAGCTTGAGATCGTAGAGCCAGAGAAGCCGGTCGAAGCAGTGACCGGCCGCGTGAACCCCCAGATACAGAAGCTCGTCTTCGGGGGCGAGCACCCAGCACGGAGCGCCTCCACCCGTGTGATGGGCGCGCGCCCGGGCCAGCAGCGTTTCCGCGGGCAGGGTGACGCCGAAGCCGACGTAGGCGCGGAAGTGCAGCTCGATCACGGGCGGGCAGCGGCCGGCCAGATGCAGATGGTGGTGATGGCGGCGGGCGTAGAGCGCGGCGAGGCCGTCTTCGAGCTCATAGCCGAGCGGCTCGAGGGCGCGGGCCGCCCGCTCGATGTCTCTCTCCGCGATGAGGAGGTCGAGGTCCGTGCAGCGGCGCATGGCGGCTTCGGGATAGAGACGCTCGGCCAGCGCCGGGCCCTTGAGCGCTGCCGTCTGGATGCCGGCCGCGTCGAGGGCGAGGAGGGCCCGGTCGAGCGCGCGGGCGACGTTGGCCTGCCACAGGCGCTCCACCGCCTCCAAACGCTCGAGCAATCGCCGCGCGTCCTCCGGCACGGGAATCCTGGCGAGGACGATCTCGCGTCGCAGGATGCCGAGCACGCCGTCACGCCCCGCGCTCTCGACGAGCGTGATCCAGTCGGTGACGTCGCGGCAGAGCGCATCGAAGCGCTCCGGCGCCTCCGGAATGGTGGCCATCAGCCGATCCAGGGCGGCGGTCACGGCTGCGCGAGCCTCGCCACGACCTGGCGGGCCTCGCCGTGGCCGGGCTCGAGCGAGAGGACGCGACGGTACTCGCCGAGCGCTCGGTCGCGATCGCCCGTCTTGAGATAGGCGCGCGCCAGGGCCACCCGCATGTGGACGTTGCGTGGCTCCTGCTCCACGAGCCGCTGCCATTCGGCCAGGCCCTGCACGTACTGCTCGGCCTCCCAGAGGCGCTCGGCCAGCCTGACGCGGTAGGTGACCGCGCGCGCGTCGAGGGCCACGGCCTGGCCATAGGCCTCGAGCGCGCGCGCGCGCTCGCCCGTGGCCTCGAGCGCCTGCGCGTGCGCGAAGTGGCCCGCGGCGTCGAGAGGGCCTTCGGCCAGCGCGCGGTCCCATTCCGCGCGCGCGGCCGGCCATCGCCCCTCGTCGCTGAGGCGCTGCGCCAGCGCGCGACGGTAGCGTGCCGTCGAGAGCTTGGAGTCGAGGCCCAGCCGGGAGGAGACGATGGCGCGGAGGGCCGGAGTCTCGGCGGCGAACACGAGCCGCTCGCCCGCGCTCTGACGCGCCTGGGCGCTCTGCAGCGCTTCGCTGAAGGCCGCGAGCGCTTCCGGCCGGCCGAGGGCGGCGAGGGCGCGGGCCCGGGTGAGCAAGAGCTCGGGATGGCCGGGCGAGCGGGCGAGCGCGGCATCCGTCTGCGCGAGGGCGCGCGCGGGCTGGCGTATGCCCAGGAGCAACTGCCCCCAGGCCCAGCGGATCGCCGTGGCCTCGTCCGTCCCGGCACTCTGGAGGGCCCGCTCGTAGAGGGCATCCGCCTCGCGCAGGAAGCCGCGGCTCTCGAGCTGGGCGGCGAGAGCCGTCAGCGTCGCGGGGCGCGCCGGGACGAGGTCCGCCCATTGCGCCACCGCGAGCCCGCGTGGAGCCAGTCTGTCCACGAGATCGGGCAAGAGGGCGGGATCGAGATCGACCGCCCGGCGTCCGGCCGCGAGAGCGACATCCAGGCCCGAGGCTTCTCCCGTGAGATTCAACGCGGCCTGCGAGCGATAGAGGTACGGGTTCTCCGGCTGAAGCGCGACGGCGCGTTGCATGGACAGGAGGGCGGCTCGATGGAGATCGGCGCCGCCATCGCCGCGAGCCGCCGACTGCAGCTCGAGGGCCCAGGCGAGCCGCTCGTGGACGAAGGGATTGGACGGCGTCGAGGCGAGCAGCCGCCGGAGATCCGTCACCGCCGCCGTTGCGAGCGCCTGCGCTTCGGGCGGGGCCTGCTCGCCGGGGGCCCGCGCGGCCAGGAGTCGGCGCGCCTCGGCCAGTCCGGACTGCGCGCGCTCCGCGGGCGCCGCCTCGACCCGCGCGGGGCCGATGATCCAGGGCACGAGCCCGGACGCCAAGCCGAGGGCGACGGCCGCGGCCACGACCCGCTGCGCGAGCCCCGATCCCAGCGAGCGCCCTCTGATGACCTCGACGGGAATGGGCCCCGCGCCGGTGAAGCGCGTGTGCATGGCCGTGGTTGCGAGCCCGAGACACGCCGCGGCCAGGATGCCGTCGGCGGGAATGCGCGCGGGGAAGTCGACCGCGCTGTGGACGAGGAGGGCGACGACGGCGCCGAGCGCGCCGATGGCGATGCCGACGCTGAAGGGATCACTCCTCCGGGCGTCCGTGTCCCGGCCCACGGGGCAGCGGCCACGACCGAGAAGATGAGCGCCCACGAGGTCGCGGGCGACCCGTCCCGCCGCCCAGAGGGCGAGCGCCGCCCCCAGAGGTCCCGTCTCGATCAGGAGCTGGAGGAGATCGCTGTGCGCGTACGGAAAGTACATGTGCCCGGCGCCGAGCGTCGAGGGCTGGAAGTGGAAGAAGGCTTCCTTGTAGGCGCCCAGCCCCACCCCGAAGGTCGGGAAGACGGCCAGCATGGGCAGGGTCGCCTGCCACTGGAGCACGCGACCGAGCGCGTCGGCCGAGCCCACGCGATGGAGCAGCGGGCCGAGCCCGATCCAGAGACCATAGCCCAGGATCATCGCGCCGAGGGCGCATGCCAAGGCGAGCGAGCGTCGAAGGCGACCGAGACGGGCCGCGGCGAGCAGGCCGAGCGCGCCCGTCACGGCCAGGCTCACGAGGGCGCCGCGGCTCAGCGTCAAGACCATGGCGAGGGTCATGAGTCCGACGCCGAAGGCGGGTAGATGGCGGCGAAGCGCGGCCTCTCGGTCCCGCGGCGAGCGGACGATGTCTGCGAGGCGGCCCGACTCGCTCCGCGCCTGGCCGCGGCGCGCGGCGAGGTAGCCCATGCCCAAGCAGACCAGCATGAGGAGCCAGGTCGCGCAGTGGTCGGGATTGGCGAAGGGGCCCGTCAAGCGCCCGCTCAGCCTCTCCGCGCGCCAGCGGAAGACCCAGTCCTCGCGCGCGAGAAAATCCACGAGCGAAGCGAAGGCGACCACGCCACCCGTCACGAGCAGGGTGCGCACGAGGCGCTCCACGTCCGCGCGACGGCGGACGACGTTGACGACGACGGCGTAGACGCCGACGTAGGTGAGGAAGAGGAGGAGGGCGCGCGTGGTGTCGCCGGGCGAGACCGTGCCCACGAAGAGAAAGCGCGCGGGCAAGAAGGCCGCCGACTCGGGAGAGGCGAGGGCCCAGCGGAGAAGGGGACCCGGACCGAGGACGAGCTGGGTCGCGATCAGAACGATCAGGAGGCCCACGGGCCGGTCGAGGGCCGTACGTCGCCACTCGAGCCGGCCCGCGACGACCATGCCGAGAACCCAGGCGAGGGCGGAGAGGAGGACCAGGAGCTGCGTGGCGGCGAGGAGCCAGCCCGCGTGCGCGCCGCCCGCCAGGGCCGGCCACAGGAGGGCCGCGTAGAGAAGCCAGATGCTCGCGGACTCGAGCGGTACCGCCGCGCTCTCACCCCTTGTGATCGCTGCCGTAGTAGGCATCGTAGTAGCGGCCGTGGTCAGCGTAGTAGCCGCTGTTCCGCGCGTCCACCCGGTTCAAGAGAACGCCAAGGATCCGGCCCTTGACCGCGTCGATCTGCTCGGCCGCGCGCCGCGCCGCCTCCGCCGATGTCTTGCCCCCGCGCACGACCAGGATGACGCCGTCCATCTGGGCGGCGAGGGCCACCGCGTCCGAGACGGAGAGCACGGGCGGCGTATCGATGACGATGAGATCGAAGACGCGCGTGGCCGCCTCCATGAGGTCGTGCATCCGTCGCGAGGCGGCCAGCTCGGCGTGGTTGGGCGGCAGGGGCCCGCTCACCACCACGGAGAGGTTGGGCACCCGCGTGGGGATGGCCACGTCGGCCAGGCTCTTGCCCTCGATCATGGTCGTGGTCAGGCCGCGCT
>QHSC01000396.1 GCA_003220345.1 Candidatus Rokuibacteriota bacterium | reverse complement strand
CGCGGCAGAATCGCGGTATCCATGGCTCTCCTCGTTGCGGTGGAGTGGCACCACCATATCGCGGCTGATTTGCAATCTCAATGCAGCCGCTGGAGGTGCGATGATGATGACGACGAGCGGGGGTAGGTGACTTCATTCGATGATGGAGCGGCGAACCTTCATGGCGATGCTCACTGGCGGCCTCCTCACCGCGCCACTCGCCGCCGAGGCCCAGCAGGCGGGAAGGGTGCCTCGGATAGATTTTCTTAGCTTGACGTCCCCTTCCGATAGGCCGCCCCTGCTCGACGCGTTCCGGCAAGGGCTGCGCGAGCTCGGGTGGGTTGAGGGCCAGAATATCGTCATCGACTATCGATATGCGGAGGGTCGGGTCGACCGGCTGCCCGACCTGGCGGCCGAGCTGGTCCGGCTCAAGGTGGACCTGATCGTCGCATCGGCGGGGACGCAAGCAGCGACGGCAGCCAAGAACGCCACCGAGACGATCCCCATCGTCATGATTTACGTTCGCGATCCTGTTGGCACCGGGCTCATCGCGAGCCTCGCGCGCCCGGGCGGGAACGTCACAGGGGTGTCCGGCAGCGCCGGCCTGGAACTGTTCGCCAAACAACTGGAGCTGCTCAAGGAGACCGTCCCCAAGATCCGCCGTGTGGCCATCCTCTCGAACCCGGCCAATGCGTACCACCAGCTCGCGATAACAGAAGTGAACGTCGCGGCCCGGTCGTTGGGAGTGCAGCTTCAACTCCTGGAGGCTCGAGGTCCCAACGAGTTCGACGGCGCATTCGCGGCGATGGCCACAGAGCGCGTGGGAGCACTCCTCGTACTGTCAGATGCGATATTCAGCAGCCACCGAACACGGCTCGCAGACC
>QHSC01000160.1 GCA_003220345.1 Candidatus Rokuibacteriota bacterium | reverse complement strand
TACAGAACACCGTCATCCACACCTACCCGAACGTGTCGCAGTTCTGGACGTACAACCGGACGGAGTACCTCAAGGCGCCGCCGTACGACCGCAACACGCCTGCCTGCAAGTTCTGCGAGTAACGGGGCGGCGCGCCTCAAGGAGCACGCGGCGCAGGGCGGGGCGGGGGGCACCCTCCCCGGACCCGTATCTTCTGCGGACTGTCGAAAGCCGCAGACCAGTTTCTCGTGGCCCCTTACGAGTGCAAGCAACGGGTTGCGCCGCAGCGTGGTCCGGGGAGGGTGCCCCCCGCCCCGCCCTGCGCTTTGTCGACGAGCTGACTAGAGCTTGTAGAGTCGCGCGCAGTTGTCCCAGAGAATCTTGGCCTTGGTCTTCTCGCTGACGCCTTCGAGGCGGGTGAATTCTTCGATGGCGACGGGGAAAAGGCCGTCGGAGTGCGGGTAGTCGGTGGAGACGACGATGTTGTCGTCGCCGATCGCCTCCACCACCTGGCGGAGCGGCTTCTCGTCGGAGTCGGTGGCGATGTAGCACTGGCGGAAGAAGTACTGGCTCGGGAGCTGCGAGATCTGGATCTCCGAGCCGGGCCCGAACTTCTCCCACGCCTCGTCGAGCCGCCAGAGATACCAGGGCAGCCACCCGCACGTGCCCTCGAGAAAGGCGCAGCGGAGCCCCGGGTGGCGCTCGAGCACGCCGCCCGCGGCCATGCTGCCGAAGGCCATCATCAGCTCGATGGGATTTCGGCCGGCCACGCCGATGACGCGGCCGTTCGGGGTGTCCAGGTACCGGCGGGCGATGTCGTCGCGGAGCGAGGACTGGCCGGTCGGGTGAAAACCCACGGGCACGCCCAGCTCCTCGACCGCGCTCCACAGCGGCTCGAACGCGGGATCGTGGATGTGGCGGCCGTTGATCGGGTTCGGGTTGCCGATCACCGCGACGGCGCCCAGCTCACGCACGGCCCGCTTCGCCTCGGCGATCGCGCCCGGGATGTCGTGGAAGGCGAGCTGAGCGGCGAACTTGAGCCGGCCGGGATCGATCGCGCAGAAATCCCGCGTCCAGTTGTTGTGGGCGCGCGCGAGGGCGGACGCTACCTGCGGGTCGAGGTCGTCGTGCATCAGGACCTGGCGGCCGCGCGTGCCGTAGATGACGGCAACGTCGATGCCCTCGATGTCCATGGCCTGCAGGTGGGTCTCCGCGTCGTAGCCCCGCGAGTGCGCGAGCGCGTAGTGAGGGTGGCGGGCGAACGCGCGCTCCTGAAGGCTCTTGCCCACCACCGCCGTGCGCGCCCGCTTCGACATCTCGGCGATCTCGACGTTGCCGACGCTGATGACGGGCTGGTTGGGCGCACCCTCGGCGTGCCGGGTGAAGCGGGGCGCGAACTTCTTGAACGGCTCGTCCAGGTATTGCTCCCAGAGGCCGTCAGGCTCCATCGTGTGCAGATCGCTGTCGAGGACCCGGAACCCGTGCTTCATGGCTGCCTCCTTGAGGGCGCGCGGCTCTCTTGAACCATGGCGGGCATCCTAGCTCAACCCCTGGTGAAGGGCCAGCGACTGCGCTAGGCTTCCGCCATGCCCCACTCCCACGAGCACCGCGGCTCCCATCACCTCGGCGGCACCAAGCAGAGCGGAGAAGCCGAGCCGTCCTGGAAATCGCTCGAGCGGATGAACCGCTTTCAGGAGCCGGAGGCCCGCCGGATCATCGAGGATCTCGGCCTGCCGCCAGGCTCTCGCGGCCTCGACGTGGGCTGCGGCGTCGGGCTCTACGGCTTGTGGCTGGCCGAAGCCGTCGGCAACGGCGGCCACGTGGTCGGCATCGAGCCCGAAGAAGAGCGAGTCGAGGCCGCCCGATCTCTGGTGGGCGGCCGGCTCGACTCGAAACGGTTGGCGTTTCGCGAGGGTGATGGCACGAGCATCCCGGAGCCTGCTCGAAGCTTCGAATGGATCTGGTGCGGCGATGTGCTCCACCACATCGTGGAGACGGAGCAGGCCCTCAAGGAGTTTCTCCGCGTGGTCCGTCCCGGTGGACGGATCATCATCAAGGAATCCCAGGTGCTTTCCGCTCTGTTCCTGCCCGGGCATCCGGAGCTGGAGCGTCGGATCCAGCTTGCGGAGATTCGCCGTACGTTGGAGGAGGGTGGTGGGCGATCGTTTCAGGAGCGCCGCCAAACGACGCTGGCCTCACTCCGGGCCGTTGGTCTCGCGGACGTGGCCGTGCGAACGTATCTCCTCGAGCGGCGCGCCCCGCTCGGCGCGGCCGACCACGACTACATCCAGAGCACGGTCTTCACCCGGAACTGGGGCGAGCGCCTGCGCGAGCTGCTGACGCCCGAGGACTGGAAGCAACGCTCCACGCTCTGTGACGCGGGATCGCCGGAGAACATCCTGAAGAGCCCCGACTACTTCTGCGTGTATCCGATTACCGTCTTCGCCGCGCGCATCCCCGCCTGAGCGGATCAGGCGATCGCGTAGCGCTTGACGGCGTCCTCGTTCCACGTGATGCCGCTGCCCGGTCGATCCGGAATGAGGAGATGCCCGTCCTTGACCTGGATGGGCTCGGCCACGATCGGCGTGGCCCAGTCCATGTATTCCAGCCAGTGGGCGGTGGGCGTGACCGCGAGCAGATGCGCGCTGTACTCGGGGAACAGGTGGCTCGACATCTCCATGCCGTGGGCCTGCGTGATCGCCGCGGCCCGCAGCCAGCCGGTGACACCGCCGATGCGCTGAAGATCGGGCATCACGTAATCCATGGCCCCCGCCTCGAGCGCGTTGATCAGCTCGAACGTGTCGACCAGGTTCTCCCCGATCTGGATCGGCGTCCCGAGCTCGGCCGCGATGCGCGCGCAGCCCGCGTAGTCGTCGTGTCGCACGGGCTCCTCGATCCAGTAGAGCCCTTCCCCGTCCAGCATGCGGCCGCGCAGGATGGCCTCGTTGACGGTCAGGCGCTGGTTGTAGTCGCACATCACGGTGATCCTGTCGCCCACCCGCTTCTTGACGGCGCGCACCGCGGCAAGGTCCTCGGCGGGATTTTCGCGCCCCACGCGCAGCTTGATGGCGCTGAAGCCGCCGTCCGCTACCAGCGCCTCGGCCTCGTCGGCCAGCGTCTCCACGGGCTGGATCCACAGGCCGCAGCTGTTGTAGGCGCGGATCGGCTTCAGCTCGCCGCCGAGAAGCTTCGCCAGTGGCAGTGACGCGGCCTGGGCGAGAACATCCCAGGCGCACATGTCCACGCCGGCCAGCGCAAGACCGACCAGCCCGGGCGTGTCGATGAGGGTGAGCCGCTTGCGGAGCTTCGCCTCGATCTCGAAGGGCGCCACGGCGTCGCCCTTGAGCATGTCGCGCATCGCGTCCAGGCAGCCCAGGATGGGCTTGAGCGCCCAGGGAGCGAAGCCGAAGAGATAGCTTCGCCCGGTCAGGCCTTCTTCCGTCTCGAGGTCGATCAACACCAGCGCCGCGTGGGGCAGCGCCCCGCTCGCCGAGATCGGCGGCCGCTTGAACGGCGCCTGTACCGGCCGCGCGCGGATATTTCGGATGGTTGGCGCCGTCGCCATCTCTTCCTCTACGCCTGCTGCAGGACCTCCGGGCGCGGCGCGTCGGGAGCGACCAGCGTCCGCCAGTCGGCGCCGCGAGGCAGCACGGCCTCCGCCGGGTGCAGCGAGTAGTACGTCGGCTCGACGCCCGGAGGCGTGCCGCCGGCTTCGACCGTGGTGATCACCTGCAGGAGCAGCCGCCGCGCCTGGATGACGGCCTTGTCGGCGGGCCCGAGATGCTCGCGGGTGCGGTCGACGATGCCGCCCATGCTTTCCTGGACGGCGCGGTCCTGGGCATTGACGCCATCGATCCCCGTGAAGGTCTCCGTCTTCTGCACGCGGCGATCGAGCAGGTAGTTGTTCTCGCGATTGCGCTTGGAGCGGAAGGTCGTCTGGTCGACGTCCATCGGGCCGTTGCCCAGTCGCCGCTCCAGACGGTCTTCGTCGGTCAGCGGGTCGGTCGTGCTGTGCTCCCAGTTGTAGACCATGGTCGTCTCGTCATCCATGGGCACCCAGATGTGTCCCGCCGCGCCGGAGAAGCCGCGGCGGGCCGCGCCGGTGCGCGCGGGGCGAATCTGGTGGAAGGGCAAGATGAAGTGATAGGCGCGGACGTGCATCTCGCCGTCCGCGAGGGCGCGCAGGCCGGCGTAGCGATAGCCGTAGTCCGTGACGTCTAGCTCGAGCGTGGGCGCCTTGCCTACCACGAAGGGATCGCCCGGCTTGAAGCCGGGGCGCGAGGAGTCGGTGGTGAGCGTGCGATGCAGGATGGGCACGTGCGAGGTGTCGATGCCGCCCTCGAGACCCTGGAGCCAGTTGCTCTCCTGGATGACCTTGGAGACGTGGCGATGCGAGGCGGGCGCCTGGGTCCAGGCGAAGTGCGGCGGCGCCGGCCGACGCTCCGCGGGCCCGAGGTAGACCCAGATGATCCCGCCCGCTTCCACCGTCGGATAGGCGCCGGTGCGGATCTTGTGCGCGAACCTCAGCTCCTCCGGCTCGTTCATCATGTCCACACACCGGCCTTCGACGTCGAACTTCCAGCCGTGGTAGACACAGCGGAGCCCGCACTCCTCGTTGCGCCCGAGGAAAAGGGAGGCCTGCCGGTGCGGGCAGCGCTCATCGAGGATTCCGATGCGCCCCTGCGAGTCGCGAAACGCCACCAGCTCCTCGCCGAGCAGCTTGACGCGCACGGGCGGGCAATCGGGCTCTGGCAGCTCCCACGCCAGGAGCGCGGGGATCCAGTACCGCCGCATCGCTTCGCCCATGGGGGTGCCGCGGCCCACGCGGGTCACTCTCTCGTTTTCTTCGCGTGCGAGCATGCTCAGGCCCTCCTCGCTCTACCGGGTACGATCGTCCTACCCGTCAATAGGCTGAGTATCAATGGGCCGAGAATCCACCCAAAGAAACTCGCCGTCAAGCGATCCGGAAGCTCGTTAGCGTCTCAGGGTTGGATCTCCCAATGCCTACCTTCTGGCTTCACGTGCGACGGCGGCGCAGGCATAGAGCGCGAGGCGACGATCACTGTCCATGAGGGAGGCAGGCACCCCCGCGGCCATCGCACTCAGGCGCTCCGTCTCGCCCTGATACCACCAGCGCCGCCATCCGGAAATGAGCGCCTCGACATCGCCAATGGTGGCCGTCTCCGGTGAGGTCTCGACCTCGCCGATACGCTGCAGCCGCGCGAGTTCCGCCGGCGTCGAAATGTGTGGGAGCCTCCGACAGAGCGCGCGGAGGGCCGAGGCCTTTCGGATGGCCGTCGCGGCGTCGAGGGTTTTCGTCACGATTCTGGTCCCAGCGCCTCAAGGTCGGCCAGGTCTTGGGCTGATCCTCGGAGCCGCTCGAGGATCCGCAGGCCTGCGAGACTCACGATCGACAGGTACTCGTCTTCCCACGCGATGGAGCTTCGGTCTGCCAGGAGCGCAGCGAGAGTCGGGTCATTGGGCACCAGCAAGTCGACGGGAATGAGGTCCGTGCCGTCGATCTTGATCAATGGCTGAATGTCGAGTCGCCGAGCGCCAACCGACATGGGCACCCCTGCGCGGCGAAACCCAAGCGACTCCAGCCGCTCTACGGCCCGGGCCAAATCCTCCCGCGCCACCAGCAAATCAACATCCTCCGTCGCTCGCGGTTGGGCATAGATGGACACGGCGAGCCCACCGACGAGCGCGTACGGAATCTCTGCTGCATTGAGGGCCTTCACGATTCCGCGGAGCTCGGCATGGAGATCAAGCGCCACGAGGCGAATATACCTCGCGGTGTTCCTTGACGCCCCCTGATCTCGGCGCTAGAGGTGCGGAACATTTCGAGCATTCCCCAACGAGCCGGCCCATACCGAGCTCAGGTCGAGGCTCCGGACAATCGGTCGAGCAGGCTCTTCGCCTCCATGAGATCGACGGTATCGAAGCCTTCGGTGAACCAGCCATGGATCTCCGCGAGCACCCGGGCCGCCTCCTGGCGCTTGCCCTGGCGCTCCCACAGCCTGCCCAGGGAGACCGCCGCTCGTAGCTCCAATGATCTCGCGCTCTGCCCGCGCGCGATCTCGATCGCCTGACGGAACGCGATCTCCGCATCCTGCCCCGCCGCGGGATCACGCGCGAGCAGCAGCTCTCCCTTGAGGCGATAGTAGTCCGATTCCCAGACCCGCGACCCTGTTGCGTCGGCCATGGCCAGGGCATCCGCCACCGCGCCCAGTCCCTCATCAATTGCGCCATGCTTCAAGAGCGCCGTGGCGAGGAGGGAGAAAAACCCCGGAACGTAGAGCTCGTTCCCCGTCGCCCGGTACTCGGCGATGGCGCCGCGAAGCTGCGCGATGGCCGCGCCATCCCCGCCCTGCTCCGCCTGGAGCAAGGCCTCGAACACCTTCCCAAACAACAACCATTGCGGAAATCCGCGCTCGGTCGAGAGCGTGATGATCGATTCCGCCAGCTCACGTACGACCGCGCCCTCTCCTCGGAGCTGATGGACGATCATAGCGAACGGGAGGGCATTGGCGATGCTTGCCAGGTGGGAGAGATCCCTGGCCAGGGCCAGGCCCGCGCGACTGCGTTCCAGCGCACTCTTCGGATACCCGAGGAACCAGAGGGCCATCGCCGAATGCATTCGGCAGCACACGCCGGGGTCGTGCCCGCCGTAGAGGAAGGCCAGCGAGCCATCCGCTTCCTGATCGTAGAGCGCCATGCCTTTCTCGCCATGTCGCCGGGTCGCTTCCGGGTCGCCCGACCAGAGCGTGCTGGGCGACATCGCGTGGTGCGCCTCGAGCAGGAGCGCCCGATCGCCCAACCGTTCCGCCACGGCCAGAAGCTCTTCGGCGAAGGGTCGGGCCCTGTCATAACGCCCTCGTCCTGCCGTGTGCAACCAGAGACCCCACAGTGCCTGAAAGAGCTCGGTGGGTTCGCCGATCTCCTCGGACAGGTCACGCGCGCGGGCGTATGTTCTCTCGACTTCCGCCGCGGCAAATCCCCGTGTCATCTGGAGGGCGGGGCCAAGCGCGAGGAGCATGCGCAGCTCCTGCCGCCTCTGTTCGCTACCAGGCGGCAATCTCCCGGCGAGCTCGAGGCCCTGGGTCAGGTACGCGACGGCTTCGGAGTAGGTCGAGCGTCTGAACGCTTTGGCTCCGGCCTCGTGGAGGTAGGTGACGGCCCGGTCCCACACTTCACCCCTGGCCGCGTGATGGGCGAGCTGCTCGACCTGCTCGGTCAATCGACCGGCAAAGAGTCGCTCGATGGCCTCGACGATCCGCGCATGGAGGGTGCGCCGGCGATCTCCGAGAAGCGTTCCATACGCGACCTCGTGGGTCAGGGCGTGCTTGAAGGTGTGCTCGAGCTCGGGGAAGAGATTGGTCTCGTACAGGAACTCTGCGGCCTGGAGCTGCGCGAGGTGCTTCCGAAGATCCTCGTCGGGCATGCCGGCGATGGCCTGGAGCAGCCCGAACGGCACGTCGGTGCCGATGACGGAGGCGGCCTGGAGGACCCCCTTCTCCACCGATGGCAGGCGATCGATGCGGGCGGCGAGGAGCGCCTTGACGGTCGCCGGCACCTCGATCGTGCTCAGCGGCTTCTGCAGCCGGTAGGCGCCCCGGGCGCCCACGAGCACGCGCGTCTCCACGAGCGTGCGGACGCTCTCTTCGAGGAAGAAAGGCGTCCCCTCCGTGCGCTGCACGAGCAGGGGCTTCAACGCCCGCACCGACGAGTCATCACCGAGAAGGGCGTCGAGGAGCTCGTGGGCGCTCGCCGCGGGCAGCGGATCGATGCGGAGCTGTCGGTAGTATGTCTTGGAGCCCCAGGTGTGCTGGTACTCCGGACGATAGTTGACGAGGAGCAGGACGCGCGCGGCGGGGAGGCTCTCCACCAGCGCGTCCACCAGCGCCTGCGTCTCGGCGTCGATCCAGTGCAAGTCCTCGAACACCACGACGACGGGCTGGACCTGGCTCTCCCGCAGGAGTAGCCGCTTCACGCCGTCGAGAGTTTGCTGACGTCGTTGCGGGGGGTCGAGGCGCTCCCACTGCGTATCGTCCGTGGACACGTCGAGCAGCCACAGGAACGCGGCCATGAACGGCTCGAGGGCCCGGTCGAGCGACAGGAGCCGGCCCGTCACCTTTTCCCGGATGATCCGGGCATCGTCCCGGCTCTCGATCCGGAAATAGCTTCTCAGCAGCTCGATGACGGGGAGATAGGCCGTCGCCTTGCCGTACGAGACCGAGACGCTCTCGATCAGGAGGCAGTCCTGAACACGATGGGAGTGCGTGAACTCGTAGTACAGACGAGACTTCCCGACGCCGGGCTCGCCGACCACGGCGATGACCTGTCCACGCCCGGTCTTCGCGCGCTCGAGCGCTTGGGACAGCTGCTCGATCTCGTCGGTCCGCCCGACGAATGTCGTCAGACCGCGCGCGGCCGCCGCCGCGAATCGAGATCGGATGGTGGACGCGCCAAGCATCTCGTATATCTCGACCGGCTCGGCCATGCCCTTCACCGGCGTC
>QHSC01000395.1 GCA_003220345.1 Candidatus Rokuibacteriota bacterium | reverse complement strand
CCCCGTCCCGGGTGCGGACCTCGGCCGAGCCCAGGCCGGACAGGCCAGCCAGGCCGTTGGCCATGCAGTTCACGGAGAGCTTCGACCATCGCTCGCCCCAGAGGTTCGTCGTCACCTTGGTCGGGGCCACGTCGCACATGATCTTGGCGATTCGTTCGGCGCGCTCGGTCACGGTGCCGTCGTGCTCGCCAATCTTGAAGCCGACCTGACTCCGGTCGGTGCGGATGGCGTGGCCCGGCTCGTACATGCCGGCCCCGATGGTGATGACGCATCCCAGGCACCGTTCGCGGCCCGCCACGGCAGCCACCCGCTCGTCGTTGATGCCGTTCTGGAAGTCCACGATGATCCCGTCGGGCTTCTTCAAGTACGAGAGCCCGAGGGCCAGCGCCCACTCCGTGTCGTAGGACTTCACGGAGATGAACACGGCATCGAACGGCTCCGCCACCGACTGCAGCTCATGGATCAGGAGCGCGCGCACGGGAATCAGGTGCTCGCCGCAGGTGCCCGAGAGCCGCAGCCCGATCTTCTTCATCGCCTCGACGTGGTCCGGCCACTGGTCGATCAACGTCACGTCGTGCCCGGCCTTGGTCAGGAGCCCGCCCACCACGCTGCCGATTGCCCCGACCCCGATGATGCCGATTCGCGTGCTCATGAGCGCTAGTCGCGCACCACCAGCTCGGCGACAGGAACACCCGAGCGGAACCGCTCGACGAGGGTATCCGGATCGTACTCCACGCCGATCGGATTCTGGTCGAAGGCCGGCGACAGCATCCAGTCCTGGCCTTCCTTGGCCGTGGCGAAGTTATCGATCTGCAGCTCCACCCGGTTGCCGTCGGGGTCGCGGTAATACATCGACGTGGTCGGCCCGTGGTTGACGCAGAAGAAGGGCCGGATCCCACGATCCCGGAGTCGGACGTAGTTGTCGAGGAACTCCCCCATCGAGCCGAAGGTGAAGGCGACGTGGTGCAGGCCCGGCTGCTCGACGGGCTTGACGCCCAGCTCGGTCGCGGCCGGGTCGCGCGGGGCCAGCGGGCCGAAGTCCAGGAAGGCCACGCGGTGATGCTCGTCATCGTACGTCGCGAAGGAGAGGTGCTTGTTCTCGTAGATCACGTGCGCGCCCAGGACGGCGCAGTACCAGTCGCGCATCTCGGCCATCCGGTTGGTCTGGTAGACGAGGTGAGCCAGCTTTGTCGGCGGCATTGTCCTCTCCTCCTGCGGGCCGGGCCCGCTCAGGCAGTTCTGGATGCCCGTGTCACCGCGCAGATGGAACCGTAGCATCCCGGGCCGATCCTGTCAGGGCGCGCTGGACAAGTCAAACGAGAGCCTCGAGGCAACACCTTGACAGGCCCAGGCGCAGGCCCTATAACCGTCGCGACACGCCGCCGTGGGAAAACCAAGCGGTACCCGAATCCATCGAGTGGAGGTGCATCCCCATGGAGGTCACTCGTCGCGAGCTGCTCAAGGGCGCGGCAGCGCTCGGCGTGGCCGGCGCGCTGCCGCAGGCGCTCCCGGGCGCGGCCCAGGCCCAGACCACGCAGAAGAGAGAGCTCGTCACCGCCCAGGGCGGCGACATCTCGAAGTTCGACCCGCACTACAGCACGTCGTCCAACGACATCCGCGTCTCCTTCAA
>QHSC01000394.1 GCA_003220345.1 Candidatus Rokuibacteriota bacterium | reverse complement strand
CGCCCAGCACCTCGAGGACGCCAACTACGCGCTCTGCGAGCGCTTCTCGGACTTGAAGCACCCGAGGGCCGCTCAGGACTCGCTGGCCGACACCGTCAAGGCCCGCTGGCCCAAGGACACGCTCGTCGAGCGCCTGCGCGCCTCCCTCCGGTTCTGCGACAGCGCCCTGGACCGCGCGGGCGGGCTGCGATCCGCCGCGCTCGCGAGCAGCCTGCTCGCCTTCGAGACGGACCTGGCCGAACACTACAGTCAGTTGGCGACGTACATGCAGGTGTTTGGCGTGTATCCCGGCCCGATTGACACCAAGATGGGCGAGGTGCTGACGCTCGAGAAGGCCTCGCCGGCGGACGCCGCGCGGGCGATTGTCGCGGGCATCATCGCGGGCGACGAGGAGATCTTTCCCGACAGGATGAGTCAGGGCACGGGGCCGGCCTTCTTCGCGGATCCGAAGGGACTCGAGCGGCAGGTCGCAGGGGTCCCGGCCGTTGCCTAAGCCTCGCAGGCTGACCGTCGGTGAAGGCGCGCCTTCATCGATGGCCTTGGAAAAGTAGTCGAGAGACAACATCAATGAAGGCATTCATCCTCGATCGTTACGGAAGCGCCGACCGTGTGCGGGCTGGCGACATGCCAGACCCCGAGCTGCGGGAGGATGACGTATTGGTCCAGGTCCACGCCGCTGGTGTCAACCTGCTGGATTCGAAAATCAGAAACGGCGAGTTCAAGCTCATTCTGCCGTATCGTCTGCCGCTCGTTTTGGGCCATGACGTGGCCGGCGTTGTGGTCAGGGTCGGATCTCGAGTGCGTCGCTTCAAGCCCGGCGACGAAGTCTATGCGCGGCTGGCTGACGGGCGAATCGGTGCATTCGCGGAATTCAGTGCGATCAAAGAAGATGACGTGGCGATCAAGCCCAAAGCACTCACCATGGAAGAAGCGGCTTCCATCCCCCTAGTCGGCTTAACCGCCTGGCAGGCGCTGATCGAAAGAGCGAATCTGAAACAAGGACAAAAGGTTCTCATTCACGCGGGTTCGGGTGGTGTGGGCACATTTGCCATTCAGCTGGCTAAGCACGTCGGCGCGACAGTGGCGACGACCACGAGCACGGCCAACGTGGACCTGGTCAGAAGCCTCGGGGCCGACGTCGTGATCGATTACAAGAACGAAGACTTCGCAGCCGTGCTCCGTGACTATGACGTCGTCTTGAACAGCCTGGACAAGGTGACGCTCGAGAGATCTCTGCAAGTGCTCAAGCCCGGCGGACAGCTCATTTCGATCTCAGGCCCGCCTGATGCAGGTTTTGCGCGCAGCATCGGCGCGTCGTGGGTCTTGAGAATCTTCATGGGCTTCATGAGCTACGGGATTAGAGCAAAAGCCAAGCGCCGCCGAGCACACTACTCGTTCCTCTTCATGAGAGCGAACGGTGGCCAGTTGACCGAGATCACGTCTCTCATCGATGACGAAATCATTCGCCCGGTCGTGGATCGAGTCTTCCCCTTCGCATCGACGAAGGAGGCCATGGCCTACGTCGAAGCAGGGCGCGCCAAAGGCAAGGTCGTCGTCTCACTGAGGTGAGCCGAGGCGAGTCTGGTCGCGTCTCTGGCGGGGTACCGATCACCGGGTACATTCGTGAGCAGGGTGAGGTCTACCAACGCGGGAGGTCATATGCGCCATCGCGGCTGTTCCCTCGGGCTTGGCCTGGCCGCTTCATTTCTCGTCGCGTGTTCGGAGCGTCAAATGACGGCACCTCCGAATGTGCCTGACTTGGCTGCCTCGGCTGACCATATCGCAGCGCACATGGCCTGCGAGCACGTCAGCGGCGCGTTTGTCTTCACGAAGTTCCAGTTCACGAGCCAGACGACGGCCGTCGGCGAAGGCACGTTGCAGGGTGACCTCGCCGGAGGATTTAGCGCCGAGTACTTCGATATCGAACAGCGGGGCAACGGCGCAATCCATATGCGCGCGCATCACACGATTACCAGGAGCACCGGGACGATCAGGACGTCCGATGAGATCCTTCTTCTGCCGGATCAGGATCCCGCCGTGGGGCGACCCAATTCGCGGCTGCACGTGATCGGCGGAACGGGCGCATATGACGGAGCGACAGGCTTGCTCCACACCCACGGTCAACTGAACCTCGTCACTCTGGCTGGATCTCTCCAGTACAAGGGACAGGTCTGTCTGCCGTGAGCCACGCGGCTGTGAGAAGCGAAAGTCATTAATGGCCGACACACTTGCGACGCGTCCTCGCTGGACCATCGCCCCGTATCTCATCGTGGACGACGTGGTCACAACTGCAAACTACTATCGGGATAAGCTCGGCTTCCATTATGAACGGTTTTGGAACGAGCCGCCTTCCTTCTGCATGGTCAAGCGAAATGGCATTGTCATAATGCTGGCCCAGCTGGAACAGTCCGGGGTCATCCGCCCTAACCGCCGTGTGGATCCCGAGGGCGGTGCTTGGGATGCATACGTTTGGATCGAGAACGCCGATGCCCTTCACGCCGAGTTCAGGTCCAAGGGTGTGACGATCGCTCGGGATCTCTGTGACCAGCCGTATGGGTGCCGTGACTTCGAAGTCGACGATTGCAACGGCTATCGTCTGTGTTTTGGCCAAGATCTAGAGGGGTGATCTGTTGCCCAAACGCCGCGATGAATAGCGCCATTCGTTCCATTCTCCTGCCTTCTGCTTCGCTCTGACGAACGTT
>QHSC01000159.1 GCA_003220345.1 Candidatus Rokuibacteriota bacterium | reverse complement strand
GACGATCAATATCCTGCTCTTCAACCAGGCCTTCTCCTACTTCAACATGGGCTATGCCTCGTCCATGGCCGTGGCCCTCTTCGCCGTGGTCATGGGCGCCTCGCTGGTCCTGATCAAGGTGCGGAGGAGCACCACGTGGTGAGGGGAGGCGCGGGGCGCCGCCGGCTGTCCACGGCCGCCTTCTACGCGCTCGCCGGCCTCTTCATGCTGCCCACGGTCTTCGTCTTCTACTGGATGATCACGCTCTCGCTCAAGCCGCAGGTCGAGGCGACGGCGTATCCGCCGTCCTTCGTGCGCTTCAGCGTCACCGTGGCGGGCTACCGCGAGGTGTTCACCAAGTATCCGTTCTTCCTCTACACGTGGAACAGCCTGGTGGTGGCGGCGGGCTGCACGGCCCTCGGCCTCGCCGTCGGGCTCCCCGCCGCCTACTCGATCGCGCGCTGGCGGCAGCA
Source organism: Candidatus Rokuibacteriota bacterium (assembly GCA_003220345.1). Taxonomy (GTDB): domain Bacteria; phylum Methylomirabilota; class Methylomirabilia; order Rokubacteriales; family CSP1-6; genus AR37. The sequence goes on along the minus strand of QHSC01000159.1, from coordinate 8,476 downwards.
GCGGCTCGCCGTGGTCATCCTGGTGGCGCGCATCATTCCCGGTATCGCCTACCTGATCCCCTGGTACATCTTCTTTCGCCGTCTCCGGATGGTGGACACGTACGGCGCGCTCATCCTGACCCATCTCATCGTGAGTTTGCCCATCATCATCTGGGTGATGATCTCCTTCTTCGAAGACGTCCCCGCCGAGCTGGAGGACGCCGCCCTCATCGACGGCTGCTCCTACCTCGGCGTCTTCTGGCGCATCGCCCTCCCCCTCGTCAAGCCCGGCGTGGTCGCCACCGCCATCCTGTCCTTCGTCTTCTCGTGGAACAACTTTCTCTTCTCGGTGATCCTGGCCGGCCGGTCCACGCGCACCCTGCCCATCGCCGTCTACACCATGATCTCCTACGAGGAGATCAACTGGGGCACCCTGGCCGCCGCGGCCACTCTCATCACACTGCCCGTGCTCGTGGTCGCCCTCCTCGCCCAGCGGCACATCGTCAGCGGCCTCACGTTCGGCGCGGTGAAGCAATGAGGGGCCGTCGGGCGCGCCGCCTCCGCTTTGCGCTATATTCGGAGCCATGAGCAAAGCGAACGAAGAGATCGACTATGTCGAACGAGCGTGCGCCCTGGCTCCGGAGATCGAGGCCCGCGCCGATCAGATCGAGCAGGAGCGGCGGCTGCCCGAGCCGGTGCTGGCCGCGCTCTTCGAGGCGGGCCTCTTCCGCCTGCTCCTGCCCCGCTCCCTCGACGGCGGCGAGGTCGATCCCGTCACCTTTGCCCGGGTGATGGAGGAGATCGCCAAGGCCGACGCGAGCACGGCATGGTGTCTCTGTCAGGCCGCGGGATGCTCGATGTCCGCCGCCTATCTCTCGCACGACGTGGCCATGGAGATCTTCGGTCGCGACCGACGGGCCGTGCTCGCGTGGGGCCCGGGGCCCGGCGCGCGGGCCATCGCCGTCGACGGCGGCTACCGGGTCACGGGCACCTGGAGCTTCGCGAGCGGCGGGCGACACGCGACGTGGCTGGGCGCGCACTGCCCCATCTCCGAGCCTGACGGAAGCTCGCGCCGGACGCCCAACGGCAAGCTCGTGGAGCGGACCATGCTGTTCCCCGCCGCCAGCGCCACCTTCGTGGACGTGTGGCACGTGAGCGGGCTCAAGGGCACGGGCAGCGACGCCTATACGGTGGACGATCTCTTCGTGCCGCACGATCATTCGATCTCTCGCGATGATCCCGCCGAGCGGCGTCAGCCGGGACTGATCTACTGCTTCCCGACGGGATCTTTCTACGCCTCGGGCTTCGCCTCGGTGGCCCTCGGCATCGCGCGGCGTATGCTCGACGCCTTCGTGAGCCTCGCCCGCGAGAAGACGCCGCGGGGCTACAAGCGGCCGCTCGCGAACAACGCGGTGATCCAGAGTCAGGTCGGGCAGGCGGAAGCGCAGCTCAGCTCCGCGCGGCGGTTCCTGATGGGATCGCTCGCGGACATCTGGGGCGCGGTGGGCAGCTCCGGCACCCTGACCATGGACCAGCGCATGCTGATCCGGCTCGCCTCGACCTACGCGATTCACCAGGCGAAGGCGGTCGCCGACGTCACCCATCACGCCGCCGGCGCGACCTCGATCTTCGTCGACAGCGCCTTCGATCGCGGATTCCGCGACATCCACGCGGTGACCCAGCAGCTCCAGGGTCGCCAGGCGCATTTCGAGACGGTGGGTCAGTTCATGCTCGGGATCGAGCCGGACACCACGTTCCTGTAGGCTCTGAGGCATTCATGGACTTCGCGCGCATCGGCACCTGGCAGGGAACCCCGGAAGAGCTCGAGCGGTGGATCGTTCGCGCGCGCGAGCAGGTCAAGCCGAGCATCCAGAAGGACCGCGGGCTCAAGGCCGTCTACTGGCTCGTGGACCGCGAGGCGGGCAAGGGGCTGATCGTCACGCTCTGGGAGAGTCAGGAAGCGATGGCGGCGAGCGAGCAGGCGCGGCTGCAGCGGCAGACGGCAACCTCCGCCGCCACCGGAGCGAGCGTGACGACGGAGCGCTACGAAGTCGTCGACTCCTTGCTACCGTAGCCGGACCATTTGCGAGTGCGCGTATGCATCCTGGCCACCCCCTCACCCTGCCCTCTCCCCCTCCGGGGGCGAGGGATCAAACAAATCCCTCTCCCTCGGAGAGGGAGAGGGCTGGGTGAGGGTGGCGTTGTCTCGCGACTAGTCCAGGCTAGACCTTCTCGTAGGGCAGGCGCTTGACCTTGTCCATGTTCCGGCCCTCGATCCGGATGAGCCGGGTCGAGCCCTCGCGCTTCGGGGAGTGGAGATCGCCCTCGTTGTAGACGTGGGCCATGCCCCGCTTCAGCGGGTAGGCCCTGACGTGACGCACCTTGCCGGGCTTCTGCTCGCTCGCCGGCTCCACGAGGGCCCACTCGTTCATTAGCGTCTCGCCCGCGGCCTGGCCGTAGATCGCCCAGGTCGGGCCGTGATCGTGCGGCGCGCTCTCCTTGGCGCCGTGATACACGTGGGCGAGGATGCAGAAGCCGAGATCGGGATCTTCGTAGAGAATCTTGCGCTCGGGGACGTCGTCGCCGACGTGCTTGGCGACGAACGCGTCGTCCTTGAGGACCTCTTCCACGAGCGCGCGGACCTTCTCGCGCCCGTCGGGGCCGGGGGTGTCCTTCAGGATGCGGCGGCACTCCGCGGCGAACTGCTCCAGGTTCTGGCCCATGGGCTTGTCTCCTCCGTCCTGCTTCGTCATGCGCAAAAGGTCGACCACACGAAACGTCCTCCTATTTGATACTCTTTCCGCGCCCGACGCGCAATGGGCTGGTTCGGACCCCAAGGAGGTTCCCAGGACAATGCCGGAAAAGCTCTCCTCCCTCTCCGCATCCGTGGCCGCGCGTCTCGTGGCGCGCAAGGAAACCCTGGCCGTGGCCGAGTCCTCGGCGGGTGGCCTGATCTCGGCCGCGCTCCTCTCCATCCCGGGCGCGTCCGCGTACTTCATGGGCGGCGCGGTCATCTACACGCAGGCGGCGCGGCGGGCCTTCCTCGCTGTTCCCGACGAGGCGATGCAGGGCATCCGCTCGAGCTCCGAGCCTTACGCGCTTCTCAAGGCGCGCACGGCGCGAGAGAAGCTCGGCACCACGTGGGGCCTCTCCGAGACGGGCGCCGCGGGGCCCACGGGTAACCGCTACGGCGACAAGAGCGGGCATGCGTGCATCGCGGTGGCCGGGCCCGTGGAGCGGGTGATCACCGTGGAGACGGGCGACGCGGATCGCGAGGCGAACATGTGGGCGTTCACGCGCGCGGCCCTCAAGCTGTTCGAGGAATGCCTGGCCGCGAGCCCACCGAAGACCTGATCGAGCGCTCATTGTTGTGATCCGATAAGGGACCACCCCTCACCCTGCCCTCTCCCCTGAGGGGAGGGGGATGTGGAAGGCCCCTCACTCCACTCAGGAATTTTGGAGGCCAACCATGGCTGTCGTGAAATTCGACGTCACGCGTCGCGAGCCCGTCCTGGACGGCGCCCCCTTCGGCAAGGCCGGCGCCTACGAGAAGATCGTGGGCGTCCTTCATTTTGCCACCAACCCATCACTGCGCGCCAATGAGCCCATCGCCGATCTGGGCCTGGCCCCGCGCAATCCCCAGGGGCTCGCCGAGTCCTCCGCGGACTTCTATCTCCTTCGCCCCACCGGCGGAGGCAATCGCCGCCTCTTCCTGGATGTGCCGAACCGCGGCCGCAAGGTCGCGCTCGGCATGTTCAACAGCACGCCCAGGTCGAACGACCCGACCACGCGCGAGGACTTCGGCAACGGTTTCCTGATGCGCCAGGGCTACACGGTGGCCTGGACGGGGTGGCAGCACGATGTCCCACGCCAGGACGGAATGATGGCCCTGGCTGTCCCGCGGGCTCGGGGCATCTCGGGGCGAGTCCGCTGCGAGTTTCGGCCGAATGCTCGGGTCGCCACGCTCCCGCTCGCGGATCGTTATCACATTCCGTATCCTGCCGCCCAGCTCGACGATCTCGAGGCCGAGCTGACGGCGCGTGAGCACGCGGATTCCCCCGCCGCGACGGTGCCTCGGACGGCCTGGCGCTTCGCCCGCACCGTCGAGGGCAAGACGGTGGCCGACCCGTCCTTCATCACCCTCGACGGCGGATTCGAGCCGGGGAAGCTCTACGAGTGCCTGTACCGGGCGCAGGATCCTCCCCTCGTCGGGCTCGGTCTCGTGGCGGTCCGCGACACGGCGGCCTTCTTGCGCTTCGGCTCGGCGGAGGAGGGGAACCCCTGCGCCGGGGCCCTCGATCGCGCCTACGTGTTCGGCGTTTCTCAGAGCGGGCGGTTCCTCCGGCATCTCCTGTATCTCGCCCTCGACGAGGACGAAGAAGGGCGCCACGTCTTCGACGCGGTGGTGCCGCACGTCGCAGGCGCGCGGCGCGGCGAGTTCAACTGTCGCTTCGGCCAGCCTTCGCTCAACGCCACCCATGCCATCGGGAGCCTCTTCCCGTTCACGCATGCCGAGCAGGAGGATCCGCTGACGGGCGAGCGGGGCGCGCTCCTGCGGCGGCTCGCAGCCCGCGGACACGTGCCGAAGATCTTCGCGACCAACAGCGCGGCCGAGTACTGGCGGGGGGACGGCTCGCTCGTGCACACGGACGTGACGGGCCAGCACGATGTCGAGGCGCCGGCCAACGTGCGGGTCTATCTCTTCGCCGGCACCCAGCACACGCCGGGCGCCATTCCGCCGCCCGAGGCCGACCCCAACACGGGCGCGCGGGGCCGCCACCGGTTCAACGTCGTCGACTACTCGCCGCTCCTGCGCGCCGCCCTCGTGAATCTCGATCGCTGGGTGGACGAGGGAGTCGAGCCACCGCCGTCGGCTGTCCCGCGCCTCGACGACAAGTCGGCGGTGCCGCCCGAGAGCGTGCGCCAGGTCTTCGAGGCGATCCCTGGCGCGCGCTTCCCCGATCGGATCTCGCGGCCGGAGCGGCTCGACTTCGGTCCCGAGGTGGAGCGCGGCGCGGTGGAGCTACCCCCGAAGCGCGGCGCCGCCTTCACCACCTTCGTGTCGGCCGTCGATGCCGATGGCAACGAGGCGGCGGGCATCCGTCCGTGGGAGCTCCGCGTGCCCCTGGCGACCTTCGCGGGGTGGAACCCTCGCCATCCCGATCAGGGCGCTCCCGGCGACCTGATGAGCATGATGGGCTCGACGTTTCCCCTGGCCCGCACCGAAGCCGAGCGGTCGCGGACCGGCGACCCGCGTCCGTCCATCGCGGAGCGGTTCGGAAGCCGTGAGAAGTATCTGGAGCGCGTTCGTCGCGAGGCGGAGGCCATGGTGGCAGAGCGGCACCTGCTCGCCGAAGACACCGCGAGCGTCGTCGAGCGCGCGGCTTTGCTCTGGGACTTCGTTCACGCCCCCGGGGCTTCGAAAGCATGACGGGACGCCGAGACGGGGGACGGAGGATCCTTGCCACGAGTGTGACGGCACCGTAGCCTTCTCATGCCCGCTCGCTTCTTCTACGGCTGGGTCATCGTCGCCGTGTGCTTCATCACCATGGGCGTGGGGGTCAACGCGCGCACGGCCTTCTCCCTGCTCTTCCCGCCCATCCTCGACGAGTTCGGCTGGGAACGTGGCGTCACCGCGGGCGCCTTTTCCTTCGGCTTTCTCGTCTCCGCGGTCCTGAGCCCGGCCCTCGGCCGGCTCATGGACAGGCGGGGGCCACGCGTGGTGATGGAGATGGGCGTGGGATTGATCGGGGTGGGGCTGCTCCTTGCCACCCTCGTGAGCCAGCGGTGGCATCTCTACGTCACCCTCGGCGTCATGGTCGGCGGGGGCAGCGTCTGCCTCGGGTATACCGGTCAAGGATTGTTCTTGCCCAACTGGTTCGTCCGCCGCCGCGGTCTCGCCATGAGCATGGCCTTCTCCGGCGTCGGCATCGGGTCCATCATCCTGCTGCCCTGGCTCCAGTCGTTGATCGGCCGCGCGGGTTGGCGCGCGGCGTGCTGGGCCATGGGCATCCTCGTGCTCGCGCTCCTGGCCCCGCTCAATCTGCTGCTCAAGCGCCGCCCCGAGGACATGGGATTGGAGCCCGACGGCGACCGCGCGCTCACCCCCGCCGAATCCGAGCGTCGGCCATCGAATGTCGTGGATCCGGCCTGGGCGGCCGTGGACTGGACGCTGGGGCGGGCGATACAGACCGCTCGCTTCTGGTGGATCGTGCTCGGATTCTTCACCGGCCTCTTCTCCTGGTACGCGGTGCAGGTGCACCAGACCAAGTACCTGATCGAGATCGGCTTCAGCCCAAGCTACGCGGCGTGGGCCCTCGGCTTCGTGAGCCTGGCCGGCATCCCGGGCCAGATCATTCTGGGCCATCTCTCGGATCGGATCGGCCGCGAGTGGGTGTGGGCGGTGGGGGGTTTGGGATTCGTCGTCTGCTACATCGCGCTGCTCCTCATGCGTGATTCACCGACCCCGGCGCTGCTCTACCTCATGGTCCTCTCCCAGGGGATGCTCGGCTATGGCCTCACCTCGGTGGTCGGCGCCATTCCCGCGGAGATCTTCCAGGGCAAGCACTACGGCACGGTCTTCGGCACCCTCATGCTCGCGGCCGTCGCAGGCGGCGCCGCCGGACCCTGGCTCACGGGCGCCCTCCACGATGCGACGGGCAGCTACACGCTGGCCTTCTGGATCGCCATCGCCATGAGCGCGCTCTCCACCGTCGCCATCTGGCGGGCGGCGCCGCGCAAGGTCCGGGCGGTCGCGGGGCGGGTGCCTCATCACGGCTCACGCTGATGGAAGGTTCATGAGAATATGACGCCGTAATGAACCGCCGGGCTTTCCTCGGCACTCTGGGCCTCGGCTTGCTCCCCGCGCCCCGCGTCGCGGGCGCGCAATCGCGGAAGACGTTCCGGATCGGTGTGCTCTCCCCGTACTCATCTGCCACGCCCGCTCCGTCATTTCATGCCTTCCGCGAGGGGCTCCGCGAGCTGGGGTACGTCGAAGGTCAGAACATCGCCTTCGAGTACCGATCGGCGGAGGAGAAGTACGAGCGACTACCCGAGCTCGCGGCGGACCTCGTGCGAAGCAAGGTGGACGTGATGCTCACAGTCTGGGGCACGCCGGCCGCCCTCGCGGCGAAGAAGGCGACGACGACCGTCCCGGTCGTGTGCGTGGGAGTCGCCGATGCCGTGGGCGTCGGCCTCGTCACGAGTCTCGCGCGACCCGGCGGAAACGTCACGGGGTCCACCTTTCACGCCGAGGAGATGGTGGGGAAACAGCTCCAGCTCCTCAAAGAGGCGGTGCCCCGGCTTTCTCGTCTCGCGACGCTGTCCAATCCGGACAACCCCGTCTACGTTCCGATGTTGAAAGATATCGAGGCCGAGGGCCGCCGGATCAATGTTCAGGTCCTGCGACTCGGCATTCGCGGTCCTGACGACATGGAGCCTACCTTCCAATCCGCCAAGAAGGAGCGAGTCGAGGGCCTGGTGGTGCTACGGGATCCCGTGCTGATTGCTTATCGGAACCGCCTGGTCGATCTTGCCGCCAAGCACCGTCTCCCCGTGATGTATGGGATGAGAGAGTTCGTGGACGTCGGCGGTCTCATGTCCTTCGAGCCGAGCCTTGTCGACCTCTACCAGCGCGCCGCCCAGCTCGTGGCCAAGATCCTCAAGGGAGCCAAGCCGGCCGACCTGCCCGTCGAGCGGTCCATCAAGTCCGAGCTGGTGATCAATCTCAAGACGGCGAAGACCCTCGGGCTCACCATCCCGTCAGCGCTGCTCGGGCGGGCGGACCAGGTGATCGAGTGAGCTGATCCGCTCAGCGCAGCATGTCGATCAGGATGGCATTGACCTGATCGGCGGCTTCGTACGGGGTCCAGTGCCCCACCCCTTCGATCACGTGGAAGTCGGAATCCCGGTGTGCCGGCGCCAGGATACGCCGGCAATCCTCGAGATGCGGTCCCATGAAGGCGTCGCGGCTTCCCCAGATGCTGGTGACGCGCGCCCGGATCGCCGGCAGCGCCTTCAACAGACTGTCCGACTCCGGGATGCCCTCTGACCTGAATCGCGCGCGCCGAACGCTTTCCATCTGCAGGAATACCGCCAGATCGTCGACCTTGTCGTCGCTCGCGATCATGAGCGTCTTGAGATTCTCGCGATAGACGTGACGGACCTCGTCCGCCTTCATGGCCGACCGGATCCGGAGGAGGGGCCGCGTCGAAGCACCGCCCAGCGCGAGACCACCGGTCCCGAGCAGCACGAGAGTGCGAACGCGGCGGCCGAGTCGCGCGGCCACGAGGCCCGCGATGATGCCCCCGAGCGAGAACCCGGCGAGGTCGAGGGAGGTCGGCGGCGGCAGGAGTGCGTTCGCTCCCGATGCCACGAGATCGGCGAGGCCGTCGGCCGTATGCGGCTTGCGGGGCGCGTCCGAGTCGCCGTAGCCCGGCATGTCGGGCACCAGGACCCGAAATCGCGCGGCCAGGGGCAGCACGTTTCGGATCCAGTG
>QHSC01000158.1 GCA_003220345.1 Candidatus Rokuibacteriota bacterium | reverse complement strand
CTCGCCAGGACAGCCACGCAGCGCAGGAAGAAAAGCCCGTGTTCCATCCGCCGCGGGCGTCGAAGTCCCGGATCAGCTCGAGCAGGCGCGCGGTGGCCGCGTCGAGGTGGGCGGACAGCTCGGCGATCTCGTCGCCGAGGCGGTCGAGCTCCGCAGCGGGATGTGGAGGAGCAAGCACAGATGACGAGTGAATGTGCATGGCGAGAGCCCTCCTTTTGCTAAGGCGACTCTACACCCTGGTTTTCGCGCCTCCGGGAAGCGTCAGGAACGCATGATCTTTGGGCGAGTGATGATTTTTGATCCGGTCGTGTCCAACCGTAGACCGGTGAGTCCGTGCGTGCCGCTGGGCCGGCACTGACCGAAGGTTGCCGGCGCATCACCGACTCGCCCCGACGAAGCCGTCAAGCGGAAACGCGCGGGAGTGCGACTCTTGGTGTATCCATTCGCGCACAGGGTAAGCGACAGGAGCGGGCTTAGGACGCGCACCGTGGGGCTGCCCCGGCGTTCGATGACGTTGTGGTTGCTCGAGCGACCTCGCTCGACACACGGCTGGCCGCCGCGGCTCGAGCAGTCGGCCTCGCCAGCTCAGGCCTTGGCGGGCGGGCGAGGCGTCACGTGCCCGCACTTGCCACAGGTGCGGTGGGTCTCGCTCCCGTAGAACTCCTCGTAGGCGCGCGAGACGGGGTCCTCTCGATAGTCCCCGACATGCTTGACGCTCTGGTGGAGCTGGGTACCGCACTTCTCGCAGTACCAGGTGAAGCGATCCTGCTCCTCCTCGCGCCGCTTGCGCTCGAGGACCAGCACGAAGGAATCGGGGGAGAACCGCGGCGAATGCGGCGTCCCCGCCGGGCAGTAGATGATCTCGCCCTCGCGGACCACCGCCACCTTCTCGTCACCCTCGGGCGTGCGGTAGTGGAGGTTCATGTCGCCCTTGATCATGAACATGACCTCGTCGCTGGGATCGCTGTGGAACTCGCTGCGGTGCTCGCGGCCGCGCGCCACGAAGGCGATGCTGTCGGGCGCCTGCCAGAGGACGGTGTTGGGCCGGGAGGAGTTGCGGATGGTGGTCATGACACGACCGAGGTCGACGGCTCGCATCTCATCCATGGACGGCTTCCTCCTGTGGCCCTGGGCGGTACCCGCGCTTCAGAACCCGCGCCGGTGAGAGAACGTGATCTCCTCGCTGGTGATGAACTCGATCAGCACGGCCTTCCCTTCCGCGTTCATCTTCCGGGCGCGCTCGATGGCCGCGGCGATCTCCGCGGGCTTCTCGACGCGCTCGGCCTGCCCGCCCATCGCGCGGCCCATGTCCGCGTAGCTCCCGCCGATGTCTCGCGTGCGGTAGCGGTCGTGGGAGACGACCAGCGCGTGCCGCTCGATCGCCATCGCGGAGTTGTTCAGGACGATGGTGGTGATGGGGATGCCGCAGCGGACGGCCGTCTCGAAATCGAGGCCCCGTCATGCCGAAGGCGGCGTCGCCCATGAAATTCACGCAGAACTTGTCGGGCGCCGCGAGCTTGGCGCCCATGATCAGGCCCAGCCCCGTGCCGAGGGCGTGCGACTTGCCCCAGCCCATGTAGCCCCGGGGCGCCGTGGCGCAGTAGAACGGCACGAGCTGGTTCCGTGGGCTGCCGGAATCGTGCGTGACGATAGCGGCGGCCGGATCGATGGCCTGCATGAACTCCCAGATCACGCGATACGGAGTGATGGGGACCTCGTCCGACGTGAGCTTGGGCATCCACTCCTGTAGCCACGCCGCTCGAGCCGCTTGCACCTCGCCCGCCACCGCGCCCGCGCGCTCCCGGCGGGCGCCGAGGACATCGGTGACGGCGTCGATGAACTGGCGCAGGACGAGCTTCGCATCCCCCAAGATCGGGTGGTCCGCCGGATAGTTCTTGTTGAGGTCACGCTCGTCGTTGGTGGCATGGATGAGGACCTTGCCGGCCGGAATGTTGGTGGCCATGCCATGGCGCGTGAAGCTGCACCCGATGCCGAAGACGACGTCCGCCCGCGGCAGGAACTGGAAGACGGGCCCCGACATGACGCCGCCACCTCCCGTCCCGAGCGACAGCGGGTGGTTCTCCGGAAACGCGCTCTTGCCCTCCAGCGTCGTCATCACCGGCGCCTGCAGCAGCTCCGCCAGCTCCAGCAGCTCGTCGCACGCCTGGGCGTAGAGCACGCCCTGGCCCGCGTGGATCACGGGCCGGCGCGCCTCGGCCAGAACGCGGGCGGCCGCGGCGACATCTCTCGGGTTGCTCGCCGGGCACGTCGCCTTCACCGGCCTGTACTGGAGCGCCTCCTCCGGTACCTCCGCCACGGCCACGTCGGCAGGGATCTCGACCATGACCGGGCCCGGGCGGCCCATCCGCAAGAGGTTGAACGCCCGCCGCATGACCTCGGACACCTGCTCCGCCTGGTTCAGCGTCTCGACCCACTTGGTCACGGAGGCGTACGTCCGCGCCGAGCTGAAGAGGGGAAAGACCTGCGCGCGATCCCTCTGGTGCCCGAGCGGCAATATCAGCATCGGCGTGGAATCGGAGAACGCCGTGGCCACTCCGGGAAAGGCGTTCTCCGCGCCGGGGCCGTACTGCATGGCGAACACGCCGAGCCGCCGCCCATTGGTGGTGCGGCTGTAGCCATCCGCGATGCCGACGCCGACCCGCTCCTGGCGACACAGCACGGGCTGGATTCCCGCGGCGGCCGCCGCGTCGATCACCGGCGTGGTGGGATAGGCGCTCAGAAATTCCACGCCCTCGCGCTTCAGGATCTCCGCGATCGCATCGACGATCTTCACCGCTGTCACGCGGGGCTTGAGGGACTTCCCGTCGCCTCCAGAACCGCCTCGCGCCACTCCCGCTTCAGGGGAAGGATGGGCGGCATGGGCACCATCTCGGGCTCCGCGGTTGGCGGCGCGACGGCGTCCTTGCGATCGGTGGCGGCGCCCTTCTTCATGAACAGATTGTAGATGGCCCACTGGATCCGGCGGCGCGAGCCGCGGATCGGAAAGCGGCGCGCCATGGAGGACGGCGAGTAGAACGTCTCGTAGGCTTCGGTCTGGCCCAGCCGCAGCTGGTCGCCGGTCATGCGGGCCGGCCGATAGACGACATTGGCCTGGTCGTACCTCTCCCAGTCGTACGAGACGATGCGACCCGCCTTCTTCAGCTCGTACCAGGTCAAGGTGCCCGGATAGGGGGTGAGCACCGAGTACGCGCAGGCATCGTAGTCGGCGTCGATATTGAAGCGCGAGGTCTCCTTGAACACGGTGGTATCGTCGCCGTCGAAGCCGAACATGAACAGGCCGAAGACCATGATGCCGTAGCCGTGGACCTTCTCCACGAGGGACGCGAAGGTCTCGGGCCGGTTCACGTGCTTGTGCACGCTCGTGAGGGTGGAGCGCGTGATCGATTCGAAGCCGATGCTCAGCATGGTGCAGCCGCTCGCGGCCGCCAGCTCGAGCATGCGGTCGTCCTGGGCGAGCTTCGAGGTGACGCCCGCCTGCCAGGTGATCCCCCGCCCCTTGAGGGCCCGCATGACCTCCTTGGGCCGCTCCGGCGTGCCGAAGAAGTCGGCGTCATTGATCGAGATCATGCGCGAGCCGCAGCTCTCGACCTCGCGAACCACCTCGTCGACCGGGCGGTAGCGGAACTTGAGCCCGTTCATGAGAGGCTCGGCGCAGAACGTGCAGCCCTGGTGACAGCCGCGCGAGGTTTGCACGAACGTGGTGTTCACGTAGCGGTGTCGCTTGAGCAGGTCGTATCGCGGAGCCGCCAGGCCTTCCATCGGGTGGAGGCGGTCCGACTTGTAGGCGCCGCGCATCTGGCCCTTCTCGAGATCGTCGAGAAGCTTGCCCAGCACGAGCTCGACCTCGCCGATCACGACCGCGTCGCAATGCGTGAGCGCCTCCTGCGGCATGAAGCTCGGATGCACGCCGCCCATCGCCACCGGCACCCCGCGCGCCCGGAAGGCATCGGCGATCTCGTAGCCGCGGTTCACATAGCTGGTCATGGCGGAGATGCCGACGAGGTCCGCCTTCAGGTCGAAGTCGATGGGCTCGATGTTCTCATCGGTGAGCACCACCTCGTAGCGGTCGCGAGGAATCCCCGCGGCCACGGCGAGCAGGCCCGCCAGAGGCGAGTACAGCGCCCGGTTGAGATACAACGGGCGCGTGGTCAGCGAATCGGTCTTCGGATTGATGAGGTGAATGACCCGGTGGCGCATGGGACGGCTCCTGTCGCTACTTCATGAACCCGTAGAGCTTGCCGGCGTTCTCGCAGACGATCTTCCGGCGGACGTCCGCCGGCAGGTGCCCGAGCTCGCGCTCGATGTACTCCGACGAATCCGGCCAGATGCCATCGGGATGCGGGAAATCCGACGCCCACATGACATTGTCGATCCCGAGCTCGTCGAGGAGCTTCATGCCGACCTTGTCGGACTGGAAGGTGGCCTTGCACTGCCGCCGCCAGTACTCGCTCGGAGCCATGCGCAGGCCGAGATCCTTGAACTGGTCCTCCCACTCGAGGTCCATGCGGTCGAGGATGTAGGGGATCCAGCCGATTCCGCCCTCGCCGAGCACGAGGGTGATCCGCGGATGGCGCTCCAGGACGCCCCCGTAGATCATGCCCATGAGCACCATGGACATGAACATCTGGAACGACGTGATGTGAACGGCGAAGCCCGCCCGGGCCACCCGGAAGTCCATGGGGGCCTCGGTCTTCTCCGGGCCGGGAGCGCTCCACAGGGTCTTGCGGATCGCGTCGGGAATGCGGGTGCCCACCGTGTGGAAGTGCATCGGCAGCCCGCAGTCGTTGATGACCTCCCACAGCGGCTCCCAGTACGGGTCGTAGGTCGGCGGCATGTCGAAGGTGTTGGCCACGTCGAGGCCCCTCACGCCGCCGCGCTTCACGACCTGCTTCACGGTCTCCACGGCCTTGTCGATGGGCCGGCTCGGGATGCAGGCGAGCCCCGCATAGCGATCGGAATGGCGCTCGCAGAACCCCGCCAGCCACTCGTTGTAGATGCGGATCATCTCGACAGCGGCCTCGGGGTCGTTGATCCGCGTGGTGGAGCCCAGGATCCCGTAGAGCACCTCGGCCTGCACGCCGTCGCGGTCCTGGTCCTTCAGGCGGAGCTCCGGGTCGCTCAGACGGTAGATGCCCTTCTTGCCATCCTCGTAGAGCCCGGTGGAGGCCATGCGGTCGGAGCGGTGGATCTGGCCCGGGACGTACTCGCGGCCGGCCGAGCCCATCCCGCCCGCGAGGCCGAAGAAGCCGCCGTTCTTGCTCACCCACATCTTGCCCTTCGGGCTGTCGGTGACGTAGGGCATGCGATCCCTCAGCGCGGCCGACGCATTGGACGTGAACAGGTCGGGCGGCAGCTGGCAGAGGTCGATATGGCAGTCGGCGGAGATTCTCTCGTAGCGCATCGTGGCCTCCGGTCTCTTCGCAGCGGTTGCGGGCGTCAGGCGGCCCGGTTCCATCGATGGCGATTCTGCGCTCTCATGTACGGGATGGTCAAGCGTGATGCCCCGCGTCACTCATCGTGGGGCCGCGCCCGCGAGCGCTTGACCGCCGCCCGCCGCTTCTTCGCGTCCAGCCGGGTCTCCCGGGCACGCCCCGGCGGTCGTGACGTCCGGCGCCGCCTCGGCGGCGTGAGCGCGGCGCGGATCAACGCGGCGACTTTCGCCTGCGCGTCCTCGACGTTGCGCGCCTGACCGCGCGTCGCCTGGCTCGTCACGAACAGGCGCCCGTCGGCGTCGAGGCGATGCCGTGCCAGCGTCACGAGGCGGCTCCTCGCGCCCGCATCGAGCCCTTCGATCGCGTCGAGATCCACGCGCAGCTCGACCTTCGTCGCGACCTTGTTCACGTTCTGACCGCCCGGACCGGATGCGCGAATCGCGCGCACGGTCATCGCGTGCGCGGGAACGCGGACCGAGTCGGTGACGGCGATCGCGTCCTGGCTCATGCCCTCCCGCTACTTGTCCAGCCACACGTTGTAGAAGCGCGGGAAGGCCATCTTCTCGTTGTAGCCCTTGACGTAGGCCTGCATCGCACGGAGCCCGAACAGGTCGCCGTAGCGGATCACGGGGACCCGCTCGTAGAAGACCCGGTGGACCTCCTCCCAGAGCGCCATGCGCTTCTTCGGGTCTGGCTCCTTCCGGATCGCGTCCATGCGGCTGGTGATGGCCTCGTCGCAGGTCCAGCCCGGCCAGTCGCAGCGGAGGTAGGGATGCTGGGTCGGGTCCGGCACCAGCGTCATGCCCGTGGTGAAGATCTCGTACATCTTCTCGTTGTTCCGCCGCTGGACGAGGGTCGCCCAGTCCACCACCTGGAGATCGATGGTCATGCCGACCTCCTCGAGCTGCTGCTTGGTGACGAGCGCGACGTTGTACATCCACTCGTACTCCTTGGTGGTGATGAAGCGGATGGGCTCCCCCTTGTACCCGGCCTCCTGCAGGAGCTTCTTGGCCTTGTCCTTGTTCCTCTGGTTGTAGGCGTCGCCGCCGGCCTTCGAGTGCCAGGCTTTCTGCTCCGTGAAGGCCAGCCCGGAGTCGAGCCGGTAGAAGAGCGGGTTCCCCACCGCGGCCCGCATGTTCGGCTCGATGTCGACGGCGGCCTGCACCGCCTGGCGAAGCTTCACGTTGGTCATGAGGCCTTCCTTCTTGTTGAAGACCGCCATGGCCCAGGCGTACGGCCGCACGATGAGGGGCCGGAGCTTCGGGTTGTCCTTGATCCGGTCGTAGGCCACGGCCTGGAGGTCGTCGGCAAAGTCCACCTCGCCCGACTCGAGGCTGGCGACCCGCGTGGCCACGTCCGGCATCGGGATCCACCGGATCTCGTCGACGTAGGCGACCTTTCGCCCGCCGTAGCCGTTGGCCGCCTCGGCCCGCGGCTTGTAGTCGTCGTAGCGGACCATCCGGATGTGGACGTCCGGCTTCCACTCGACGAACTTGAAGGGGCCGGTGCCGATGTACTCGGTGACCTTGGCCGGCGTCGGATACTTCTCGGCGATCTCCTTCGGGTAGACGGCGGCGAAGTTGTTCGCGTTGGCCAGGGAGATCAGGACGATGCCCGACTTCTCCTTGAGCTTGATCTCCACCGTGGACCTGTCGACGGCTCGCACGCCCTCCACCGAGGCCCACATGGCCTTGGCCTGGACGGCGTACCCGCCCCACCGCTTCAGCGAGGCGACCACGTCGTCGCTGGTCATCTCCTTTCCGTTGTGGAACCGGATGCCCTGACGCAGCTTGATCGTGTACGTGAGCCCGTCCGCGCTCACCGCGGGAAGCGCCTCGGCCAGGACGGGAATCGGCTGGTAGTTCTGGTCCAGCGTGTAGAGGCTCTCGTAGATGTGCTGGGTGATGATCTCCACGAAGTTCGCCGTGGTCCAGTGGGAGTCGAGCGTGGGCGGATCCCCGAGCACGGCGACCTTCAGCACCCCTCCCTTCTTGGGAGTCTGCGCCCGGGCCTCGAGCCCGGTCATGGCCACCAGGCCGATGACGAGCAGCAGTGACACACCAGATCGCAATCCGCGGCTCATGGCTCACCCTCCCTCGGGATCAGGCGTTGCAGTTTGCCGTCCTCGCGAGCTTGCTCGCCCTCACACGAGCAGGGCCAGGGGCTCCTCGATGAGGTCGGCGAGGGCGCCGAGGAACTGGGCGCCGCGGGCGCCGTCGAGGGCGCGGTGGTCGCAGGACAGGGTCAGCATCATGGTGGGCTGGACAGCCGGCTGGCCGTTGAGGGCGATCACGCGGTCGGCGATGCGGCCCACGGCGAGGATGGCGGCCTGCGGTGGGTTGACGATCGCGTTGAAGGCATCGACGCCGTACATGCCCAGATTGCTGATCGTGAACCCACCGCCCTGGATGTCCGCCGGCCGCAGCTTGCCGGCCTGGCCGCGACCCACCATGTCCTCGCGGCGGGCCGCGATGTCGGCGAGACTCAGCGTGTCGGCGCGGTGGATGATGGGAACGACGAGGCCGGCGTCGATGGCGACGGCCAGGCCGATGTTGATGTCGGCATTCCGCACGATCGCGCCGTCCTTCCACGAGGCATTCACGCCCGGATGTCGCGACAGGGCCGCCGCCACGAGCTTCACGAGAAGATCCGTGTAGGTGATCCGGGCGCCGGTCTGCTTGCGCGCCCTGTCCCGCCAGGAGACGAGGCGGCTCACGGTGACCTCGCGGACGAGATAGAAGTGGGGCGCGGTGGTCCAGCTCGCCGTCATGCGCTCGGCCATGATGCGCCAGACGGTGCCGACGCCAGGCGCCTCCGCCCGGGTCGCCGCGCTCGGCGTCCCGGCGAAGACGTCCGCCGCGAGGATGGCGCCGCCCGGGCCCGAGCCGCGGAGCGCCTGGATGTCCACACCACGCTCGGTGGCCAGTCGCCGTGCCTTCGGCGACGCAGCGGCGAGCCGCGCCGCGGTGCCGTCGCCGGCGGCCGCCTCCCTCTGGCGCGCGACGTGGGCGAAGACGTCGGCCTTCTCGATCTTGCCGCCGGCAGGCGTGACCTGGGCGAGATCGACGCCGTGCTCCTGGGCGATCTTGCGGGCGAGGGGCGAGGCCCTGACGGCCGCCGCCGGCGCCGGGACGACGTTGACGCCGGCGGACGGCTGCCCCGGCGCGACCGACGCCGCCTCCTCGGAGGCGAAGATCAGCGCGATCGTCTGTCCGACGGGGACCACGTCGCCCGCTCGCGCGGTCACCTCTCCGAGGACGCCCGAGACTGGCGCCTCGATCTCGGTGGTGGCCTTGTCGGTCTCGATCTCCACGAGCGGCTCGCCCTTCCGCACCTTGTCGCCGGGGGACTTGAGCCAGTGCAGGACCTTGCCGGTCTCCTGCGCCAGCTCCAGCGCCGGCATGATGACGTTCGTGGGCATCAGCGCATCACGCTTTCCCGCAGAGGGCCTTCGCCGCCTCCAAGACCATCTTTTCCGAGGGCACCGTCAGGTCCTCGAGTACCGGCGAGAACGGCACCGGGACATCCATGGCCCCGATGCGCTTGACCGGCGCGTCGAGGTGATAGAAGGCCCCCTCGGCGATCACCGACGCGAGCTCGGCGGTCACGCCGTACCGCTCGTAGCCCTCGTCCACCACGATGGCGCGCGAGGTCTTCTTGACCGAATCGATCAGCGCCT
>QHSC01000112.1 GCA_003220345.1 Candidatus Rokuibacteriota bacterium | reverse complement strand
GGCTCGCCGTAGGGGAGGGTGTCTTCGAGCTCCACTCCCTGGCGAAGCAGCTCGATGGCCGCCTCGGTCTCGCCCTTGACGGCGGCGATGCGCGCGCGCAACACGCGCTCGGCGACCGTCAGCATCGTCCGCGCGCCGTCATCCTCGGGGAGGCGCTTGCCCGCCTCGAGAAACGCCGCGTGCTCGCGCTCGGCTCTGGCCACCTCGCGCTGCGCCGCGAAGGCCGAGCCGCGGGCGAAGCGCCACAAGGCGTACACGGTGCGCATCGCCGGATCGGGGCTCGGCAGCTTGAGGATCTCGCTCCACTTCCCGAACCGCACGAGGAGGAGCGTGGAGGTCGGCATGAAGCCCTCGACCATTGGCATCTCCTTGAAGTGCGGCGCCACATGGGCTTCCAGTCGCTTGGCCGCGCTCAGCGCGTCGGCGCGACGGCCCGCCATGCTGTGGGCGACGGCGAGGAAATGCAGGTTGTGGCTGTAGTACATGACGGGGTACAGGCCCTTGACCCCGCGGGACCTGATGTACGCCTCATCGGCCCGCGCCGCCTCCTGGTTGCTCCGGGCGGCGGCGGCATAGTCCCCCGCGCGCTGGTAGATGTGCGAGGGCATGTGCACGAGATGTCCGGCGGCCGGCGCGAGCACGCCCAGCCTGGGCGCGTACGCGAGCGCCCGCTCAGGATTCGGTGACGCCTCTACCGCGTGAATGTAGTAGTGAATGGCGCCGATGTGGCCCGGGTCGCGCCTCAGCACCGACTCCAGGAGGGCGACGATCTCCAGGGTGCCCTCCGCGGGCTTGCCGTCCGCCGTCCAGAGCTGCCACGGGCGCAGGTTCATGCCCGCCTCGGCGAACAGCGTCGCCGCGTCGAGATCATCGGGATAGCGCTTGACGAGCTCGCCCATGGCGTCGCGGTAGTCGAGAGCGCGCCGTGCCGGATCGGAGTCGGCCGCGGCCGAATGTCTCCTCGCGAGGGCCTCGATGTAGAGGCGCTCGTTCTCCGGCCCCTTTGCCGCGAGCGCGCGGGCCTGTTGCACAGCCTGGTAGGCCGCCTTCTCTCTGTCCGCCTCGGCCTCGAGATTGATGTTGGGCCCGAACGCAAGGGCGATGCCCCAGTGGGCCATGGCCATCTGTGGGTCGAGCTGGGCCGCGCGCCTGAAGGATCGCACGGCCTCGTCGTGATTGAAGGCGTACACGTAACGGAGGCCCTGATCGAAGAACTTCTGTGCCTCGGGACTGGACGTGGAGACAGGGTGCCGGTGCGAGCCCAGGCCGCGCACGAGCGTCGCGGGCACCTCGGCGCCCGTCGCCTTCGTCGCGTGGGAGTGGGCAGGCTGAGGGTGCGCGGTACCGCAGAGCATCAGCCACATCACCACGGTCAGACACGTGCGCCGCATGGTCTGCCCTCTCGAATCGCTTTGCGGAATGTCGCCGGTCGATCAGATGGAAGCCCGTCCCGCGTTCGCGGAGACGGGGAGACGCTCTGGCGAGGCCAGCTCCTTGTACAAGCCCTCGACCCGATCGATGACCTTGTCCCAGGTGAACTCGGACGTCGTCCGAGTATAGCCGGCCCCGCCGAGTCTCGCGCCCTCCGCGGGATGCTTCAGCAGTCTCACCAGGGCCTCGCCGATGTGCCGCGGATCCTGCGGATTGACGAGGAGCCCATCCACGCCACTCCGGCCCGCGGGCGGCGAGTCCTTCTGACAGTCTCCGTGCGTAGACCTGCTCGCCTCCCAGGCGGGGCCAGTAGCCGGGCGTCACGTGCACGATGCGCACGATCACGCAGGGAGCAAGGGCTATTCCATGGGGTCGCCCCGCGCAAAGGCCTGTCAGGGAAGACGTCTCCTCCGAGTCGCCCGCAACCTAGAGTGACAAAAATCAGGGGAGAGCCTCGGAGAATCGTCGGCGCCGACTTTTTCCGTGTGAGCCCGCCGACGCGCACCTGCTGGCGCTTCCGATGCGCTAGACTGGTCTCCTATTTCTTGAGAGAGCGCGATCTCATAGGAGGATCAGGAACATGAAACGGCTCCTTGTCGCATGGCTCCTCGGAATGGCGCTGGCATCGAGCGCCGCCGCGGAGCCGGAGTGGACAGTGGTGGAGACGGGACGCGCGGGCTTTCACTGGTCTTTCTCACTGAAAGTGAATCCGGAGCGGATCCCTCCCGGGGGAGTTATCGCCAACGAATCGCGATGGTCCGAGCCACCTTCGAGCGGTACCGCCATCTGGTACTTCGCGGGCACGGACGGGCGTACCGCGCACATCTTCGTCATCTTCCAGGAGTTCAGCAAACCCGCCGCAAGGATCGTGGAAATAGAGCGCCGTCCCATTCTCGTCACCCTCGATCAGGAAGACACGGCATCCCTGACCCTGTTCCCCCTGCACGCGAAGTCGGTAACGGTGAAGCTGAAACGGAATCCGGACCAGACGATTTCCGTGTCCCTGCCGTCGCAGTGAGGCTCTATCGTCACCATACGGGTCAAGACGAGCTCGCGCCGTCGTCACGCCACGCCCCGTCATGAGGGCTTGACACAAGGTGGCGACGGAGTTTAACTGATAGCGACGGAGGCACGGAGGCGCCAGCTTCCGCCTCGGAGCTCACCCGTTGGGGAGGTGTCATGGAGAAGACTCCGCCCGGCTCAGAATGGCGCCATCAGGCGCGGTGAAGCGCTGATGGCGCGCCACCTCGTGGAAACACCCTAGACCCCGGCTCGTGCCGGGACATGCCGCAGGCGTGGGCCTGCGCGCGACGCAGCCGAGCCCGAGAGGCGGTGCACCGGTCCCGCCTCCGGGCTTTCTACGTCTCGAAGGGGCGCCGAGGGCGGCCGTGGAGGGCGAGATTCTGGTTCTTGAACTCAGGATCGTCCGTGACTTCGCCCCCGAACCACTCCGGCGGGACGAAGCGCCGGCTCTCATCGGCTGACGCGAACTCGCACTCCGCGATCACGAGGCCAGCCAGCTCCCCGTGGTAGACGTCGAGCTCGATGATCCGGCCCGCGTGGGGGACCTCGTATCGAGTCTTCTCGATCCTCCGCCCCGAGGTCGCCTCCCACAAGGTGTCGAACTGGGTCGCGGTCAACTCGATCTCGAGCTCAGATCGGACCTCGCCCCTGCCCAGCTTGACCGTCTCGAAGTATTTCTGCCCCTTTCTCCTCAGCCTCACCTCGCTGCCGTCCGCGCCCACCACGACATAACCCTGGATGATGTGCTCGTGCGGATCGCGGTCCATCGCTCCGGGCAAGGACGTGACGAGGAACTTCCTTTCGATCTCGAGGCTCATCGATCCACGCCCGCGATCAGGGACTCGGAGGAGATGGGTAGCGAGATCACCTTCACGCCGAGGAGCTTGACCGCGTCGGCCACCGCGTTGGCGATGGCAGCGGGGGCGCCAATGGTGCCGCCTTCGCCCATGCCTTTGTGGCCACCGGGAGTGAGCGGAGAGGGCGTCTCGAGGTGGCCGAGGATGAAGGAGGGAACATCGGCCGCCGTCGGCAACGGGTAGTCCATCAAGCTGCCCGTGAGAAGCTGGCCCCATTCGTCGTAGACGAGACGCTCTCCCAGGGCCTCGCCGATCCCCTGGGCCACCGCGCCGTGGATCTGGCCTTCCACGATGACGGGATTGATGACCGGGCCGCAATCCTCCACGACCACGTAGCGGTGGAGCGCGACGCGCCCGGTCTCGGGATCGACCTCCACGGAGGCGACGTGGACGGCGCCCGAGAAGGTCGGCCCCGGCGGATCGAACGCTTCCGTCACCTCGAGCATTCCCTCCCCTGCGGCGGCCGCGACCTCAGCCATCCCCACGCCGCGATCGGGGACGCCCCGGACGGTCACCCGACCGTCGCGAAGCTCGAGATCGGCGGGACTCGCTTCGAGGAGCGCTCCCGCGCCGTCGAGCACCCTCCGACGCAGCGTGGCCGCGGCCGCGCCCGCCGCGCCCCGCTGGGACACCGCCCCCCGACTCGCAAACGTGCCGCTGCCCGCCGGCGTCTGGTCCGTATCGGGCTGGCTGACCACCACGCTCTCGAGAGGCACGCCCAGCTCGTCGGCCACGATCTGGGCAGTGGTGGTCGCGTGCCCCTGTCCCTGCGAGGGCATGGACAGGCGGCAATGCACGGCGCCGTCGAGCTGGATGGAGACGCGCGCCGCCTCGTGCCCCGGCACGTCGCTCATGCCGCGGCTCCGGTAGGTCGCCGAGCCCATGCCCGTGTACTCCGTGTAGCAGGAGATGCCGACGCCGAGGAGGCGCCCCCTCCCTCGCGCGCGCTCCCGCTCGCGCTTCAGACCTTCGTAATCGGCGAGCTCCAGGGCCATCTCGAGGGCCTTGGGGAAATCGCCGCTGTCGTAAACGAAGCCCGCCGCCGACAGGAACGGATACGCCTCGCGCGGGATCAGGTTTCGACGCCGGATCTCGGCCGGATCGACATGCAGGCGCTCCGCGAGGAGATCGAGCGTGCGCTCCATCACGAAGGCGCCCATGGTCATCCCTACTCCGCGGTAGGCGCCCAGGGGCGGCTTGTTGGTTGCCACACCGACGGCGTCCCACTCGTAGGCGGGCGTGCGGTAGGGCCCGGGAATGATCCCGGCCATGCCGAGAGGCTCGAGGGCGGCCGTCAGCGGATAAACATGATAGGCGCCGTTGTCGGAGACGACGCGGGCGCGCAGGGCCAGGAGCGCTCCCCGAGCATCCGCGGCCGCCTCGATGTCCACGCGCGCCTCGCGAGCATGCGAGGCACAGCCCAGGTTCTCCCGCCGCGTCTCCACCCATTTGACGGGGCGCCCGGTCACCCAGGCCAGCCCCGCCACGGCCAGATCCTCGGACAGGACGTGCATTCGCTGGCCGAAGCCGCCCCCCGTGTCGGGCACGATCACACGCACCTGATCGTCGCGCACGCCGAAGGCGCGGGCCAGCCCCGCGCGATAGATGTGGGGGGCCTGAGTGCCGGTCCAGACGGTCAGCCGCTCGCCTTCCCACGAGGCGATGAGACCGCGAGGCTCGAGCGGCGAGGCGGACGAGCGGGCGTGGGTGAAGGCCTCCCCCACCACGAGATGCGCTCGCGCGAACGCTCCCTCGACGTCGCCGTGACGATGGTCGCGATGGAAGAGGACATTGCCGGGCGCGGCCTCATGGAGGAGGGGCGCCCCCGGGGCGAGCGCCGACACGACATTGGCGACCGCGGAGAGGGGCTGGCAATCCACCGCCACGAGCTCGGCGGCGTCCACGGCCTGGCTCGCGCGCTCGGCGCACACGGCGGCGAGCGGCTCGCCGACGAAGCGCAGGCGATCCTCCGCGAGGGCCGGGCAGCGGGTAGGCCAGAATCCCGGGCCTTCGAGTCGCGGCGCGAGCGGGCTCACCCATTCGGCCAGATCGGGCCCGGTCAGGACGGCGACCACCCCCGGCGCCGCCCGCGCGAGGCCGACCTCCACGTGGCGGAGCTCGGCATGTCCGTGCGCGCTGCGGGCGAAGGCCGCGTGGAGCAGTCCGGGTATCCGCAGGTCGTCGAGGTAGGCGCCCCCTCCCCTCAGAAAGCGCGGATCCTCGACACGCTTCACGCGCGCGCCGGCGAGACGGGGAGCCAGGCTCAGCACCGCACCTCGATCGCGCTCACGCGCCTGCCCGGGCCGTCAGGGCTTGGCGACCCGCGGGAGAACTTCGCCGGCCAGCCGCTCGAGCTGCTCCGTGCTCCAGTTCAGCGGGTTGAGCACGACGTGCTCGCAGCCGCCCAGGGAGGCGATCTTGGCGCGGATCCTCTCGGCCACCTGCTCCGCCTCGCCGAGCAGGTAGTACTCCTGCCAGTACGGCAGGTCCATGCCCGAGTAGACCTTGAAGTGCGGCGCCGCCGCCTCAGGCTTCTCGCCCTTCTTCAGCACGTAGACGAAGTTCGAGTAGACCTTGGTCATGTCGCCGGGCTTCCTGCCCAGACCGGCCATGAAGCGCTGGATCTTCTCCCAGTCCTCCTTGACCATGTCGGCGGTGGCGGAGGAGTGCGGCACCCACGTCCTGGCGTACTTGGCGATCCGCTTGAGCACGGGATCGATGTTCGTCACGGTCTGGCCATACACCTTCTCGAAGGGCTGGCTGCCGCCGCCGATCCAGATCGGCGGGTGCGGCTTCTGGGCGGGCTTGGGATCGATGGTCAGGTTCTTCACCTGGTAGTACTGGCCGGCATACGTGACGTTGTCGCCGGCCCAGAGTGCCGTCACGAGCTCCAGCATCTCGTCCATGCGGCGTCCCCGCTCCTTGTGCGGGATGCCCATGAGCCCGAACTCCTCTTCGTGCCAGCCCACCCCGACGCCGAGGATGCTGCGGCCGCCCGACAGGAGATCGAGCGTCGCCCATTCCTTGGCGAAATAGGCGGGATTGCGCAGAGGCAGCACCAGCACCATGGTGCCGAGCTTGATCGTGCGCGTCACGCCCGCCAGCGCGGAGAGGAGCGCGACGGGCTCGAGCCAGGTACAGGCGTAGGCGGGCGGCGTCTGCAGCAGATGATCGATGCTGACGGCGGAATCGAAGCCGAGGTCCTCGGCGCGGCGGAGATAGGCGCCCATCTCCGCCAGGGTCGCCGTCTTGGGCCCAAGCGCGAAGCTCGGGATGCGGAGTCCGAATTTCATCTCAACCCGTCCTCTTTCTTGGCCTCGTCCACGGTGAGGCCTCCCACGCGCGGATGGGGCCGGCCCCCATCCGTGACGACGAGGGCGACGAGAATCTCGTTGGCGCGCGGAGCGTCGCCCAGGCGCACCTCCATCGCGTCGAAATGGGTCCGCACGAAGGCCGCGTCCTTGTAGTGGAGCGGCACGTCGATGGTCGCGCCGGGCCCGCCCAGCTTCTTCGCCGACGGGATGATGGCCTGGCCGCCCCCCACGGCCGAGCGAAAAGGAGCGCCGAGAGTCGGGTGAAGAATCGCGGCGGCGTGCTCGTATTCGCCCTGCTCGCCGACGATGGCCGCCTTGCCGTAGGAATGGGCGGGCGCGCCGAGGGCGGCCACGGCCCGGCGGCCGAGGAGGTCGCCCAGCTCCTCGCCCGTCTTGACGAGCTCCTGCAGATCCTCCACGAAGCGCCCGGCGAACGGGTTCTCGATCACCGCGATGGCCGCGACCTTCTTGATGGGCCGGGCGACCTTCTTCCCGCCGTCCTCGTAGATCTCCTCCACCACCGTCAGCATCTTGCGGATCTTCATTAATGACCTCCTCCAGAAGGGCCGTGTCCTTTGACGACCTCGGCGGCGCGGGCGGCCGGCGGGGTATTGCGGCTCCGGCCTATCTTGACCTGGCCGTCGATGAGGGCCATCGAGATGCCGAAGACGTCGCCCGCGGTGAGCGCCTCGAGGGCCGTCCGGCCCACCGATCCCACCGGCGCATCTACGATGCAGAGGTCCGCCTCGCGGCCGGCCGCGATGACACCAACGGGCAGATTGTAGACGCGCGCCGTGTTGCCGGTGGCCATGCAGATCGCCGTCTCCGCGCCCACTCCGCCCAGCGAGGCGAGATGGGCGATCACGCGGATGATGCCGAGCGGTACCACGCCCGTTCCCGACGGCGCGTCGTTGCCGATGATGACGCGGTGAAGCGCCCGCGCCTCCTTGGCCCGCTCGAGCGTGTGCAGCGCCGTCTTGCCGTTGCCGCAGTGGACGATCTCGAGAGCCATGGTCGTCGCCACCAGCGAGTCGATCTCCCGCTCGCTCATGGACGTCGTTCCACCGTTGATGTGCCCGACGACATGAGGATCGGCCTCGAGCACCACTTCGGCGCTGATGGGGTTCGAGCCCGCGATGGACGGCCCGCCCGTGTGAATGGTCACGGTCATGCCGTGCTTCTTCGCCCAGCGGACCATGGGCGCCGCGTCCTTGCCGGTCCTGACCGAGCCCAGGCCGATCTCGCCCACGAGCCTGACGCCGTGGCGGGCCATCTCGGCGAAATCCTCCTCGACGAGGCCGAGCTCGAGAATGGGCGCCCCGCCGTGGACCTTGACCCCGGCCGGCCGCAGGTTGGCGGAGGCCTTGGCGGCCACGACGGCGAGGGCCTTGAGGCCCGCGATGTCCTTCGGACGTCCCGGGAGATGCACCTCGCCCGCCGAGATCATGGTGGTGATCCCGCCGTTGAGCCCGGACTCGATGAAGTCCATGGTCCGCTGGCGCGGGGTGAAGTCGCCGAACACGGGGTGGCAGTGCGAATCGATGAGCCCCGGGATCACCGCGCTGCCCTTGGCGTCGATGACGGTGTCGGCCTGATCCTCGAGCCCCTTCCCCACGGCGACGATCCGACCGTCGGCGATGGCGATGCTGTCGCCCTCGACGAGCGGGCGCTCGATGTCGCCCGAGACGATCAAGCCGATATTCTTGATCAAAGTCTTCATGCCGCCCCTAGACGGTGAGGTACGCGCGGCGGACGGCTTCGTCTTCCATCAGCCGCGCCATGGGCCCGTCCCACCGGATCTGGCCCTTCTCGATGATGTAGGCCCTGTCCGCGAGCCGGGCCGCGAACTTGAGATTCTGCTCCGAGAGCACGATGGTCAAGCCCTCCCGCTTGAGCGCGGCGATCTGCTGGCCGAGGGCCTGGACGATGACGGGGGCCAGCCCTTCCGACGGCTCGTCGAGGAGCAGGAAGCGCGGGCTACCCATGAGCGTGCGCGCGACGGTGAGCATCTGCTGCTCTCCTCCCGAGAGGCTCCCCCCTCGCCGCCGCGCCATCCGGCCCAGGGCGGGGAAGTGCTCGTAGACGCGCGCGACGCTCCGCCCGCCCGCGTTCCCGCCGCCCACGAGGAGGTTCTCCTCCACGCTGAGATCGCTGAAGATGCGCCGGTCTTCCGGCACCCAGCCCACCCCGAGGCGGGCGATCTCGTGGGTCGCCTGCCCTCGCAGCTCACGGCCGTCGAGGCGGATCGACCCGCCGGTGACGTCCACCAGGCCCATCACGGCCTTGAGCGTGGTGGACTTGCCGGCGCCGTTCCGGCCCAGGAGCGAGACCACCTCGCCTTCGCGCGCGCCGAGAGAGATGCCGTGAAGCACGCGTGATGGACCGTAAGCGGCCTCCACGCCGTCAAGCGTCAGCACGCGCGCTTCTCACTCGGCTTCTCCCAGATACACTCGCTGGACCTGCTCGTCGGCGCGCACCTCCTGGGGCCGCCCTTCGGCGATCACTCGCCCCTGGTGCAACACCATGATACGGTCGGCCACCGAGAAGACCACGTCCATGTCGTGCTCGGTGAAGAGCACGGTGAGCGAGCGCTCGCGCGCGATGCGCTCGGTGAGCGCCATGAGGGCGCCGCGCTCGGCGGGGGCCATGCCCGCCGTCGGCTCGTCGAGCAGGAGCACCTCGGGATCGTTGGCGAGGGCCATGGCGAGCTCGAGCTTCTTGAGATCGCCATAGGCGAGGGCTCCCGCCGGCCGCTCCGCCCCTTCCTCGAGCCCGACGCGCGCGAGAAGGGCCCGCGCGGCGGCCGCTCCAAGCCTGGCTGCCCGGCGCAGGAAGGCGTACGTCTGGTGATGGTGAGACTGCAGGGCCACCTGGACGTTCTCGAGCACGGTCAGCGTCGAGAAGGTCGCGGTGATCTGGAAGGTGCGGCTCACTCCTCGGCGCCAGACCGCGTGGGGAGAGAGCCCGGAGAGACGCTCGCCCTTGAAGCGCACCTCGCCCGCGTCCGCCCGGAGCTGGCCCGTCAGCATGTTGAACAAGGTGGTCTTGCCGGCGCCGTTGGGACCGATGAGGGCACGGATCTCGCCGCGCGGCATGACCAGGTCCACCGCGGCCACGGCCTGGACGCCGCCGAACGCCTTCGAGAGCCCGCGCGTCTCGAGCACGGGCGTGGTCACGGACCTCTCCAGCGAAGCGAGCCCGCGATGCCGCGGGGGAAGGCGAGGACGAGGAGGACGAGGATTCCGCCCAGCACGAGCTGCCAGTAGTCCGTATAGCGCGTGATCACGGTGTCCAGCAGCTTGTAGACGGCCGCGCCGATGAGCGGACCCGAAGACGAGCCCACGCCGCCCAGCAGGACCATCACGAGCGGCTGCACCGACGTGGACGCCTCCGCGTAGACGGGAAAGACGCTCCCCTTGAGAAAGGCGAAGATGGCCCCGCCGAGGCCGGCCACGAAGCCCGCCACGATGAAGGCCGCCCACTGCAGCGCGCGGACGTTGATGCCGACGGCCTCCGCGCGCCGGGCATGATCGCGCACGGCCCGCAGGGAGAGCCCGAAAGGCGACGCGGCGACCACGCGGAGCACGACCACTCCGCCGAGCGTGGCCGCGAGCGACCAGTAGTAGTAGCGCGTCGGGGTCGCCAGCCAGGCGGGAGGCCACACCGAGAGGACGCCATTGTCGCCTCCCGTGACCGGGTCCCATTGATGGACGACAGCGTAGACGATCTGGGCGAAGGCGAGGGTGAGCATGGCGAAGTAGATGCTCGTGAGCCGGACGCAGAAATAGCCGAAGACGGCGGCGGCCAGCCCCGCCACCACGGGAGCCGCCACGAAGGCCAGCGGCATGGGCCAGCCCGCGAGCTTCAGGAGAAGGGCGGCCGCGTAGGCGCCGATCCCGAAATACGCGGCATGCCCGAAGGAGACCATGCCCCCCCGGCCCATGAGCAGGTGCAGGCTCGCCGCAAAGAGCACGAAGGCGAAGATCTCCACCACGAGCCACATCCAGAAGGTCGGCAGCGCCCACGGCAGCGCCGCCAGCAGCAGCATTCCCGCCCCGAGCCACGGTGGGCTCACCCTCGACGCACGGACTTCAGCCACGGCACCTGTGCCCGCCGCGCGATGCTGGATCTCCGGCCGCCCGAGAAGGCCCCACGGCCTCACGATCAGGACGACGGCCATGACCACGAAGATGAGCACGATGGAGATCTTGGGCAGCACGAGCACACCGAAAGCGTTGAGCACGCCGATGAGGAGGGAGGCGAGCAACGCTCCCCACACGGATCCCATGCCGCCGATGACCACGACCACGAAGGCCTCCACGATCACCGTGGTGTCCATGACCGTGGTCAGAGCCAGGCGCGGCACCTGGAGCGCGCCCGCGAGCCCCGCCAGGAACGACCCGAGGATGAAGACGCCCGTGAAGAGCCTCGATTGATCCACTCCGAGGGCCGCCACCATCTCGCGGTCCTGGGTGGCGGCGCGGATCAGGATGCCCCAGCGCGTGCGATGGAAGAGGGCCCAGAGCCCGAGGGCGACGAGAGGGCCGAAGACGATGACGGCGAGATCATAGCTCGGGAAGAGCTGACCGGCGATGGGCACGGAGCCGCTCAGGCCGGGAGCGGCCGGGCCCGTCTTGTTGTCGGCGCCCCAGAGATAGCGAACGGCGTCCGCCACGATCAGGACGAGCGCGAAGGTCAGGAGGAGCTGGTACAGCTCGGGCGCGCGGTAGACGCGGCGAAGGAGGAGCGTCTCCACGAGCCCACCGAGCGCCGCCACGAGGAGCGCGGCGAGGAGGGCAGCCGCGTAGAAGGCGCCCGCGCCCAGGGGAAGGAGGGCGGACAGCGAGTACGTCAGGTAGGCCGCCAGCATGTAGAAGGAGCCGTGGGCAAAGTTGACGATCCGGGTGACCCCGAAGATGAGCGACAGTCCCGACGCGATGAGGAAGAGGAACATCGCGTTGGCGAGACCGCTCAGGAGCTGGACGACGAGGAGCGACATGGGCGGCTCCCCTCACCCTGGCCCTCTCCCCAGAGGGGAGAGGGAATTGAGAAACCCTCTCCCCCATCGCGGGAGAGGCCGCACTTCGAGCCGAGGCTCCCCTCGAATGAGGCGAGGGCTGAGATCATGAGGGGGCGGTCTTCAGTCTCACGGAGCCGGGCGGAGCTTCCTCACCTCGTCGTCGGAGGGGAGCACCTTCTCGCCGGCAATGTATTCGTGATTGACCATGACCCCGACGCCGCGCTGGCTGTCGAGCTTGGTCGTGCCCACCCACGCGCCCATGGTCGACTGGCCGTCCGAGGCGCGGAAGGTGATGGGGCCGATGGGCGTCTCGACCTTGAGGCCCTTGAAGGCCTGGACGAGCTTGGCCGTGTCGGTGCCTCCGGCTTTCTTGATCGCCTCGGCGATCGAGACATAGGTGACGTAGCCGATGAGGGCGCCCAGCACGGGATGCTTGTCGCCGCGCTTCGTGTAGCGGGCCACCCAGTCCTGGTGCGCCGGGCTCTTGATGTCGTACCAGGGGTAACCGGTCACGAGATTGCCCTCGGGCGCTTCGAGCTTGAGGGGGTCGATGTACTCGGGCTCGCCGAGCAAGATGCCGACCACGAACATCTTCTGGAAGAGCCCCCGCTTCTGGGCTTCCCGCACGAAGGCCAGCCAGTCGCTGCCGAAGAGGGAGACGTAGAGGGCGTCGGGGTTCTGGCTCATGATCGCCGTCACGAGCGGGCCGGGCTCGATCTTGCCCAGGGTCGGCCAGTGCTCGCCCACCACCTGCACGTCCGGCTTCAGCTCCTTGAGCCGGTCACGGAACGTCTCCCACGCCCGCTTGCCGTACTCGTAGTTGGGGCCGATGGTCGCCCACTTCGCGTACTTCATCTTGCCCGCCTTCTCGGCGAGCATGCGCCCCTGCTCGTAGGTGTTGGGGCGGAGCCGGACGACGTGGTCGTGCCCCTTGGCCCAGGTGAGCGCCTCCGTCAGGGCCTCCGCCACCACGAACATGGTCTTGTTCTGCTTGGCCCAGTCCGAGACGGCCAGTCCCACGTTGGAGAGGAAGGTGCCCGCGATGAGGGCCACCTTCTCGGACTCGACGAGCTCCTGGGCGTGCTTGACCGCTTCCGGCGGCTGACCCTTGTCGTCGCGGAAGACGACTTCGAGCTTCCGGCCGAGGACACCGCCCTTGGCGTTGATCTCCTCCACGGCCATCTCCACGCCGACGCGGTACGGTCCGGTGAAGGGCGCGCCGATGCCGCTGTAGGAGTTGATGTCGCCGATCTTGATGGGCGCCTGGGCCGCCGCGGCGCCCACGCCGAGGGTGAGGGCGAAGACGGCCGTCAGGGAGAGCAGAAGTCGTGCGCGCATGGAAGCCTCCTCCGGGGTTCGTGTTGCGCTTGAGTAAAGCAGAAGCGGGAGGTGTGTCAAGCCGAAACCCCGTTGACGACACCGACCGCTCGTGCCAAGATACGTTCATGCAATTTGATGCGCGCGCACGCTCACGGCAGGAGTGGTGGTGGCCGCCGAACTAGGCGGCTCTCCGTGAACTAGTCGCAGCGCGAATCCATCACGAGCCGCCTCCCCCGGGCGGCTTCGTCGTCTCATGCGACCCCCGCCCCGCGAGAGGCTGGAGGACCTATGAGACGGACCATCCTGACGGGCGACCGGCCCACCGGCCCCCTGCACCTCGGCCACTATGCGGGCTCGCTTCTCGCCCGCGTCGAGCTGCAGCAGGCCTATGACACCTACCTGCTCATCGCCGACCTGCAGGCCCTCACGGATCACGCCGATCAGCCCGAGCAAATCCATCTCAACATCCGCGAGGTCGTCCTCGACTACCTCGCCGCGGGCATCGACCCCGCCGTGGCCACCATCGTGGTCCAGTCGGGAATACCCGAGCTCGCCGAGCTCACCGGCTATCTCCTGAACCTCGTCAGCGTGGCCAGGCTCGAGCGCAATCCCACCATCAAGGAAGAGATCCGACAGAAGGGCTTCGGCGGGGAGATTCCCGCCGGCTTCCTCGTCTACCCGGTCAGCCAGGCCGCCGACATCGCCGCCTTCAAGGCCCACCTGGTGCCGGTGGGCGCGGACCAGCTGCCCATGATCGAGCAAACGGTGGAGCTCGTGCGCCGCTTCAATCGCCTCTACGGCGCCCTCCTCGTCGAGCCGGAGGCGCTCGTGAGCCGGGTGTCGCGGCTGCCGGGCATCGACGGCCGGTCCAAGATGAGCAAGTCGCTCGGCAACGCCATTCACCTCTCCGACTCGCCCGACGTCGTGAGCCACAAGGTGATGCGCATGTATACCGATCCCCGCCACGCCCGGATCGACGAGCCGGGTGAGGTGGAAGGCAACGTGGTCTTCACCTACCTCGACGCCTTCGAGACCGACGCGGGAGCCCTCGACACGCTGAAGGCGCGCTACCGCGCGGGCGGACTGGGAGACGTGGCGGTCAAGCACCACCTCATCGAAGTGCTCGAGGGCCTGCTCGCTCCCATCCGCCGGCGCCGCCAGGAGCTCGCGCGCGATCCCGACTTCGTGATGCGAGTGCTCCGGGAGGGCACCGAGCGAGGCCGGGCCCTCGTGCGGCGGACGGTCTCCGAGGTGCGCTACGCCATGCATCTCGAGTACGACATGCCGTACGATCGCACAACCCGCTTGACAGGCTAGCCCGCTCTGCCACAGAGTGAGCGCCACTTCAAATCCGACGCTCTCACCGCGTCAAAAAACTAAGGAGAGTGGCCATGGACGACCACGCCCCTTCACGCTTCGCCCTGAGTCGCCGCGAGCTCCTGGCCCTGGGCGGCGCCGGCCTCGCCACGGCCGCCCAGGCGCGCTTCAGCCCCGCGCTGGCCCAGAGCCCGAAGCGCGGCGGCACGCTGTCGCTTCGACTCTGGGATCCGCCGCATTTCGACCCCCACCAGACGATCTCCTACAAGACCCACATCGCCTACTCCTTCACGCACAGCCGCCTCCTCAAGCACAAGGCCGGCCCCGCCGTGCCCCCGGGCACTTTCCCCATCGAAGGCGATCTGGCCGAATCGTGGAGCCAGCCCA
The DNA here is from genome assembly GCA_003220345.1 of Candidatus Rokuibacteriota bacterium. GTDB lineage: Bacteria > Methylomirabilota > Methylomirabilia > Rokubacteriales > CSP1-6 > AR37. The sequence goes on along the minus strand of QHSC01000112.1, from coordinate 8,821 downwards.
ACGAGACCACGTACGTCTTCAAGCTCCGCAAGGGCGTGCGCTGGCAGAACCGACCGCCCGTGAACGGACGGGAGCTGACGGCCGAGGACGTCGTGTACTCGGTGGAGCGCTTCCGGACGCTCAAGGGCAACGCCAACGCCTACATGCTGTCGTCGCTCGACAAGGTCGAGGCGATCGACAAGCACACGATCAAGTTCTTCCTCAAGGAGCCGTACGTCTGGTTCCTCGACATGATTGCCAACTCTCACGCGGTCCCCATCATCGCCAAGGAATGCGTGGAGAAGTTCGGCGATCTCAAGAAGCCCGAGAGCATGGTGGGAAGCGGGCCCTGGATGCTCGACAGCTACCGCCCCAACGTGGGCTATACCTTCGTGCGCAATCCCGGCTACTTCCTCTCCGGCCTCCCCTACATCGAGCGGATCGAGGTGGCGGTGGACGAGGACAATGCCTCGCGCATGGCCGCCTTCATCGCGGGCAAGTACGACATGGGCTGGGAGTACCAGGGCGTGATCAACCGCGTGGACTGGGTCCAGATCAAGGACACCCTCAAGCAGAAGCGCCCGCGCCTCCAGACGGCGGAGTACCCGAACTCCGTCATGAGCCACATCTACATGCGCACCGACAAGCCGCCCTTCAGCGACATCAGGGTGCGCCGGGCCATGTCGCTCGCCATCAACCGCCCCGGCATCATCGATGCCGTGTACGAGGGCGTGGGCGCGCTGAACCCGTCCGTACCGGCTGCCCTCAAGGAGTGGTCGGTGCCCATGGACCAGCTGGGCGAGGGCGGGCGCTGGTACAAGTACGATCTCGCCCAGGCCAAGAAGCTCATGGCCGAGGCCGGCTATCCGAACGGCTTTTCGGCGACCATGGAGTTCACCACCTATGGCTCGCAGGTCCTGATCGACATGACGCAGCTCGTGCTCAAGGGCCTCAAGGACATCGGCATCGACACCAGGCTGAACACCAAGGAATACGGCGCCTACATCGCCACGACCTTCTACGGCAAGTTCGACTCCATGGCCTTCGGACCGCAGACGGGCTTCCAGGAGCCGGACAACTTTCTCTACGGCCAGTACTACCCCGGCGAGCTCAAGAACCAGAGCCACATCAATGACCCCATCGTGGCGGACATGCTCGTCCGCCAGCGCCGCACCCAGGACGTGGCCAAGCGCCGCGAGGTCATCCACGAGATCCAGCGCTATCTGGCCAAGCAGCAGTACTACGTGCAGATGCCGTCGGCCATCCAGGTCGCCGTCTGGGAGGGCGCGCTGAAGAACTACGCCACCAACGTCAGCTACGACTACGGTGGGCGGCTCCTGGCGGCCTGGCTGGATCGGTAGCGTGGGCGGACTCAACCGGAGAGATCTTCTCAAGGCAGGAGGCGGGGCGCTGGCTGCGGCCACCGTCTCCCACCTCACCTCGAGTCCCGCCTTCGCGCAGACGCCAAAGCGCGGCGGCACCCTGACCATCCGGGGCACCGATCCGCCACATCTCGATCACATGCTCACCGTGTCGTTCAAGACGCACGTCCTGATGAGCTTCACCCACAGCCGGCTCCTCAAGCACAAGGTGGGCCCGGCGGTGGCCTCGGGCACCTTTCCCCTCGAGGGCGATCTCGCGGAGTCGTGGACTCAGCCCAACGAGACCACCTATGTCTTCAGGCTCCGCAAGGGCGTCCGCTGGCACAACAAGCCTCCCGTCAACGGGCGCGAGCTGACCGCTGAGGACGTCCGCTACTCCGTCGAGCGCTTCCTGACCATCCAGGGCAACGCCAATGCCTACATGCTCAAGACCGTCGAGCGTGTCGAGGCGGTGGACCGATACACCGTCAAGTTCACGCTCAAGGAGCCCTTCGCGTGGTTCCCCGACATGCTGGCCACGCCGATGGCCGTGGCCATCATCGCCCGCGAGTGCGTGGAGAAGTTCGGCGACCTCAAGAAGCCCGAGGCCTTCATCGGGACGGGCCCGTGGATGCTCGACAGCCTGCGTCCGGGCCTGGGCCAGACCCTCGTGCGGCATCCCGGCTACTTCGTGCCGGGCCTGCCCTACATCGACCGCGTCGAGCAGATCGTGGACGAAGACAGCGCGTCGCGGATCGCAGGGTTCCTGGCGGGAAAGTACGACGTCGGCTTCGACGGCGGGCTCATTTTCCGCACGGAGTGGGTCCAGATCAGGGACGCGCTGAAGCAGAAGCGGCCGAATCTGCGCACGGCGGATGTCGTGACCAACATCATGAGCCACCTGTCGATGCGGACCGACCGTCCGCCTTTCAACGATCTGCGCGTGCGGCAGGCCATGTCCCTCGCCGTGGACCGCAAGGACCTGATGGACGCGACCTCCGAGGGCACGGGCATGTTCAATCCGCCCGTGCCGGCCGGTCTCAAGGAGTGGTCCCTGCCCGTGGCGGAGCTCGGCGAGGGCGCGCGTTACTACAAGCGCGACCTTCCGGAGGCCAAGCGGCTCCTTGCCGCCGCGGGCTATGCGAACGGTTTCCCGGGCAGCGTCTGCTTCACGACCTACGGCTCGAGCATTCTCGTCGACCAGGCGCAGCTCATGCTGAAATATCTCAAGGACGTGGGCATCGAGGCCAAGCTCGACCAGAAGGAGTACGGGGCCTACGCGGCGAGCTGCCTCGTGGGCAAGTTCGACTCCATGACCTTCGGGCCGCAGACGACCTTCATCGAGCCGGACAACTATCTCAACCAGTACATGCCCGGCGAGGCCAAGAACCAGAGCCACGTCAACGATCCGGTGGCCGCGGACCTCATCGTCCGTCAGCGGCGCACCTTCGACACGGCCAAGCGGCGGGAGCTCATCAACGAGATCCAGCGTTACCTGGCCAAGCAGCAGTACTACGTGCAGATCCACTCGGGGCTGAGCGTGGCCGTCTGGGAGAGCGCGCTCAAGAACTACGGGCCCAATCTCGGCTACGACTTCGGCGGGCGCGTGACCGCGGCCTGGCTCGACCGCTGAGCCCATGCTGAGGCGCTATCTCCTCAAGCGTCTCGTGGTCGCCATCCCCTCACTCATCATCGCCTCCCTCATCATCTTCACCCTGCCCCGATTGCTGCCCGGCGACGCCGTGCAGCTCATGCTCGAAGAGAAGGCCTACGGCAAGGATCTCGACGATCTCCGCCACAAGCTCGGACTCGACCGGCCGATCTACATCCAGTACTTCACCTGGATCGGACAGGTCGTGCGCGGCAACCTGGGTGAGTCGCTCTGGACCCGGCGCACGGTCGTCGAGGAGCTCGGGTCGCGCCTTCCCGTCACCCTGCTGCTCGCGGCCGTGGCCGGCAGCTTCTCGATTCTCATCGGGATCCCCATCGGCGTCCTCTCGGCCGTCCGCGCCGACACGCTTCGGGACTACGTGGCGCGCAGCCTCGCCATCCTCGGCTTGTCCGTCCCCGGCTTCTGGCTCGCCACGCTGGTCATCATCCTGCCCGCCATGTGGTGGGGATGGACCCCGCATCTGGGCTTCACGGAGTTCCGCAGGAATCCAACGGCCCACGTGCTTCAGTTCATCCTGCCCGGCTTCATCCTGGGCATCGCCTCGGGCGCCGCCATCATGCGGCTGACGCGCGCCATGCTGCTCGAGGTGCTGCGCCAGGACTACGTGCGCACGGCGTGGTCCAAGGGGCTGCGCGAGCGGGTGGTGGTGCTCAAGCACAGTCTCAAGAATGCCGTCATCCCCGTCATCACGATCCTCGGCATCCAGTTCGCCCAGATCTTCAGCGCCACCGTGATCATTGAATCGATCTTCCAGCTTCCGGGCATGGGCCGCTTCCTCTTCGACGCCATCCTCCAGCGCGACTACCCCGTCATCCAGGGCATCAATCTGCTCGTGGTCTCCATCATCGTGCTCATCAACCTCCTCGTCGACCTGACCTACGCGGTGCTCGATCCGCGGATCAGGTACAGCTAGGCGCGAGCGCTTTCCCCTCCCATGGCCCGCTACGTCGAAGCCGTCGCCCCCGTGGAGTCCTCGCGAGAGCCCTGGGCGCTCCCGCGCGCCCTGAGAGCCGTCACCCATTTCTGCCGGCACAAGCCCCTGGGCGCCCTGGGCGGATTCCTCGTGCTCGTCATGCTCGTCATGGCGCTGGGCGCCCCCTGGATCGCCCACTACGACTACGACTATTCCATCACCGGATCGCGCATGAAGGCGCCGAGCCCCCAGTTCTGGTTCGGAACGGACAACCTCTCCCGCGATCTCTGGAGCCGCGTCGTGTACGGGGCGCGCGTGTCGGTGACCGTGGGCTTCCTCACCATCGCGCTGGCCACCGTGGTGGCGGTGGCCGTCGGGGTGTCGAGCGCCTACATCGGCGGGGCCTACGACATGGCCGTCCAGCGCGTCGTCGATGCCTGGATGTCCTTCCCGTATCTGATCATCATCCTGTCGCTCATGGCCGTGCTCGGGCCGGGACTCCTGAACCTGATCCTGTCGCTCTCCGTGCTCGTGGCCGCGAACAACGCGCGCGTCATCCGCGGCGCCGCCCTGTCGGTGATGCAGAACCCCTACATCGAGTCGGCGCGGGCCATCGGCAGCGGGCATCTCCGCATCGTGCTCCGCCACGTGGTGCCCAATGTCATGGCCACCGTCATCATCCTGGCCACCATCGGCCTCGGCGGCGTGATCCTGGCCGAGTCCGCGCTGTCCTTCCTCGGGCTCGGCGTCCCGCCCCCGCGACCCTCGTGGGGCTCCATGCTCGCGGGCTCCGGGCGCTCCTACATGCAGCGCGCGCCCTGGATGGCCATCTTCCCCGGCCTGGCCATCTCCCTCGCCGTCTTCGGCTTCAACATGCTCGGCGACGCGCTGCGAGACGTCTTGGACCCGCGCCTGCGCGGCACCGGGATCGGGCCGGGGCGCTAGGAATACTCGGAGGGGGGCCTAGCGGCGTGAAGATCCTCGGCGTCATCCCGGCACGGCTCCAGTCCACCCGCCTGCCGCGCAAGGTCCTCCGCGAGATTGGCGGCGTGCCCATGGTCGTCTACGTGTTCCACCGCGCCCAGGCCTGCCGGCTCCTCTCGGACCTCCTCGTGGCCACGGACAGCGAGGAGGTCGTCGAGGCCTGCCACACGCACCACGTGCCCGCGGTGCTCACCTCGTCGGATCATCGGTCGGGCACGGACAGGCTCTGGGAAGTCTCGCGCGCGCGGATGGCCGACGTCTACGTCAACATCCAGGGTGACGAGCCGCTCGTGACCACCGGCCACATCGAGACGCTGGTCCGGCCCTTCCTCAACGAGCCCGAGGTCCAGGTGACCACGCTCAAGATCCGCGCCACCCCCGAGGAAGTCGTGAGCCGCACCGCCAACAAGGTGGTGACGGACCGCCACGGGGACGCGCTCTACTTCTCACGGCTCCCCATCCCCTTCGATCGCGACAACGGCGGTGGCATCATCTACTGGAAGCACATCGGCATCTACGCGTATCGCCGCTCCGTACTCGAGATGTACCACTCGCTCCCCGCGTCGTCCCTGGAGCGGGCGGAGCAGCTGGAGCAGCTCCGCCTCCTCGAGCACGGGATCCCCATCCGCGTGCTCGAGACCCGCGAGCCCACCATCGGTGTCGACACCGAGGAGGACCTCAAGGCCGTCGTCGCTCTCGTCACACCGCGCCCCTCGTGACCAATCGCTGGGCCATTCTTGCCTTGATCATGGCGGCGCAAACCATGGCCAACGTGGGCCCCCTCGGCATCCCGTCCATCGCTCCGCTCATCCGCGAGGATCTGGGTTTGTCCATGGCGCAGGCGGGCTCCTTCATCTCCGCCTACTACATCGGCCCCTCGCTGATCTCCTTGCCCGCGGGCTGGATGGCGGATCGCTGGGGCGTGCGGACGAGCATGGCGGGCGGTCAAGCCATCATCGCCATCGGTCTCGTGGCCGTGGCAGGCTCCCAGGCCTTCACACCTCTGGTCATCCTCATGATCATTGCGGGCGCCGGCTACGGCATCTTGAATCCGACCACGACCAAGGCGGGCATCTCGTGGTTTCCCCGGCGGCAGCGCGGCACGGTGACGGGTCTCAAGCAGGTCGGGCTGCCTCTCGGCGGCGCCCTCGGCGCCCTGCTCATGCCTCCGCTCGCGCTGCGGGTCGGCTGGCGTGGCGCCGTCGTTCTCGCCGCCTCCATCGTGGCCCTGCTCGCCGTGATCACGTGGCTTCTCTACCGGGAGCCGCCCGAGCCGGAGCAGGGTGCGGGATCGCCGCAACCCGTCGCCCTTCGCCGGGTCCTGGCCAGCCGTGATCTCTGGCTCGTCTCGATAGCGACCTTCACCTTCGCGGGCATGCAGACCGTGTGGATGGGCTTTCTCGTGCTCTACTTGGCAGAGGTCGTCAAGATACCGCTCATCGCCGCCTCGCGCTTCCTCGTCATGGCCCAGGTGACGGGCGCCTTCGGTCGCGTGGCCTTTGGCGTGCTCTCCGATCGCGTCTTCGGTTCGCGGCGCCGCATCGTGCTCATGATCGCGGGGTTGGGCTCGGCCGCCTGCTCGGTCGCCATGGCGGGCACCGGACCGGGCACGAGCTGGTGGCTGCTGGCCGCCCTCGCCCTCGCCTTCGGATTCGTGGGCATCGGCTGGAACGGCGTCCAGCACACGCTTCTGGCGGAGATCGTCGGCATCCGGGCCGCCGGCACCGCCGTCGGCCTCGGCCTCGCGATCTCCTCGTTCGGGGTCACGCTCTGCCCGCCGCTCTTCGGCCTGGCCGTCGAGCGCCTCGGCGGCTTCGCCGTCCCCTGGGTCGGGCTCGGCCTCGCCATGGTCGCCACCTTGTGCCTGCTCATTCCCGTCCGCGAAGGACGCATGGAGACTCCGTGACCGACAGGTCCTATGGCTGGGTGGTGCTGGGGGCAGCCTTCGTCATCATCACGATGGCCATCGGCACCCTGTTCACCCTGGCGGTGTTCCAGCAGCCGCTCGAGACATCGATGGGCTGGTCCCGCGCGAGCGTCGGCACGATCGCCCTGCTCAACTGGATCGTCATGGGTGTGGGCTCCTTCGCCTCCGGATACCTCTCAGACCGTCTGGGGGGGCGCGTGGTCGTGCTCTCGGGCGGGGTGCTGCTGGCCACGGGGCTTTTCCTCTCGAGTCGCGTGAGCGATCTGTGGCAGTTCTATCTGACCTTCGGCGTCCTCGTGGGAGCGGGAGTCAGCTGCTTCTATGTCCCGCTGACCGTGACCGTGATGCGGTGGTTCGAGACGCGCCGGGGCATGGCGGCGGCCGTCGTGTCCTCTGGCAACGGGCTGGGCACCCTCGCTCTTTCGCCCCTGTCACGCTGGCTCATCGACTCCTTCGACTGGCGCACGGCCTTCGTCGTGCTCGCCGAGCTCTCCGCGCTCGTGGTCATCCCCGCCGCCTTGCTCCTCAGAGACCGCGCCGGCGGCCTCACCCAGGCCTCCGCCTGGGCCGGCCGCCCGGCGCGGGCACGGAGCGTCTTTGCCCGCTGGCCCTTCTGGGCCATCGTGTTCACCCACTTCGGATGCTGCGCCGCGCACTCGGGACCTATCTTCCACATGGTCTCCCATGCCATCGATCAGGGCGTGCCTGCCCTGGCAGCAGCGGGCGCTCTCGGTCTTTCCGGGCTCACGTCGATCTTCGGCAGGGTGGGGACCGGCATCGTCGCCGACCGCGTCGGGGTCAAGCACACCATGCTCGCGGCGCTCGCGCTCCAGGCGAGCGTGATCTTTCTGTATCTCTTCGCGCGCAGCCAAGGGTCGGTGTACGGGCTCGCGGCCATCTTCGGCGTCGCCTATGGCAGCGCGATGCCGCTCTACGCCGTGATCACGCGTGAGTACTTCGGTGAGCGCGGCGTGGGCACCGCCTACGGCTTCATCTTCTTCATCTCCTGCATCGGGATGGGGCTGGGCTCCTATGCGGGCGGCGCCATCCACGACACGCTGGGCACGTACGCCTGGCTCTTCGTCGCGTCGGGCCTGATCGGCGGGATGGCCTTCGTTCTCGCCACGAGCCTGCGCGCCCCCGCCGGCGTGATGGGACGTCTTGACGCGTCGAGCCATGCCGTATGATCGCGTCGAGAGGCCGGGACCGTTGACACATTCGCCTTTTCCTGCTAGAAAGGCGACACGATTTGTGCCGGATTTCTCACCACTTCGAGATCATTTGATGCCCTTCACGAGGTCCCACATCGCCGCCGAGCTTTCGGCTCCGACGCTCTCCGCTTGCCGGCTCGATCCGCGGGAACAGCCCCACCCCATCGAAGGTTTCACCAGCCCTGGAGGATTTGGTCAATGACGACGGACAATCACGAGGAGGCGTCCACGGACGGCTCTCAGCTGGATCGCCGGACCTTCATCAAGCGCACCGGCGTGGCCGCGGGTGTGGCAGCGGGCCTCGAGGGCATTCTCGCGTCGGGACGAGCCCCGGCCTTTGCCCAGGGCACGAAGTTGCACTGGGTGCGCTGGGTCGACTTCATCCCCGAGTCCGACGTCGAGTTGAAGCGCCAGATGCCGGAGGCCTCCAAGGCGCTCGGGGCGGAGGTCGTGTTCGAGACCATCAACGCCAACGACCTCCAGCCGCGCATCACAGCGGCCATCCAGTCGGGAGCCGGAGCCGACATCTTCAACTTCCAGTACAACTGGGCGCATCTGTACCAGAGCGCCGTCTCCGACGTGTCCGACGTGGCCGGCGAGCTCGGCAAGGCCGAGGGTGGGTTCTATGACGTGTTCCCGCCCTCGTGCAACGTCAACGGCAAGTGGCTCAGCGTCCCGCACTCCATCGTCGGCAACGCCGTCGCCTATCGCAAGTCGTGGCTGAAGGACGCCGGGGCGAGCGAGTACCCGAAGACGTGGGACGATACCCGAAAG
>QHSC01000157.1 GCA_003220345.1 Candidatus Rokuibacteriota bacterium | reverse complement strand
GGTAGATAATTTTCGGGAACCCTTTGCCCTTCTCTCGGCTTCTTAAGGGCGTGGGCGCGCGGGTCGAGAAAATCATGATTGCGGGCGGTATCGTGGCGCTCGCCCTGGCGCTGGGAGCGCACGAGGCCAGGGCCGCCAGCGCGGCCAGCGTGGGCGGCGCCGCCTACGACTCCAAGCTGAGCCTCGACTGGCAACCCGGCCAGACTCGATCAGGCAAGCCGCTCATCACGGGCTACGTCAATACCGCCCGGGCGATGTCCGGTTACTGCAACATCCGCCTCTTCATCGAGACGCTCGACGCCCAGGGCAACGTGATCGCGAGCTCCACCGGCTTCGTCCCGGGCTACGTGGGCGGAGATGATCACGTCTACTTCGAGGTCCCCATCAAGGTGGCGGGGCCAGCCTATCGCGTCTCGGCCGACTCATGGCTCAAGTGCGCCGGCGGCGGACCGTAAGCGCTCGTCGTCTGGCCGCTCTCGGCGCCGCGGCCTGCTTGATCCTGCTCGCCGCCGTCGCCCACGCCCAGATGGTCGCGGGGCGCTTTCATGCGGAGGTTCAGGCGGGCCAGTCGAAGAAAGGGAGCCCCATCGTCTGGGGCTATCTCTACAACGACGGCGCCGGCGGCGTGGGGAATCCGCGCTTGCTCGTCGAGACGCTCGATGCCCAGGGCCAGGTCATCGGCCAGGCCCAGGGCGAGGCCCTCGGCAGCGTGCTCTCGCGTGGCCGGCTCTACTTCGAGGTGCCCATCCAGACCACGGGCGCGAGCTACCGCGTGCGCGTGCTCTCCTGGGATACCTTCGCCACCGGCCAATGACCGCGCGACGTCTCCGCGTGGCCGCGGCGGTGGCCCTCATGCTCGTGGGCGGCGCGGGCGGAGCCGCGGCCCAGACCTACGCGACGCCGAAGACGGAAGCCCAGTTTCGCGTGGAATGGCAGGCGGGCAAGAGTCGGAAGGGCGCCTCCATCCTCGAAGGCTATGTCTACAACACCCGCCCCACCGGCGCCACGGACGTCCGCTTGCTCGTCGAGATCCTCGACGCGCAGGGGGGCGTGATCGGCAAGACGTACGGCGTGGTGCAAGGCTTCGTCGGAGGTTTCGACCGCGTTTACTTCGACGTTGCTCTGCCCGTGACGGGAGCCGGATATCGCGTGTCCGTGTCGTCCTTCGAGCTCAGGGGCGGCGGCGGGGGCGGGGGGATGTAATCGCGGCGTCCCCGCGGGCGCAGGTGAGCGGCTCAGCGAGAATCGGCGAAGTATTTCCTCAAGAGCGGCCCCCACGTGGAGAGCGGGCGCGTGGCCTTGCCCACGATCTTGGCCTCGTCGTCCCAGCGCCGGAGGCGCAGCGCGTCCGGCCACCAGGGCTGGGTGGCGACGCTCACCGCCTCGTCGGCCGTCATGATGCCGCCCTGGAGGGCCAGCGTATGCTTCGAGCCCGGCGAGAGCGTGTCGTAGTAGCCGGGATCGGCGGCGCACAGATAGCGCTTGGCATCGGCATGCGCGCGCACGAGGAAGGTGACGCGCTCGGGCACATAGGGGGCGATGAGGTCGGCCCCGGCCTCGTGATGGCGGCGCGCCTTCGTCGCGCGGGGCGCGCCCGCCTCGAGCGTGTCGCTGATCTCCTCCTGGGCGACCGCGTAGCGCCCCACGTCATGGAGGAGGCAGGCCAGGACCATCTCCTCGTCGCCGCCCGCGCCCGCGGCGAGCTCCGCGCACTGGAGCGCGTGCGCGAGCTCGGTCACGCGCTCCTTGCCATACTGGCGCGCCGCGGACTTGGTCATCGCCTCGATCAGCCGGTCGGCCATCGTGTTCATGGCATGGAGTATACTCGGCCTCGGCAGCTCACATTTTCCTCACGAGAAGGAGACGCGCATGCCGGTCACGGTCAAGCCGATTCCCGACGGCCCCCTGATGGTGAAGGGGGAGTGCGAGGTTCTCGATCCCCAGGGCAATCCCATCCCGGACAAGAGCGGCGACATCTTTCTCTGCCGCTGCGGCGCCTCGGCAACCAAGCCGTTCTGCGACGGCGGCCACAAGAGGATCGGCTTCAAGAGCTAGCGGGGCGCGCCCCGTCCGGCGTGATGGGGCTCAGGCGCTGCGGTTCTTGAAGAACGAGTTCTTGAGGGCGATCTTGCCCTTGGCGAACGTGAAGACGTCGCAGCCGTTGACCTCCACCTTCTTGCCGTCGGCCGTGGTGCCCGTGAAGAGCCATTCCGAGAGGCCGCGGTCGCCGGCCACGAAGTGGCGCGCGTCGCCGAACTTCGCGTCGGGGAACATCTTGAACACCCTGGCAAACGCGTCGCGGACATTCTCGCGCCCCGCGTAGCGCGTGCCGCAGGCTTCCTTGCCCGCGGTGGTCTCGAAGACGCAGTCGTCGGCCATGAAGGTCATGATGCAGTCGACGTCGTGGCGGTTCCAGCCGTCGAAGAACGCTTCCAGATCCTTGGTCAGCATCGTCTCGTCTCTCCTCGCGATGTGAAATTTTCCCCTCGATGCGCCTGACAATCGTCCCGAAGCGACGACGAGTCAAGCGGATTTCCGGGTGGCCCCTTGGATGGGGCCGCGAGGGCGGGAGCGACCACTTGTATAGCGTCCGCGCGCGAGACGCAGAAGGCGCGCTAGGCGGCGAGAGGCTGGAAGCGCGTGCGGCCGCCGGGGGCGACGATGCGGCCCGCCACCGGAAAGTGGGCGGCGAGCACGATGACGTCGGCATCGGCGTGGCGCTCGAGAAAGCCGCGGCGGGTCTTGCGCGCGAGCTCGGCATCGTCGCAGAAGCGACTGTTCCACTCGGGCTCGGCCACCTGGATCGGCCGATGCATCATGTCGCCGGTGAAGATGGCCTGGCCCGCGGGTGTGGTCAGCCGCACGCACACGTGGGCGGGCGTGTGGCCGGGGGCGGGCTCGAGGCGGAGCCGGTCGTCGATCACGTGATCGCTCGCCACCAGGTCGGCCATGCCCGCCTCCACCACCGGCATCACGCTGTCGTCGATCAGGCCGAACTCCTCCCGGCCCGTCTCGCCCTCGCGCTTCCAGAACTCGAACTCCTCGCGCACGATGACGTAGCGCGCGCGCGGGAAGGTGGGCACCCACCGCCCACCTTCGAGCCGCGTGTTCCACCCGACGTGGTCCACGTGCAGGTGCGTGCAGATCACCATGTCCACGTCCTCGGGCTTGACGCCGGCGGCGGCGAGGTCCGAGAGGTACGTCCCCCGGCGCATGTACCACGCGGGGACACCGTTGCGCGGCTTGTCGTTGCCCACGCACGTATCGATGACCACCGTGTGCCACGGCGTGCGCAGCACGTAGGACTGGATGCACGCCTTGTGGACGCCCGTGACAGGGTCGAGCAGCTCGGGCCCCATCCAGTCACGCTGCGCGGCGATCCGCTCGGGCGTGGACTCCGGCAGCATGGCGCCGATCTCGAAGGACGAGCGGTCGAGCTCGACCACCCGGGTCACGGTGACGTCGCCGATCGTGAGCGCGGTCATCTCTTCTCCTCGGGGTCGGGACCGACCATGGTCTCGGGCCGCACGACGCGATCGAACTGCTCGGGGGTGACGTGTCCCAGCTGCAGCGCGGCCTCGCGCAAGGTCAGCCCCTTGTGGTGGGCGTGCTTGGCGATCTCCGCCGCCTTGTCGTAGCCGATGAGGGGAGCAAGGGCGGTCACCAGCATGAGCGATTCCCCCAGGTGGCGCCCGATGCGCTCGCGGTCGGGCTCGATGCCCTCCGCGCAGTGCTCACGGAAGGAGTCGCACGCGTCCGCGAGGAGGAGGATCGAGCGGAGCACGTTGTGGATGATGAGCGGCTTGAAGACGTTCAGCTCGAAGTTGCCGGAGGCGCCGCCGATGGTCGCGGCCACGTCATTGCCGATGACCTGGGCGCAGACCATGGTCATGGCCTCGCTCTGGGTCGGGTTGACCTTGCCCGGCATGATGCTGCTCCCCGGCTCGTTCTCGGGAATGCGCAGCTCCCCCAGCCCGGCGCGCGGCCCGGAGGCGAGCCAGCGGACATCGTTGGCGATCTTCATCAGGGAGGTGGCGAGCGTCTTCAGCGCTCCGCTCGCGAACACGAGCGGCTCGTGCGAGGCGAGGGCCTGGAACTTGTTGGGCGCGCTCGTGAAGGGCAGGCCGGTGAGCGCGGCCAGGCGCGCGGCCACCTTCTCCCCGAAGCCCGCGGGGGCGTTGAGCCCGGTGCCGACGGCGGTGCCGCCGATGGCCAGCGGGTAGAGGAAGGGCAGCGTGGCGCGGATGGCGGCCAGGCACTGATCGAGCATGGCCACCCAGCCGGAGATCTCCTGCCCCAGGGTCAGCGGCGTGGCGTCTTGCAGGTGCGTGCGTCCGATCTTGACGATGTCGGCGAAGGCGCGCGCCTTGTCGTCGAGGACGTTGCGCAGCCCCTCCACCGAGGGGATCAACCGACCGACGATCTCCTGCACCGCGGCCACGTGCATCGCCGTGGGGAACGTGTCGTTGGAGGACTGCGAGCGGTTGACGTGATCGTTCGGGTGCACGGGCTTCTTCGAGCCCAGCTGACCGCCCAGGAGCTCGATGGCGCGGTTGCCGATCACCTCGTTGGCGTTCATGTTGCTCTGGGTGCCGCTGCCCGTCTGCCACACCACCAGGGGGAAATGATCGTCGAGCTTGCCCGCGATCACCTCGTCGGCGGCCTGCACGATGGCCGGCGCGATGTCCTTGGGCAGCAGGCCGAGCTCGGCGTTCACCTCGGCGGCGGCCCGCTTGAGCAGGCCGAAGGCGCGGATCATCTCGGGCGGGAAGCGCTCCCCGGCGATCTTGAAGTGCTCGAGGGAGCGCTGGGTCTGCGCGCCCCAGTAGCGGTCCGCGGGCACCTCGATGGCGCCCATGCTGTCCGTCTCTCGTCGCGTCGTCATGTCACCTAGGCTCCTGCCCATCGAGTCAATGTGCGATGCCGCGCCCCTGCCCTCTCCCCAGGCGGGAGAGGAATTGAGGAGAGCTCTTGGAACGGGTGCGCTAGAGCGAGATCATTGGGTCACTCGATCACCTCGTCGGCTCGCAACAGCAGCGACGGTGGGATCGTGAGTCCGAGCGCCTTCGCCGTCCTGTTGTTGATGACCAGCTCGAACCGCGTTGCCTGCCGCAGCGGCAACTCACTCGGCCGAGCGCCATTCAGGATTTTTGCGACCTGCTCAGCCGCCATCGTATAGATCTCGGATTGGGTCGCGCCGTAGGACATGAGACCGCCCGCGTCTACGAAAAAGCGGAACGCATGCATCGTGGGCAAGTGCGCCTTGAGGGCGAAGTCGGCGAGCTGCCGAGGCCGAGGATAAGAGCTGAGAACGACGTCGGGATACACGAACAACGCGTCAGGATGCTCCTTCGCGATCATCGTGAGCTCTGGGAGCAGCTCGTCGGCGGCTCCCACCGGAGCTACCTGCATTCTGATACCAAGACGCGGTGCGGCCTCCTGGGTCAGCTTCAACGCGTTGGGAGCAGCTTCAGGGTCATGCAGAAACATCACGCGCGAGATCTTGGGAACCGCCTCCTTGAGGAGCTCGAGGCGCTTCGGGCTGAGCTCCGTCGTCATGCATGTAACGCCCGTCAGATTTCCACCGGGCCGAGCGAGGCGTGTGACGTGCTCGAACGGGTCGCACGAGTAGACGACGAGTGGTGTCGTCTTCACGGCTCCCGCGACGATTCGCGCCGCCCTCGTGCCCATGGTGAACAGAACGTCGACCGGAACCTGCACGAGGTCAGTGGCTAACCCCGGCATCCGGTCGTATCGGCAATCTGCGAATCGCTGCTCGATGATGAGGTTCTTCCCCTCGACGTAGCCGTGTTCCGTCAGGCGAGCCCGGAAAATATCGAAATGGGGGCGCCGAGGACCCGGGCCACAGACCTCCAGCCAGCCGACGCGCGATATCCCGGCAGCCCGTTGCGCCTCGAGCAAGCTCGGTATGGCGAGCAGGCTTGCGCCGAGAGCAAGAACGGCCACCCCGATCCGCATACCCGTTCCATTCATCTTCATGGCATGGCCTCCGGGCCCGCTGCCGGCCGCATCCCGTTGGTGATCGCCACCCTCCCTCCCACATAGGGAAGAAGCGTCCGACCGAGCGCCGCATAGCATAGCACCGCCGGCGTCAGCGAGTCGGTCGCCACAGGAGCCGCGCGCCCAGGGCGAGGCCCGTCGCGCCGATGGCGGTGAGAAACACCGACTCGCCCAGCGGGCCGAGAAACCCGCAGATGAACGGCCCGAGGAAGGACGCGCCGTCCACGCCGACGCGATAGACGCCGGTGGTCCACGCGAGCCGCGCCAGGGGCGTGTGCTCGCGGATCACCCCGAGCGGCAGCATCCAGCCCGCCAGGGCCAGCCCGAGGCAGATGCAGCCGAAGGCGAACCACACGAAGGAGCCCAGCCCCACACCGATGGCGCCGAACCCGAGGATCACGGCTACCATGCCCAGCACGAGGCCGCGACCGACCCGGTCGGCGAGACGTCCCACGGGGAGCAGCACGAGGAGATCGAGCGACTGCGCGGCGGCGAGCAGCCAGGAGATCCCCGTGCGCGAGAGGCCGAAGTCCCGGGCGCCGCGGATGGGCACCACGAACTGGCTCACCCCCGACCAGCCCAGCGCGAAGATGATGCCCACTCCGAACATGAGCGCGATCACGCTCTTGCTCCCCGGCCGCTGACGCGCAGTGATCGAGCGCTCCGCGGGGGCGACGACGCGCTCGAAGATCGGCGCGCTCGGGAAAGCGCGCCGCATCGCCCGCGTCAGCAGCAACGGGATCACGACGGGCGCGGAGCCGATGAGGAGGGAGAGCTTCCATCCCCACGCGGCGGGAATCAGGGCGACCGTGCCGAGACCGCCCAGGATGCCGAGCATCCCCGCGAACTCGAAGACGTTGAGGCGCACGGAAGCGTTGCGGCCGCGCTCGTCGATGAGGATCGCGCTCAGCCCGCCCACCATGGCCAGCGTGTGCGCCACCCCGAGGAGCAGGCGACCGGCGACGAGGACCCAGAAGGGGCCGCCGCTCACGAGGAGGAGCAGCCCGGAGATGAGCACGAGAGGCGCGGCCGCGAGCGCGGTGCCGAGCCGTCGTCCCACGAAGGCGCCCGTCGGCATGGCCGCGGCCATGCGGGCGAACCCGAAGGCGCTGGCGAGGAGGCCGATCTGCCAGTTGGCCATCCCCTGCGTCCGGGCGATCTCAGGCAGGAGCGGGTTGAAGCCCCCGAGCCCGAACGTATTGCAGAAGAGCAGGACGGAGAGCAGCCCGACCCGGGTCCGCAGAAAGGAGCGGCCCGGGCCCCTCACTTAAAGGAGCGCTCGGTCCACCACGGATAGAAGGGCGGCATGTCCTGGCTGGGCCTGAGCGGGAAGCGCGCGGGGCGCTTCTCGAGAAACGCGCTGATCCCCTCGCGCGCGTCCGCGGAGCGGCCCGTCCAGTCCATGCCGCGCGAGTCGAGCCGGTGCGCCTCCATGGGGTGGTCGGCGCCCAGGAGCTTCCACATCATCTGCCGGCACAGGGCCACCGAGATGGCCGAGGTGTGGTCGGCGATCTCGCGGGCGAGCGCCTGCGCCGTCGGCATCAGCGTCTCGGGCGGCATCACGCGGCTCACGAGCCCGCCCCGGCGCGCTTCCTCGGCGTCGAAGACGCGTCCCGTATACACCCACTCCGCCGCCTGCTGGATGCCCACGAGCCGCGGCAGGAACCAGGTGCTGCAGGCCTCGGGCACGACGCCGCGCCGCGAGAAGACGAAGCCCATCCGCGCGGCCGAGGAGGCGATCCGGATGTCCATGGCCAGGGTCACGGTCGCCCCGAAACCGACCGCGGGGCCATTGATGGCGGCGATGACGGGCTTCTTCATGTCGAAGAGGCGCAACGTGACGAGCCCGCCGCCGTCGCGGTGCTCGCCATCGGGCTCGTGCCGGCCGCGGGTTGCCCCGTCAAAGGTCTGCGCGCCCCCGGACAGATCGGCGCCCGCGCAGAACGCGCGCCCCGCACCCGTGACGATGACCGCGCGCACCGCATCGTCGGCATCCGCGGCATCGAAGGCCGCGACGAGCTCGCCGATCATCACGGAGGTGACGGCGTTGAGCTTCTCGGGCCGCCAGAGAGTGACCGTGGCGATGCCATCGGCCGCCTCGTAGCGGATCTGCTCGTAGGCCACGGGTCAGGGGGCGGAGGGCTTGTCGGCGTCGGCGGCGCTTTCCTCCGCCTCCGCCTCGGCCTGCTTGAGCTTGCGGAAGACCGTCTTCGGATCGATGCCGAGCTGCTTGGCGGTCAGGCTCCGGTTGCCCTTGTTCATGCGCAGCGTCTCCTCGAGGAGCCGCTGCTCCACTTCCGCCAGCGGCGTCCCCACGCGGATGGTGAAGACACCGCCCGGCGTGTCCCCGGAGACGCCGGGTCCGCTCTCGAGCTCGTCGCGCTTGAACATGACCGACCGCTCCGTGACGTTGGCGGGCAGGTTCTCCACCTCGATGGCCGTGCCGCGGGCGAGCACCACCGCGCGCTCGATCACATTCTCGAGCTCACGGACGTTGCCGGGCCACGCATAGGCCTCGAGGCAGCTCATGGCCCCGTCGGAGACGCCATCGAGCTTGCGGTTGTTCTTGGCCGCGTAGAGGCGCAGGAAGTGCTGGGCGAGGACCGGGATGTCCTCGCGCCGGTCGCGCAGGGGCGGCGTGGTGATGGTGATGACGTTGAGCCGGTAGAAGAGATCCTCGCGGAAGCGCTTGTCCCGCACGAGCTGCGTCAGGTCCTGGTTGGTGGCGGTGACGATGCGCACGTCCACGCGCAGCGTGCGCGTGCCCCCCACGCGCTCGAACTCGCCCTCCTGCAGCACGCGGAGGATCTTCGGCTGGGTGACGGGCGAGAGATCGGCGACCTCGTCGAGGAAGAGCGTTCCGCCGTCGGCCAGCTCGAAGCGCCCCTCCTTGCGGTTCCCCGCCCCCGTGAAGGCGCCCTTCTCGTAGCCGAAGAGCTCGGACTCGAGCAGGGTCTCGGGCAGGGCCGCGCAGTTGACGGCCACGAAGGGCCCCTGCCGGCGCGGCGAGCGGTCGTGGATGGCGCGGGCGGCCAGCTCCTTGCCGGTCCCGCTCTCGCCCTGGATGAGCACGCTGGCCGAGCTGTCGGCCACCTGCCCGACGAGGGTCATCATCTGCTTGAAGGCATAGCTGACCCCGATGGCATTGCCCTCGCGCAAAAGGTCGTCGAGGCGCTCCTTGAGGGCGCGGTTCTGCTGGATGAGCGAGCGCCGCTCGAGGGCCTGGCGGATCACGCGCACGAGCTGCGCGCGCTGCAGGGGCTTGGTCAGGAAGTCGATGGCGCCGTCCTTCATGGCGCGCACGGCCTCCTCCACGGTGCCGAAGGCCGTGAGGAGGATGACGTCCACGTCGGGGGCCGCCTCGCGCGCCTGCTTCAGAAGCTCCAGCCCCGTGAGGCCCGGCATCTTCAGATCCGAGAGGAGCAGGTCGATGCCGCCCTGGCGCAGCCGGTCGAGGGCGGCCTGGCCGTCGGGCGCCAGCACCACGCCATAGCCCTCGCGGGTGAGCGTGCGCTCGAGACTCTGGCGCACCGCGGGATCGTCGTCGGCCACGAGGAGCATCGCTTGGTCAGACATCTTCGGCCCTCTTGATGGGCAGCGAGGCGGTGAAGGCGGTGCCCTGCCCCGGCGTGCTCTCCCACCGGAGGGTGCCGCCGTGCCCTTCGATGATCTGCCGGGCGATGTAGAGCCCGAGCCCCGTGCCCTGCGGCTTCGTGGTGAAGAACTGCTCGAAGAGACGCTTGGCCACCTCGGGCTTGATGCCGGGGCCGGTGTCGATGATGGCGATCTCGGCGTGGTCGTCCACCCGGCGCGTGCTCACGGTGAGCCGTCCCTTGCCCCCGAGCGCCTCCAGGCCGTTCTTCACGAGGTTCAACACGGCCTGCCGCAGGAGCGTGCGGTCGATGGCCATGGGCGGCAAGGCCTGATCGGTGGTGGTCTCGAGGGCCACGTCCTGGCGGGTGGCGAGCGGCCGCACGAACTCCACGAGAGCGGTCACCATCTCGTTGATCGAATCCTCCTCGTACTGGGGCCGGGGGAAGCGCGCGAAGGCCAGGTACTCCTCGGTCAGGGCGTCGAGGGCGCTGACCTGCTCGCGAATGGCGGAGACCAGGCTGGTCGCCTCCTCCATGTCCTCCCCTTCCCGCTCCTTGACGAGGTCGCCCACGAGCTCGGCGTTCAGCCCGATGGCCGCGATGGGGTTGCGCACCTCGTGGGCGACCTTGAGCGAGAGGCGCCCCACCGTGGCCATCCGCTCCGCCACCACCAGCTCGTCCTGCGCGGCCTGCAGGCGCGTGAGCGTGCCCGCCAGCTCGGCATTGAGCCGCTCGACCTCGACGCGGGCCCGCCGCTCGCGATTGGCGACCATGCCCACGGCCAGCGCGGGGAGGCCGACCAGCCCGATCAGGATGAGCACGGCATTCCAGCCCACCCACGGCGGCGTCAGCACTGCCGCCGCCGCGTAGAGGAGCCCGGCCACCACCGCGCCCCCGAGACCGATCCAGGGGCCGAAGTAGTACGCGTTGACGGCGATCAGCGGGAAGAAGAGGAGGTAGAAGAGGCTGTCGTAGCCGCCAGTGAGGTAGAGGAGCGCGAAGATCAGGAGCAGGTCGACGGCGAGGGCCCCACTGAACACGACGCTCGTCTTGCGCGGGCTCGGGTTGACGCTGACGAGGGCGAGGATGCCGACCTTGTAGGCGGCGAACCAGAAGACCAGGGAGGGGAGGTCGATGCGGAACCGCGGCCGGAGGGCCAGGCCCAAGGTCGAGAGGCCGCCGACCATGACCACGGCCAGGAGGGCGGCGAAGACACGCTCGTCGCGCTCGAGGAGGCGAACGATGGCGGTCCAGGTCCGGCGCGCCGGCGTCGGCATGGCCTGTAGTTTATCTCAATCGGCGCCGCGGGCCCGGTCCCTCTTGACGGCCCCGCGGCCAGCGGCTAGGGTCGGCGCCATGAGCTTCCTGGGATCCGCCATCCTCGCCTTCTGGGCCGACGTCGAGCCCGCCGGTGAAGCCGATTTCAATGACTGGCACACGCGCGAGCACATGCCGGAGCGCGTGGGCGTCCCCGGCTTTCTCCGCGGCCGTCGCTACGTGGCCGTCACGGGCGCGCCCAAGTACTTCATGATGTACGAGACGGAAAGCCTCGGCACCCTGGCCAGCCCCGCCTATGTCGAGCGGCTCAACAATCCGACGCCGTGGACGCGCAAGTCGCTCGCCATCTTCCGCAACTCCAACCGCACGGCCTGCCGCACCGTTGCCTCCGTGGGACGCGGCATCGGCGGCGTCCTGGCCACGCTGCGGCTCGGGCCTCGCGCCGGACAGGAAAACGCGCTGCGCCGCTGGCTGACCGAGGAGGCCTTCCCCAAGCTCGTGGAGCGGCCGGGCATCTCGGGCGCCAATCTCTTCGAGGCCGACGTGGAGACGACCACGGTGAAGACCGAGGAGAAGAACATCCGCGACAAGCCCGACGAGCTGGCGCGCTGGGTGGTGCTGGTGGAAGGCATCGACACCGACATCGTCGAGCGCGCCTGCCGCGAGGTGCTCGACGCCAAGACGCTGGCCGGCCACGGCGCTGAGGCCGACGCCATCCTGGGCGTCTATCGCCTGCACTACATCCTGTGATGGGCTGCCGCCGCTCGCTGATCGCCATCCTGTCGCTCGTGGTCTTGCCGCTCGCCGTGGCCGCGCCCGCTCGGGCGGACCGCATCGACGACTACATCAAGGCCGAGATGCAGAAGCGGCGGATCCCCGGGCTCGCCCTCGCGGTGGTCCGGAACGGCACCGTCGTCAAGATGAAGGGCTACGGCCTCGCCAATCTCGACCACGACGTGCCCGTGACGCCGGACACCGTGTTCGAGCTGGCCTCGGTGACGAAGCAGTTCACGGCGGCGGCGATCATGACGCTGGTCGAGGAGGGCAAGGTCCAGCTCGACGATCCCATCCTCTGGCACCTGCCCCAGGGCCCCGCGACCTGG
>QHSC01000412.1 GCA_003220345.1 Candidatus Rokuibacteriota bacterium | reverse complement strand
CTCGAGGAATAGTTCACCACTACCGCCGCCCCCTCGTCCGCCAGCGCTTTCCCGATACCTGCCCCGATCCCTTTCGACGCTCCCGTCACGACGGCCACCTTTCCTACCAGCTTCTGGCTCATATCAAGAGCTCCTTTGAGCGATGGCGGCTAGGGCACCTGGCAGGCGCGTGGCCGCGGTGAGGCGACGGCCACAGTCCCCTGGCGGACGTTGACCGTGCCGGCGATCTGGTCGCCGGGGGCCGCCGTGACGATCCACACACCGTGCCCGGGCACGTCGACGGGCGGCCCCGTGAGGAGATCAAACGGGACGTTGAACGAGAGATCGGGGACGGGCTGCCCGGCGACCGTGATGCTCTCGAAGCTGACGGTAAACGGCGACGCGATTGACCCTGACGACACGTTCAGGAGGCCCACCTGGATCTCGGCGGTGCCGGCCGCCTGGCTCCTCAGGCAGGACAGCGGGCGGACCTCCACGGCCCAGGGCGCGACCGTGAACGCGACCTGGGCGTCATTGACCGTCACCGACCAGGGCGTAGGCTGCGAGGCGTTCGCGCTCGCCCGGAACGTGTGGCTCCCCGGCGTCAACGAGCGGCTGAGCGTCGCCTGACTGGGATAGAAAGGGCCGGGCGGCGTTGGCGGAGGGGGGTTGAACGCAAAGTCGCTGGCCGGTATGGCCGCTCCGTCCATCTCAGCGGCAAACGACCTGCCGTCCGCATTGTGGATGTTAACCGCGAACGACACCGGAGCGCCGGGGGGCACGGTGGCATTGGCTGCCGGCTGGGTGATCTCCACGGTGTACGCGCAACCCGCGAAACTCATGCCGATAGCGAGCACGCACGCGAGTCCTCTCAAGGTTTTCATGGCACCCCCGCGTCGGAGATTGACGGCAGGCTCCTGGGTGCCGCGATCCTGTACCGCCGAGCCCGCCGCCGTCAAGGCGGAGACGATCCGCTTGTTCAGTTACGAGAGGAGTGCGGCGCAGTCGAGGTCCTCAAAGGCGGCGAGAATGCGATGCAGGTGGGGCCACCAGACGGCCGGGGGAAGCTCCAGTGACTGCTGCCACACCGGCGTCGCCAGGTGTCCGATGACCGCGAGTCGATAGTCCTCCCACAGCCGATCGAGGCTGTAGTCGGTGACGCCGTGGGCAAGCAGACCGGCATGGTAGCGCTCGATGAGCGGCGCCTCCAGCCGTGCACGGCGCTCCGGATACCAGTGCACGGCCATCATGTAGGCCAGGTCGAAGGCACCGCGCCCGATGCGCCAGGCATCCCAGTCGATAAGGTAGATGCCGGACGCGGCGTCGTCACGCGGGTAGAGAAGATTCCAGACGTGCGCATCGCCGTGGGCGAGCGTGTAGGTCGCGTAGAGGCGCTTCGGCGTGTACAGACGTTCTCGCGCGTCGAGCACGCGCGCATAGTCCGCTCGGGCTCCCGACCCGAGCCGGTCGCCGAGAGTTTCTGCGAAGTGTTCGTAGCGTCTGCGATAGTCGGCTCCCAGCTTCGCCAGCGCCACCTCGTCGAGGAACGTGCCTACCTCCCGACCGAGCCGCGGATGGCGCCACCAGAAGGCGTGGAAGATCGCCCACGTGTCCACGATGCGCTCGCACGCCTGGACCGACGGCGGGAGAGGCCACTGGGTGAGAACCGTGTGCGTCTCCGATAGGTCCTCCAGCAGAAGATGAAAGCGTCCCGACGAGCATTCCGCGTCGTAGCAGCGCGGGAATGGACCACCCGGCATGAGCGGCGCGGCCTGGGTATAGAAGGCGACCTCGCGCTCGCCGACGATAGCTTGGAGGCCGGCACCGAGCCCGTCGCGCGAGGACTTCAGGAGCAAGCGGGTCGGGGCCTCGCCGGGCGCGTCGAAGGAGTACTCCACGCGCAA
>QHSC01000156.1 GCA_003220345.1 Candidatus Rokuibacteriota bacterium | reverse complement strand
CGATGCGACAGGCGGTAGGTGCCGATGTCGGCCGTGGGCAGCGTGGAGATCTCCGGCAAGACATTGGCGACCGTCGTGCGCAGGATCTCTCCCAGCGCGAGAGTGCCCACGGCGAAGTACGCGCCGCGCAGCCTGAAGGCGGCCGCCCCGATGGGCAAGGCGAAGACCGCGGCCGCCGCCGCCCCCGCGAGCATCGCGAGGAGAATCGGCGTGCCCAGGCTCCAGAGCGTGCGCGCGACCAGGGCCCCGAGCCCGAAGAAGGCGGCGTGGCCCAGGTTCACCTGGCCGACATAGCCGGCGAGCATGTTCCAGCTTTCCGCGAGCGTGATCGAGAGGAGGATGAGGAAGACGAAGTTGAGGACGTCGTCACGGCGCGTGGCGAGGGGCAGGAGGGCGAGCGCGGCCAGGCTCAGAAGAATGCCGGCGCCCCAGGCGAGCTCTCGTCGATTCGCGAGCGGGGTCATCGTCCGAAGAGCCCGCGCGGCCGGGCGCAGAGCACGACGACGAAGATGACGAGGCCCACGACCTCGCGATAGGGACCGCCGAAGGCGGCGGCGCTCAGGGCCTCCGCCACGCCGAGGAGGATGCCGCCCACGAAGGTGCCGATCATGGAGCCCAGCCCGGCCAGGACCACGACGATCAACGCCTTCAGCGTCCACTCGAGCCCGATGGAAGGACTGACCGAGTAGCCCACGCTGACGAGGACGCCCGCCGTGCCGGCGAGGCCCGTGCCCATGGCGAAGGCCAGCAGGTACGCGCGCCGGACGTCGATGCCGGTGAGGAGGGCGGCCTGCCAGTCCTCCGCCGTCGCGCGGATGGCCTTGCCCCACCGCCAGTGGGTCAGCAGGAGCTGAAGTCCCCCGATGACCGCGAAGGCGATGACGAGGCTCAGGAGACGGACCACGGGGATGGAGAGTCCCGCCACCGTGATGACGGCGCCTCCGTAAGGCGTGACGATGGAGCGCTCGTCGGCCGTCCAGAGCCGGACGGCGAGCGCATGCAGCACGAGGGCGAGGCCGAAGCCGATGAGCAGAGAGTTCTTCTCGCGCGTCTCCTCGTTGGCGCGCACGACGAAGCCGAAGAGCGCCCCGTACAGGACGACCCCCGCGAGCAGGGAGAGCGGGACCACGAGGACGAGCGATCCGAACGGATCCATGCCCAGGAGGGCGACGGCCCAGAAGGCTGCGTAGCCGCCGAGCATGATCAGCTCGCCGTGCGCGACGTTGAGGACCTTGAGGACGCCGAAGACGAGCGACAGCCCGGCCGCCGCGAGCCCGTAGAGGCCGCCGATCAGGATACCCAGGACGATCTGTTGAGCGAGGGCGCTCACGCGCGGGTGGCCAGCGGGCCGAGATAGGCGCGGCGGACGTGCGCGTCCGAGAGTAAGGCGGCGCTCGGCCCCTCGGCGGTGATCCGGCCGGACTCGAGGACATAGGCGCGATGGGCCAGGGTGAGCGCGGCCTGCACGTTCTGCTCGACGAGGAGGACGGCCACGCCGGCCCGGTTGATCTCCGCGAGCGCGGTCAGGATGGTCCGCACCAGGCGCGGGGCGATCCCGAGCGAGGGCTCGTCCAGCATCAGGAGCCGGGGATTGCTCATGAGGGCACGCCCGATGGCCACCATCTGCTGCTGCCCGCCCGAGAGCGAGCGGACGACGTGGCGGCGCCGCTCGTGCAGGAAGGGGAAGAGGGCGTGGACGCGCGCGAGGCTCGCCGGGCGCACGGCCCGCGCCCGCGGGGTGAAGGCGCCCAGGTCGAGATGCTCCTGCACGGTCATGCCCGCGAAGAGCCGGCGCCCCTCCGGGACCATGGCGAGGCCGCGCTCGACGATCTGGTGCACGCCCACGCGAGCGAGATCCTCTCCCTCCCAGTGGATGGCGCCGGCGCGCGGGGGAAGGAGCCCGGCGATGGACTTGAGAAGCGTGCTCTTGCCCGCGCCGTTTCCGCCGACGAGGGCCACGATCTCGCCGGCGGCGACGGACAGGGTCACGGCGGACAGGACCCTGACATCGCCGTAGGAGGCCTCGAGAGCCTGGACGTCAAGCAGAGGAATGGGATCCCCCGTCGGTGCCGAGGTAGACGTCCACCACGGCGGGATCGCCGGCCACGGCCGCGGGCAGGTCGTCGGCGATCTTTTCCCCCGCGCTCAGCACGATGATCCGGTGGGAGAGATCCATGAGCGCCCACACGATGTGCTCGACCATGAGCACGGTGATGCCTCCGGCTTGGAGCTCGCGGATGAGCGTCATGGCCTCGCCCGTCTCCGCGGGGTTGAGCCCGGCCATGAACTCGTCGAGCAGCAAGAGGCGCGGCGACGTCGCGAGGGCCCGCGCCAGCTCCAGCCGTTTTCGATCCATCAGGGTGAGGGCGGAGGCAGGCTGGCCCGCGCGGCCCTCCAGGCCCACGAGGGCGAGCAGGCGCCGGGCGTCCGCGGTCGCGCCGACCGTCGAGGCGCGCTCGCGGCCGAAGAGTCGCCCCACGAGGACGTTCTCGAGCGCGGAGAGACCGGCGAAAGGCTTGACGAGCTGAAACGTGCGCGCGATGCCGCGGGCGCAGATGCGGTGGGGCGCCAGACCCGTGACGTCGTGGCCCTGGAAGCGGATCCTTCCTGTGTCCGGGCGGAGGGCGCCCGCGATCAGGTTGAACAGCGTGGTCTTGCCCGAGCCGTTCGGGCCCATGACGCCGAGCAGCTCGCCCTGGTCGAGCGTGAAGCTGACGTCGTGAACGGCGCGGACGCCGCCGAAGCCCTTCGACAGCCGCTCCACCTCGAGGAGAGGCATGGCGCGGCTACAGGGCCACCCGGCTCAACGCTTTGCGAAGGGAGGCGCGGGATAGGCGAGCGGAGCCGTCGCCGTCTCCTTGGGCCAGACCAGCTCCTGCTTGCCGTTGATCCACTGGAGGAGCGCCTGCTGGACTATCCCAGTGCCGTCGGGGCGGAACTTCACGGGCCCGATGACGGTGTTCATGCTGGTGGCGGCGACGGCGTCGCGTACCTTGTCGCGATCGAGCACGCCCGCGCGCGTCACCGCCGCGGCCAAGATCTCCACGCACGCATAGGCCGGGCCCACGATGGGATCGGCGGGTCGCCCGTACTTCTTCTCGTGCGCGTCGTTGAGCTCCTTCACCCCCGCGCCCTTCATGGCGTGATGCCAGCCCGCGGCCAGCACCATGTAGTCGCCGTCCTTGCCCAGGTTCTTGGACCAGATCACCGCGTCGGGGGCGCGGATGAAAAGCGTCAGCTTGGGTGTGTAGCTCAGCTCCTTCATCTGCTTGACCATGGTCATGCCGTCGGGAGGCGTGGGGAGGGCGAAGACGGCGTCGGCGTTGGCGCCCTTGGCCTTCAGGACGAGATCGGAGAAATCCTTGGCGCCCGGCGCATACTCGGCGCTCACCACCACCTGGTAGCCGCCTCCCTTGGCGGCCTCCGTCCACGCCGTGGCCATCTCCCGCCCCCAGTCCGTCTTCTCCTGGAAGATGGCGACGGTCTTCGGGCGCTCGGCGGCGGGAATGATGGAGAGGAGCCCCTGCGTCGCGTGGCCGATGTCGGGAGACTTCCAGAAGGGCGAGAAGAGATAGCGAAAGCCCTGCTGGTGCACCTTGTTGAGGGCGAAGGCCACGCCGAGGTAGGGGACGCGATTCTTCTCGGCCACGGCGGCGGCAGCGGCGTGGAGGTCCGAGCCGAACCCGCCGAGGTACGCGACCACGCCCTGGGCGGCCAGGGTCTCGAAGCGGCTCACCGTCTTGGTGGCGTCGGACTCGTCGTCCAGGAGGGTGAGCTCGATCGGCACCTTCTTCCCGGCGACCATGACGCCGCCCGCCGCGTTCAGGTGCTCGACGGCGATCTCGTAGCCCGCCCGCACCTGCGCCCCGCCCGCGCCATAGCGGCCCGTGAGCGGAACGACGGCGCCCACCTTGACGGCCTGGGCCCCCGCGGGAAGCGGCCCCAGTCCGATGCTTGCCAAGACGAGAAGGACAAGCAGCCTCATCGGTCTCCTCCT
Source organism: Candidatus Rokuibacteriota bacterium (assembly GCA_003220345.1). Lineage (GTDB taxonomy): Bacteria > Methylomirabilota > Methylomirabilia > Rokubacteriales > CSP1-6 > AR37. Next base: position 10,629 of record QHSC01000156.1, on the reverse strand, counting down.
GTCGCGCTCGATGTCATCCCTACCGGCGGAAGAGCGAGCGGGCGATGACCATGCGGTGCACTTCCGACGGGCCCTCGCCGATGCGGCGCACGCGCGCTTCGCGATACCAGCGCTCGAGGGGAAACTCCTTGGAGACTCCGTAGCCGCCGTGGATCTGCACGGCGGCGTCGATCACGCGCCCGAGCACCTCGCTGGAATAGAGCTTGGCGATGGAGGCCTCCACCCGCGCGTCCTCCCCGCGATCGGCCTTCCACGCGCCTTCCCAGATGAGCCAGCGCGCGGCGCGGATCTCCACCTCCGCGTCGGCGAGCATCCACTGGATGGCCTGGCGCTCGGCCAGCTTGGCCCCGAAGGTCGAGCGCTCCTTGGCGTACGCGATGGCCATGCGATGCGCGGCCACGGCCACCCCGAGGTTGCAGGCGGAGTAGGGGAAGCGCTGCTTGACGAGGAGATCGAAGGCCAGCTCGAGGCCCTGTCCTTCCTGGCCGACGAGATTCTCCGCGGGGATCGAGCAGTCCTCGAAGACGACGTCGGTGGGCACGGCGGAGGTGCGAATCACCTTGAAAGGCTTGGCCGTGAAGCCCGGCGTGCCCTGCTCGACGATGAAGCAAGAGATGCCGCCGCGCCCCTTGCTCTTGTCGGTGCGGGCGAAGACCACGCCCCAGGGGGCGTCATGCGCGCGCGAGATGAAGACCTTGCGGCCGTTGAGGACCCAGCGATCACCGCGCTTCTCGGCCCGCGTCTGGATGGCCCCCGCGGGATCCGCTCCGCCCGAGGGCTCGGTGATGGCCCAGAAGGTCTCGTGCCCCTCGCGCACGGCGGGCACCGCGTATTTCTGGATCTGCTCCTTGCTCCCCGCCCAGATGGCCGGCGGCGGGTTGCGGCCGAAGACGCCGCAGCCGGGAACGTAGAGGCCCATGCGGTGCTGCGACATCTCCTCCAGGATGACGCACATGCTGAAGGTGTCGAGCCCGCCGCCGCCGTACTCTTCCGGGATGCCGAGGGCCCAGAGGCCCGCCTCTTTCGTCTTGCCCGAGAGGCGGACGAAATCTTCGCGGGGAATCTCCGGAGCGTCCGGATCGAGGCGCTGCTCGAGGGGGATGATCTCCTCCTGGATGAAGCGACGGACCTGCTCGCGGATGGCGCGCAGCTCATCGGGCAGCGTGAAGCCAGGGAACACGGTCATGGTCGGCTCCTCGAAGACGCGGTGTGGCGGCGATTCTAGCACCGGTTGACAAGACCCTGGCGCTCTCTTAAGGTGACGGCCCGAGCAGACCCCAGTGCCGCAGGCCCGTAGCCAGCGCCGCAGGTCCGTTGCCAGCGCCGCAGGCCCAGAACGAGGAGCCCATGGCCGACGAAGTCCTCGTGAGTATCATGGACGGCATCGCCAGCGTCACCCTCAATCGCCCCGAGAAGCGGAACGCCATGAACCGGGCGCTCCTCCAGGCCCTCAGCGCCCGCTTCGACGAGCTCGACTCCTCACGCGAGGTGCGCGTGATCGTGGTCCGCGGCGCGGGCCCGGCCTTCTGCTCCGGCATGGACCTGCGCGAGATGGAGGAGCAGCGCGGCGCGGCGGGCGATCCCGAGGGCGGCGTGATCCAGACGCTCCAGCGCGTCGAGCGCTCGCGTCATCCGACCATCGCCATGATCCACGGCGACGCCATCGCGGGGGGCTGCGAGCTGGCCCTGCACTGCGACCTGCGCGTGGCCGCCGAGGAGGCGCGCCTCGGCATGCCCCTGGCGCGCATCGGGCTCGTGGTGCCGTTTCCCCTCGGGCAAAAGCTCGTCGAGATCATCGGGCCGTCTCACACGCGCGAGCTGCTCTTCACGGGCCGGCCCATCGAGGCCACGCGGGCGCGGGACATCGGCATGGTGCACCGGGTGGTGCCGGCGGCGCAGGTCGAGGCGGAGACGTACGAGCTGGCGCGCGCCGTGGCCGCCAATGCCCCGCTCTCGCTCCAGGGGATGAAGGCCACGGTGCTGCGCGCGATCTCGCAGCGCGGCAGCATCAGCCACGACGATCTCGACCTGCTCGCGAGCCGGGCCCGGACCAGCGCCGACGCGAGCGAGGGGCGCCGGGCCATGCTGGAGAAGCGCCGCCCCATCTTCCGCGGCGAATGAAGGCGCACCTCTCCGCGAGCCCTTCGACCATCTGAACGAGTCGCCGTGAGTACGTCCCCGACTACCAGGTATGCGAAGAGCGGTGACGTCCACATCGCCTACCAGGTCGTCGGGGAAGGCCCCCACGATCGCGTGCTCGTTCCGGGCTGGGTGCCCCACGTCGAATATGCCTGGCAGGAGCCGTCGTACTCGCGCTTCTTGCAACGGCTGGCCGGCTTCTCCCGACTGATTTTGCTCAGGCATTCGATTCGAGGACCGAGGCGTCCACACCCTGAAGGGGGTGCCGAGCACCTGGAATCTCTTTGCGGTGATCGGACGGTAGACTTCGAGTCCCGGAGGGAGCTTTGCCTCACCGGCGCCCGACTGCGAAGAGCATGTCCACCTCCATGAGGAACCGTCCACCGGAGGCAAACGCCCCCAAGCGACGGCGCACCTCGGCGCGGATGTTCTCTTGCGCGTCCCGCGGGAGCTCGCGGTAGGGCGCGCTCGCCCGGCTCCCGCCATCCTCGACGGGACCCCAGTAGTCCTCGAAGGACTGGAAGTGGAGCTCGCGTGTTGCGCGGGTCGCGGATACCTCGGCGAACCCGGCGCCCTCGATCAACGAGGCAAGATGCCGCGGATCGCTCAGCGAGAAGACCCTCTCGATGACCTTGCGCTCGTCGGGCAGATAGTGGACGAGCGCTTCCAGCATAATGGTCACCAGCGGCACGCGATCGGGCGTCGCCCACACAGACACGGCGAGGCGGCCACCCGGGCGCAGCACCCGATGCATCTCCTTGAGGCCGGCCAGCGGATCCGGAAAGAACATGAGTCCCAGGACGCATATCACCCCATCGAAGCTTGCCGGGGCACAGGCGAGCTTCTGTCCCTCCGAGGCGAGCATGGCAATGCGTTGATCGGCTGCTTTGGCGTGGGCAATGCGGAGCATGGCCACCGAAACATCCGAGGCGATGACGGTCCCGTGCGTGCCGACCGCCGCCGCGCATGCCAGGGCGGCTTCGCCGGTCCCGGCAGCCACGTCGAGCACCCGGTCGCCGGGACGTAGTTGCAGCGCGCTGATCAGCCCGGGAATGTACAGGCGCGACCAATGTCCCATGAATCGACCGTAGGCGGCGGCCGCCTTGTCGAAGGTCAGATCGGCCATGGAGGCCTCTCAGGCGGCCGGGGGGCGGGGCCCCAGGCCCTGCTCCGCGCGTGCCTCTTGTGTCACGGGCACGGCCGTCTGGTCGGGCACGAAGCCGGAACCGCGGCGCTTCGTCCACACCTTGGTGAACTCGGCACCGAAGAGAAGGATCTGCGCCGAGTAGTACACCCAGACCACGATGATCACGAGGGAACCCGCGGCCCCGTACGCCGACGCTACGGCGCTCTTTCCGAGGTAGAGGCCGATCAGGAACTTGCCCACGGTGAAGAAGAGTGACGTCACCGCCGCGCCGAGCCAGACGTCCCGCCAGGCAATCTTCACGTCGGGGAGCAGCTTGAAGATGAGGGCGAAGGAACCCGTGATCACGACGAAGGAGATGACGAAGTTCAAAGCTTCCAGCCCGGTCGCCGGAGCCGGCAAGAGACTGCCAACGTAGGTGCCGACGGCGGCAAGCCACGCGCTCAGGACGAGTGACACGAGCAGCACGAATCCGATCCCGACGACCATGGCAAAGGACCAGAACCGTTCTTTCAGAATGTCCCGTATCCGGCGCCCGGGCTTCGGTGTCACGCCCCAGATCGTATTGAGCCCGTCCTGAAGCTCACCGAAGACGCCCCACAGGCCGAACACGAGCGGGATGAGCGCGAGCGCCGTTCCCGTGGCCCCCAGCGTCTCGTTCCGCGCGCTTCGAATGGTGGCCTCGATCGCCGCCGCGCCCTGCTCTCCGATCAGCTCGCGGATCTGCCCGATGATCTGGCTCTCCGCGCCTGGGCCGAGCATGAGTCCGGCGAGCGCCATCACGATGACGAGCCCGGGGGCGAGCGCGAAGATCGTGTAGTAGGCGAGAGCGGCCCCTATGCGCTGGGCGCGATCTTCGTACCAGTCGCTCATCGTAGCGCGCAACAGTGGCCACATGGCCTTCCTCGTGCTCCTCCCGGTAAGCGCGCGACCACCACCGCGGCCGCGCAGGCACCAGATGATACAAGAGTCGCTGGGCGGCCCCAGGAACACAATGGGGCCCGGGCCCCGGCTTTCCCGTATACTGGAGTCCTCTTCGTGGAAGAGATCGGCGGACCCCGCGCCCCCGCTGCCTTCTCGAGTCCTCGCCTGCTCCGCCTCTCTCTCCCGTCGTCGCTGTCCGGGCAGCCTACCCCTCGGGCCCGAAGGCGCCGCCGTCAACAAGGACACCGCCCATGGCCACCGTGCCCGCGCCGTTGCCGCAGATTCCGCCGAAGGATGTCCGTTGCCCCGGCCGCATCGAGGTTGACTCCGCCGACGCCCAGGTCTCCGCGGCCACCGTCAAGGCCTGGGTCGCCCATCTGCGGACGCACGGCTGGACGGAGAAGGACCTGGGCCTCGTCTGGCTCATGCGCGCCCGGCAGGGTGTGACGCGGTAGTCGAACCGCCGGACGATCCGCGATGGAGCAGATCAACAGGGTCGGCACGCCGAAGGCGCTCGAGATCAAGGATGACGTCTACCGGCTCGTCATCCGGCTCGACGCCGTGCCCACGCAGGGCTGGCTCAACGCGTTCAAGTCGGCCAAGCCGGTGGCCGGCGCTCTCCAGCCTGCGGCCGTGTCCATCGACAAGACCGAGCTCTTCTTCCACAGCGAGGAGCGCGCCATCCCCGAGTGGATCGCGCATATCGGCGTCTGGATGGCCGCGGCCAATGCGACCCTCGTCGAAGAGGACAAGGCCATGAACGCGTGGCGAGCGGCCGAGGAGGCCCATCGCCAGGAGACGCAGCGGCGCCTGGCCGAGATGAACGAGAAGCTCAAGGATCTCTGACCCGGATCACACCCCGCCCGTCGCCGTTCACCGCGGAACCCGTGAACGTGTCAGACGATCACCGCTTCACCGGTCATGCTCGAGGCAATCTTCAGGGAGGACCACGCATGGCGAAGTTCATCCAGATCTGTGCATCGCAGAACGACCTCTTCGCCCTCGACGAGGAGGGCGTGATCTACCAGTATCACTTCAACGCGAAGACGTGGGTGAAGCTGATCGGCAATCGGGAATCAGACGAGACGGGGGAGGGGTCCTGAGGGGTCGCGGCCCACGGGCCGTCCGGAGAGCGTAGCCCGATTGGCCCGAGCTCTCACGGACGACACGCGAAGGCCGGGGTTACGGAACGGTGATGGTGGTGCCGTCGCCGTTGGCGGTAACCGAGAAGGTGCCGGTGCTGCTCGACGTATAGGTGTAGGTACCTGACCAGGCAGGTGAACCACCCGGGGGAGGCGTGGGGACACGGGCCACGAAGGGGCCTGCGGCTTGGCCGAGGCCGTTGGTGGTCTGCTGGGTCAGGTCCGTGAGCGCGGCCGGCAGTGCGCCCATGTGGGCGGTGAAGATGGCGATGGCCGAGCCGAGGGTGCGGGAGTCGGCCTGCGCCTTGGCGACGCGGGCGCGGGTCTGGACGTTGGCGTAGAGCGGGATCGCGATGGCCGCGAGGATACCGATGATGGCCACCACGATCATCAGCTCGATGAGCGTGAAGCCGCGTTGCGTACTCAGGGTCTTCCGTCTCGAACTCCAGAAGGTCGTCAAGATGTCTCCTCTCGTCTGGTACCTCGAGCCTCAGCAGCCCGGGCACTCGTGATGTCGTAGGTCACTTAGCCGCGGCCGCTCGAGGCGGCTTCTTCCCAGGCGACGGGTTCATCCGTCGGATGAATGCGGTAGGCGAGCCTTGGGAAGAGCAAGCAGCGGGCCACCATGCGCCCCCTATCGAACTAGCCACTTAGCGAGTTGGCGGAGCCTCCGAAGCCAGACTCCGTCGGTTCGACTGCCGCCCGTTGTCGCCGAGTGTCCATGCGGAAACATCGACCCGGTGGCCGCCTGATTTCCGGGCTTGCCTCGCCCCGGTCGTTGAGCGGTCAGGCCGGCACGAGGCCTCGACGACGTCGGCGAGACCGCAATTTTTGCCAAGACGCCGTCTTCGGCGGCCCGGCACGATAGGGCCGTCCGGCGCCCACCGCCGGCAACCCCGCCGGGGCGCCAGGCGCCGACCGGCAAAACAGGAGACATAGCGATGGCCTCGATCCGGAAGGAAATCCTGCTCCAGTCCAGTCCCGAGAAGGTGTGGGCGGCGGTTCGCGATGTGGGCGCGTTGCACACGCGCCTCGTTCCGGGCTTCGTCGTCGACACGCGCCTCGAAGAGGGGGCCCGCGTCGTCACCTTCGGCAATGGCATGGTGGCGCGCGAGCTGATCGTCGACCTCGACGACGAGGCGCGGCGCCTCGTGTGGGCCGTGGTGGGAGGCCGGCTCACTCACCACAACGCGTCGGTGCAGGTTTTGCCCACGGCGCGGGAGGCAGCCGGCTCGTGTGGATCGCCGACCTCCTGCCCAACGAGATCGCGGGCGACATTCGGGGGATGATCGAGCAGGCGGCCGGCGTCATGAAACAGACGCTGGACCGCCTCTGACGAACGCCCGCGGCTTCATCGAAGTGCGCTGACTCCGCGTCTGATGAGGTAGCCTGGACGTGACGGGCGATTTTGCTACCGGGCGGAACTACCTCAGATGACAGGAGGAGCACTCATGTACGTGTTCATCATCGCTCTGCTGGCATTTGTCCTGGGTACGCCGGCCCACGCTCAGGTGCACGTCGACATCGGCATCCATCTTCCGGGGCCTCCGCAGCTCGTCGTCGTACCGGAAGTGCGCGCGGTCCAGTACGCGCCGGCCGCCCCCGCCAACATCTTCTTCTACAGCGGCCAGTACTGGGCCTTTGCCAATGGCGGCTGGCACGTGAGCGCCGGATACAACGGCCCGTGGATCGTCGTCACCCCGCAGGTCGTGCCCCGCCCCATCCTGTTCGTGCCGGTGAGCTACTATCGCGTCCCGCCTGGCCATTGGAAGCAGTGGGCCAAGCACCAACCTCCGCGATGGGGCGACGAGTGGGGACGGGAGTGGTCGGAGAAGCGCGACTGGAAGGCCCGCGGAGACGAAGAGCGAGAAGAGCACGGCAAGGGTCATGGAAAGGGCCACGGGCGGGGCAGGTAACGGGAACCACGCCGCCTCCGCTCGCTCAGCGTTTCCAGCTGATGCCGAACCAGGTCCGGAGCCCGCGCAGACCCTGCGGGGTCAGCCTGAGCGTTCGCTCCTCGTCGACGGGAGCGGCCCAGCGGAGGTCCAGGCAGCGCCGCGCCACGGCGGCGCCCAGAGCGCCTGCGAGGTGCGCGCGGCGCTCACTCCAGTCGAGACACTGGCGCGCGAATGCCCGTCGCTCTTTGCGGGCCTTCTCCACATCCACGCCCAGTCGTCCGAGGAACCGCGCGCCCGAGGTCGTCAGGAGAAAGTCGCGCCCCGTGGGCTTCAGGAGCTGACGGCGCACCATCGCATCCGTCACCCTCACTCCGAGGCGGCCCGCGAGATGGTCATAGCAGGTTCGGGCCAGGCGTAGTCCATCGAGCGGCCCCGCGGAGGCCGTCACCCGAGGCCGTGGGGGCGAAACCGCCATTAGGGCCTCGACCGCCTGTCCGACACTCGGCGCGGCCAGACGAAAGTAGCGATGGCGGCTCTGTCGCTCCATGGCGAGCAGCCGGGCCTCCAGGAGCTTCGCGAGATGACTGCTTGCCGTCTGCGGCGTGATGGCCGCGCCGTACGCCAGTTCTTTCGCCGTTCGCGCCCGCCCGTCCATCAAGGCCGTGAGCATCCGGGCGCGCGTGGGATCACCGATGAGCGACGCCACGGCGGCGATGTTCAAGTCTGCATCCATAGTTCGATGGTAATCGATTCATTCGTGCTTTACAAGGCCACGCGCTCCGCGCACTGTCGAGCACGAGATGCCGACGTCCATGGGAGAGCTCGGGTCGTACCGATGGATGGCGGTCGGCGTGTCCACGGCCGTGAATGCCCTCGCGTGGGGGGCGCGGTCCACGTTCGCCCTCTTCTATGTCGCGATCCTGGAGGAGTTCGCGTGGGGGCGCGGCCCCACCGCGCTCGGCTACTCGCTGAGCTGGCTTTGCTTCGTGGTCTTCGCGCCGGCGGCGGGCTGGCTCTACGACCGCTGGGGAGTGCGCACGGTCGTGACGATCGGCGGGCTGGCGCTCGGTGTGGCCCTTGGGCTCACGGGCCAGGTGACCTCGCTCACGCAGTACTACCTGTGCTTCGGCGTCCTCGGCGCCGCGGGCACCGCCTGCATCCTCATCCCGTCGACGGCGATCGTGACGCGCTGGTTCACACGCTCGCGCGGCACCGCGATGGGAGTGCTCAGCGCGGGCAACGCGGCAGGCGCCGTGGTCTTCTATCCGGTGAACGCCTGGCTCATCGCGACGCTGGGCTGGCGCTCGGCGCTCATCGCCTTCGGCGCCATCGTCGCGGCCGCCACGGTAGCGCTCGCCCTGCTCTATCGGGATCCACCGACCGATGAGAAGTGCCCCTCGATGGAATCACAGACCGCGCGCCCCACCGGGGAAGTGTGGACGCTCCGCCGGGCGCTTCGGAGTCCCCGGCTCTGGGCGGCGTTCACCATGACGACGCTCGGGGTGATCGGGTTCCAGATCATGGCGACTCACCAGGTCGCTCACGCGGTGGATCGTGGCTTCCCGCAATCCACGGTGGTCAGGCTCTTCGCCCTTGGGGCCGCGTGCATGATGGCGGGAAACCTCTTCGGTGGCTGGCTCTCGGATCATGTGGGCCGCGGGTGGGTATTTGCGCTCGGCTCGATTGTCGCCCTGGTCGGAATTGGCTGTCTCGCCCTGACGAGAGGCCCTCACGATCTGCCCCTCCTTCTCCTCTATGCGGCGTCGGGGTTTGGCTTCGGCATGCGCATCGCGCAGCTCTCGGCGATTCCGGCCGACGTCTTCGCGGGGCCAGAGCTTGGCGCGATCCTCGGGGTGGTCCAGGCGGGCGGCGGCCTCGGCGGTGCCATCGGCCCCTTTCTCGGCGGCTGGCTCTTCGACATCACCGGAGGCTACGAGCTGGCCTTCGTGGCCGCCGGAGTGGCGATCGCGGGAGGGGCAGTGGCGGCGTGGTTCGCTGCCCGACCAATCGGTAGGGCGCCGGCTGCGGATGCGAAACTGGAGCAGAGCGCGAGTCCAGGCCGGCCGTGAGCTCCGGAGAACGCATGTACCAGGGATGGAAGGTGGTCGGCTGTGCGTTTCTGATTGCCGTGTTCGGGTGGGGGTTTGGATTTTACGGGATCGGGGTCTTCCTGGCCGAGCTGGTCGAGCGCCACGGCTGGGCCACGAGCTCCGTCGCGTCGGCGGTCACCGTCCTCTACCTCGTGGGGGCCGCGCTGATCGCGTTCATCGGAAACGTGTTCGAGCGCTTCGGCCCGCGCCGGGTGGTGCTGGTCGGCATGTCGGCGATGGGGACGGCGGCCATCGGGCTGACCTGGATCAGGCAGCCGTGGCAGCTCTACGTCGTGTTTCCGCTGATGGCCGTGGGGTGGGCGGCCATGAGTGGGGCCGCCCTCAACGTCATCGTCGCTCCCTGGTTCGAGCGTAAACGGGGCCTAGCCATCAGCATTGCGTTCAACGGGGCGGCCGTCGGCGGGGTCCTGCTGGTGCCGACGCTCGTATTTCTCATCGGACGGCTCGGATTCACGGCCGCCGTGCTTTCCCTGGTGATCGTGATGGTGGGCGTGCTCACACCCCTCGTGCTGTGGCTGCTCGTCAGCGGTCCCGAGGTGCTGGGGCTGGGTCCTGACGGCGATGCTCCCGCACCGCGCGCCACGGGAAAGACGAAAGGCGGAGGCGTCACGCAGACCCGGGACTTCCTGCGCACCTGGCACTTCTGGTCGGTGGCGCTACCCTTTGCCCTCGGACTGACCGCGCAGATCAGCGTCATCATTCACCAGGTGTCCTTTCTCAAGCCGACCCTGGGGACAGAGGGCGCCGGCTGGGCGGTGAGCCTGACCTCGGTCTGCGCGGTGCTGGGCCGCCTGGCCGTGGGGCTGTTCGTGGACCGCGTGAACCGGCGCGCGGTGATCGCCGGGAACTTCCTCCTGCAGGCGACGTCGATCGTGCTGATGCTCTCCGGCCCGGGGCCGCTGCTGCTCTACGTCGCCTGCGCGATGTTCGGACTGGGCGTCGGCAACACGACCAGCCTGCCCAGCGTCGTGGTGCAGGCGGAATTTCCCAAGGCGGCCTTCGGCCAGGTCGTGAGCACCATCATCGCGATCAACCAGTTCACGTACTCATTCGGGCCCGGCCTCCTGGGCTGGCTGCGCGACGGAGTCGGCAGCTACGATGCGGCCTTTGCGGCCTGTCTCGTGCTCCAGCTGGCCGCCGTCGCCATTCTGCTTTTCGGGTCGTCAACGGCGCGCGACGTCAGGGCAGCGCGCTGAGGCCGCTCGTATTCACCAGATCCTTGGCCTTCCATCCGTCGAGGTCGTACTCCGCCATGCACGTCTCGGCAAACT
>QHSC01000390.1 GCA_003220345.1 Candidatus Rokuibacteriota bacterium | reverse complement strand
GCCGCTGGCTGCTGCTCGAGGGGGGCGACCCGAATGAGGTGTGGCGCGCGGTCGCGCGGGGCGAGGGCGTGGTCGTCTCCACGAGCTTCCCGCTCCATTTCGGAACCCGGGTGCACGACACGCTCGTGCTCGAGAGCCCGACGGGTCCGCTGCCGCTCCCGGTGCTCGGTATCACCATGGACTTCGCCTCGCCCGGTGGCACCGTGGAGATCAGCCGGACCCTCTACAGCCGTCATTGGAACGACAGCCAGGTGAACCGCGTCTGGGTGCGCGCCGAGCCCGGCGCGGACCTGGTCGCGCTGCGGACGGCCCTCGCGAGCGATCTCCGGTCCAAGTACCCGCTGCGCGTCTTCTCCTCCGGGGAGATGGTCGACTACTGGGTAGCGCAGATTCGGCGGGGTTTCGCGGGTATCGACGTGCTCCGCGGCGTGGTCTTCCTCGTCAGGCTGCTGGGGATCGCGGACACGCTCGCTTCCGGGGTCGTCCAGCGCACGCGCGAGCTGGGCACCGCCCGTGCGGTGGGGGTCCGGCGCTGGTATCTGCAACGCATGGTGTTGGTCGAGGCACTGGTGATGGGCGCGCTCGGTCTCGTGCTGGGCGGTATGGTCGGCATCGCCCTGGGCGCCCTGTGGATCCGCTGGACCTTCCCCTACCTGCTGGGCTACGTGCTGGATTTTCACCTCCCCTACATGCAGCTCGGCCTCATAGGGCTCATGACCGCCCTGGTGTGCGCGATCGCGGCGATCCTTCCCGCGCGCGGGGCGGCCCGGCTCGAGCCGGCGGTCGCTCTCCGCTACGAGTGAGGTCATGACGGACACCCCTGCGGTCGTTCTCGAGCGGGTCAGCAAGAGCTACGGTGATGCCGGCCACGCGGTCACCGCATTGAGCGACGTGAGCCTGCAGGTGCCGGCCAGCCAGTTCCTTTCCATCATGGGCCCGAGCGGCTCGGGCAAGAGCACGCTCCTCAACCTGATCGCCGGGCTCGACACCCCAACGCACGGGCGCGTCATCGTTGGGGGCCAGGAGTTGACCCACCTGTCGGACGATGCCCGCAGTGATCTGCGCCTGCGCCACATCGGCTTCGTCTTCCAGAGCTTCAACCTCTTTCCCACCTTCACGGCGCAGGAGAACGTGGCGTGGCCCCTCGGCTTCGTCGGGCTTCGGTGGCGCGCCGCCAAAGTGCGGGCAGCCGAGGTGCTCGAGCAGATGGGCGTCGACACGGCGGCGCGCTCGCGCTTGCCGGCCGAGCTGTCCGGCGGCGAGCAGCAACGCGTGGCGATCGCCCGCGCACTGGTCACGGAGCCGCGTCTCGTCCTCGCGGACGAACCCACCGGCAACCTCGATTCGCAAACCGGTCGGGCGATCCTCGACGTCCTCCTCCAATTGAACACGCAGCGGGGGCTGACCGTCATCATGGTCACCCACAACGCCTTCGCGGCGACGTACGGGCAGCGAACCCTCGAGCTGCGCGACGGCCGCATCGTGCGTGACGTGCATGCCGATTCCGAACCGAGCCACAGGGGCCCGGTTCCCCTGCACCGGTAGCAGGCATGCGAGGCCTCGACCGCGACCGTGCTCGCTCGCTACCCCACCGCCCGCAATACCCGCACGAACTCCCGCATCCACGCCGGGTGATCCGGCCACGCCCGCGCCGACACCATCACCCCGTCCACCACCGCCTCCGCGTCGACGAACTCCGCCCCCGCCGCGCGCACGTCGGGCGCCAGCGCCGGGTACGCCGCCGTCCGCCGCCCCCGCAGCACGCCCGCCGCCGCGAGTGCGAGTGCCGCGTGGCAGAGCTGCGCCACCGGCTTCGCGCGCTCGAAGAAGTGCCGGATGATCCGCTGGCAATCGGGATAGTTGCGGATGTACTCCGGCGCCCGGCCGCCCGGTATCACGAGCGCCGCCTACTGCGCCGGATCGACCTCGCGGAAGGCCAGGTCCGCCGGCCAGGTGTAGCCCGGCTTCTCCGTGTAGGTGTCGTAGCCCTCGACGAAGTCGTGCACGACGAATTGGAGCTTCTTCTTCGACGGCGCGGCGATGTGGACCTCGTAGCCCTCCTCCCGGAGACGCTGATAGGGGTAGAGGACCTCGAGCGACTCGGCGGCGTCGCCGGCGAGGATCAGGACCTTTGCCGCCATGACGGAGACCTCCTCGCCGCCAGCTTCGCCGACTCCGGCGCCCGCGCGCAAGCCCGTCCGTTGACGGGGAACGCCCCTCGTCGTACGCCTCGGCAATGCGGCTCAAGAAATCGCTGG
>QHSC01000389.1 GCA_003220345.1 Candidatus Rokuibacteriota bacterium | reverse complement strand
TGTCGGTCCGGCGCCACTCACGTCAGGAGCCATTCATGCGCATCTACTACGACATCGATCTCGGCGGCCGCACCATCGCGAAGCGGGAGCTTCACGGCGAGGACGTGGTCAAGGCGGGCCGGTACCTGATCGCCAAGACCCTCGTCGAGATGGGCGCCGCCAGCGTCGAGCCGCTTTCCCCTCAGAACCCCCTCATCTTCTCGGCGGGGCCCTTCGCCGGCACGAGCTTCTCCAACGCCAATCGCACCAGCGTGGGCTGCAAGAGCCCGCTCACGGGCGGCGTCAAGGAGGCCAACGGCGGGGGGACGTTCAGCTATGGGCTGGGCCAGCTCAAGATCGCCGGCTTCACGCTCCTCGGCGCCTCCCGGGAGTGGGTGGTTCTCCACTTCAAGAAGGACGGCGGCATCGCCTTCGAGGACGCCACCCCTTATCTCGGCAAGGGCAACTTCGAGGCGAACGACCTGTTGCACGCGCGGTATGGCAAGAAGGTCACCATCGCGCTCTGCGGGCCCGTGGGCGAGTACGAAGGGCTCCTCGCGGGCATCGCCTTCAGCGACAAGGAGGGCCGGCCCGCGCGGCTGGCCGCGCGGGGCGGGGTAGGGGCGGTGATGGGCGCCAAGAAGGTCAAGGCCATCGTGGTCGATCTCGACAAGATCCCGCCCATGCACGACGGCAAGAAGGTGACGTCCAGCATCAAGGACTACGCCAAGATGCTGCAGGCCGACGGCATGGTGCAGAACTTCTACGCGAAGATCGGCACCATGGGCATGGCCGATGTCCAGAACCAGATGGGCGGCCTGCCCGTGCGGAACTTCAGCGCGGGAAGGCTGGCCGACGTGGCGGCGGGAGAGAAGTTCAAGATGGGCGGCGATTTCATCGGCGAGCTCAACACCTCGCGGGGCGGTGAGCAGACGCACGCGTGCATGCCCGGCTGCGTCATCCAGTGCAGCAACGTCTACCACGATGCCGCGGGCAAGGAAGTGGTCTCCCCGGTGGAGTACGAGACGCTGGGGCTGCTCGGCACCAACTGCGGCATCAGCGAGCCCGACGATCTCGCCCAGCTCAACTACCTCGCCAACGACCTCGGCGTGGACACCATCGAGCTCGGGGCCATGCTGGCGGTGCTCATGGAGGCCGGGCTCGGCGTCTTCGGCGACGTCAAGTTCATGACGGACTGCCTGGTGGAGATCCGCAAGGGAACGGAGAAGGGGAAGCTCTGGGCCCAGGGCACCGCGCGGGTGGGCGAGCACTACAAGGTGCGCCGCGTGCCCGTCATCAAGAAGCAGGCCATCAGCGCCTATGATCCGCGAGTGGTCGAGGCCACGGGAATCTCGATGATGGCGACGGCCCAGGGCGCCGACCACACCGCGGGCAACCTGCCGCGGCTCAAGACGCGGGAGATGGACCTGGAGTCGCTCGTGAGCCAGAGCCTACTCCACCAGACGCGGGTGGCCGCCAATGATTCGCTCGGCCTCTGCATCTTCGGCATGAGCGTGACCAACCCCAACACCGAGTTCATCGCGGCCGCCGCCAATGCCGCGCACGGCACCACCTTGACCAAGGACTTCTTCGAGGCCCTCGGGCGCGATGCGCTGCGCTTCGAGAAGGAGTTCAACCGTCAGGCCGGCTTCACCGAGAAGGACGACGAGCTGCCCGAGTTCTTCTA
>QHSC01000155.1:1682-24642 GCA_003220345.1 Candidatus Rokuibacteriota bacterium | reverse complement strand
TCCAGATGCGAGGCGTCGCCCGAAGGCTGCACGCGAGGCGTACTCTCTGTACGTTGAGCGTGCAGCCGAGGGCGACAACGAAGCAGATGGGCCTTTTTCAGCGACCTAGGGGCGGACGATGGTCGTGCTGTCCCCCGTCGCGACGATCTGGTAGCCGCTGGCGCCGCCGGCCGAATACGAGTACGTCCAGCCGGCCGGTGGGCTCGGAGTGGAGGCCATGAAGGGCCCCACGACTTGGCCGTTCACATTGGTCTGCGCGCTCGTGAGATCGGTCAGGGCGGAGGGCATCTGGCCCATGTGGGCGTTGAAGGTGCCGATGGCGCCCGACAGGGTCCGAGTGTCCGCCTCGGCCTTCGCCACGCGCGAGCGCGCCTGGACGTTGTGATAGATGGTCATGGCTATGGTAGTCAGCACGCCGAGCACGGCGATGACGACCAGTAGCTCGACCAGGGTGAATCCGCCTTGCTTGTTACGCATGCCGGTCTTACTAGGGCAAACACGATGCCATGAGTGGAATCTCACCCGGACCCCGTAACTGCTCAAGTCTTTTGACCTTCTGCGAACCCGAGGCGGCTCGAATGCCGGGCGGCCAGCCAAATTTTGTTGTCGATGGGCCGATTTAGCGCACTACGAGCCGCGCACAGTCGACGGATGAGGCAAGCACGCCGCCGACCTCACGCGGCTCGCGCGGCGCCCGACGGCAGAGATGACGGCGTATGGCTTCTACGGTATCCTCGGGTCTGGTGCGTAGCGCATCCAAGGTCATCAAGAGCCGCCCTCCCACGGAGGGGTCCAGCGTCGTGAGTCCACGCAGGCTACACCGGGTCGAGCGCGCATACCTGAGACAGCTGTTGAGTCCCGCCTTCGCGCTGCTCGCCATCGCCATCATCGAGGGATTCTCGTGGACGCCGTGGCAGATCGTGGCGCCCACGACGCTTCTCCTCACCGCGGTGGTCGCCTCCACCTTCGTGGGCGGCCTCGTCGACGGGCTCATCAGCGCGGGCATCACCGTCTGGTACTACTCGTACCTGCTCTCCTCGCCCGGCACGATCTTCCCGTACACTCACGAGACGCTACGGCGCGTGCTCGTGTATGCGTGCTCGGCGCCCGCCGTTGCCCTCATGGTCGGCGTCATCAAGCAGCGCGCCGCGCGCATCGCCGCCGACGCCGCGCGCAGGGAACGGGATTCGTCGGACGCCGTCTACGCGTCCTTGACGTGGTCGCGGGAGGCGGAGAAGACGGGGCGGGAGGCGGAGCGTCGCTATCGCGCCTTCTTCGACGCCAATGTGGCGGGCATCGTCCACGCCTTCCGTGATGGCAGGGTGCTGCAGTGCAATGAGACCTTGCGACGCATGATCGGCTTCGACACCGTCGAGGACATCAAGGCCCGGGACATTCGCGACCTCTTCCAGGAGCGGGCGGACTTCGACCGTATCGTCGAGCGCCTCGATCGAGGGACGCTGTCGGTCGAGGAGGAGCTGGGCTTTCGCCGACGTGATGGCGACCCGCGCCGTGTGCGCCTCACGGCCCGTCGCCTGGAAGAAGGCGCGCGGCTCGTGGTCGAGGTGAGCGTGGTGGACATCACGCCGCAGTGGATGGCCCAGACCCAGGCCGCCACCCTCGAGACCAAGCTGGCCGCCCAGGAGGCCGATAACGCCGTCCTGGGCCGAGAGGTCGATGCCCTCGCCCACGCGGTGGCGCATGACCTGCGCGCGCCGCTCCGGCGCATGGATGATCTGAGCGAGGCGCTCATCGTGGACTACGGCCTCAGACTCGACGGAGAGGGGCGCGCCCGACTCAATCGCCTCGCCACGACGAGCCGTAACATGGAGAAGCTCGTGCGGCAATTCATCGAGCTCTCGCGCCTCACGGGGGGCGAGCTCAAGCGCGAGGCGGTGAACCTCTCGGCGGTGGCTCAGGAGGTCGCCGAGAGCCTCCGCGCCCTCCGACCCGGCGACGATGTCACGTGCAAGATCACGCCCGGGTTGTCGGCGAACGGAGATCCGAGCCTCCTGCGGCTGGCTCTCACCCACATGATCGGTACCGCGTGGTGCGCGACAGCAGGACGGCCGGGGTCGTATATCGAGTTCGGCACTGCTCGAGTAGGGGACCGGCAGACCTTCGTCATCACCGACGGCGGCGGAGGCCTGGACCGGCCCTATGCGGGGGCGTTGCCGGGAGCCGTCCAGCGCCTGGACAATGGATATGGACCGGGACATGGACCGGGGCCCGGACCGGACGGGGAGCCTGGACCGAACGGGGGGCTTGGACCGGGCGCGACGGCCGTCACCCTGGTCATGGTCCAGCGCATCATCCAGCGCCACGGGGGCCGCGTCTGGGTCGAGGCCACGCCCGAGGGCGGGGCCGTGTTCTTCACGCTGGGCCATCAGTCGGGGAAGTCTTCCACATCTCCGAGCATCCCTTTGGCGCTCTAGCGCGTCCAAACACCCGGACAGACGAGGACCAACAGTGCCCATCTACGAGTACGAGTGTCGGGGCTGCCACCGCCGGGTGAGCCTGCTCGTGCGCTCCGTCTCCCAGCAGGCCTCGGTCCGATGTCCGGGCTGCGGCAGCGCCGAGCTGTCACGCCTCATGTCCCGCTTCGCTACCCTCAAGTCCGAAGATGACCGGATGGAAGCCGCCGCCGATCCCTCCCACTACGGTGACCTCGACGAGAACGATCCCCGGAGCGTCGCCACGTACGTCAAGCGTATGGGCGAGGAGATGGGCGAGGATCTGGGACCGGACCTCGACGCCGCCATGGACGAGGCCATGGACGAGGGCGGGGCCGATGACGAGGGTCCGGGGGGCGAGGCCAGCCTGTCAGAAACCGGGAGCGGCGATGAAGGTTGAAACGCTGCCGGGCTTCGAGGGCCTGGATGAGGCGCACTGGAACGGCCTCCTCGGCCAGGCCCGGCTGCCCTCGGTCTTCCTGACGTGGCAGTGGCAGACGTCCTGGGCCGCGGCCTTCCTGGGCGGGCGGGCGCTTCATCTCCTGCGCATCACGGACGACGCGGGCATGCCGACCGGCCTCCTGCCTCTTTACGACGAGACGCCGGGAGAGCGGCGCCTCGTAGGCGGCGTGGACGTCTCCGACTATCTCGACCTCATCGCTCCGGCGGGGCGCGAGGAGGAAGTATGGCAGGCGCTCCTCCAGCACCGTGCCGGTGACGCCGCGGCCTGGGACCTTCACGGCATCCGCGCCCCTTCGCCCACGCTCGAGATCCTCCCGAGGATCAGCCCCGCATCGGGGCTGCGGGCTTCGGTCGAGAGAGAAGATCGCTGTCCGGTCCTCGAGCTGCCCTCCTCGTGGGAGGCCTATCTGGAGCGGCTGTCCGGCAAGGATCGCCACGAGCTCAAGCGCAAGATACGCAAGCTCGAGCGCGAGCTGCCCGGCACGTCCGTGCGCTCCCACGCTTCGCCCGAGGGATGGGAGGAGGCGCTCGCCGAGTTCCTCAGGCTCCACCGTCTCTCCAAGGTCGGCAAGGCGCGCTTCATGGACGAGCGCATGGAGGCGTTCTTCCGCGAGGTCACGCGGTCCCTGGCCGCGGCGGGCTGGGCCCGGCTGTGGTTTCTCGACCACGAGGGCGCCGCGGTGGCGGCGTTTCTCTGCGTGGAATATCGCGGCTCCGTGGATCTCTACAATTCCGGTTTCGATCCCGTTCACGCCAGGCTCGCGCCGGGCATCGTGCTGCTCGCCCACGTGATTCGCGATGCCATCGAGCGGGGTATACCCCTGTTCGACTTCCTCCGTGGAGAAGAGCCCTACAAGTACGCGTTCGGCCCGGTCCCCCAGGATCTCTTCCGCGTCCAGGTCGCCCCGTGAGCCTGCGCGTGGCCGTGCTCAGCGTCCACACGTGTCCCCTTGCCGCCCTCGGCGGGAAGGAGACGGGCGGCATGAACGTGTACGTGCGCGAGACCGCGCGTGAGCTCGGCCGCATGGGGGTGGCCGTGGACGTCTTCACGCGGTCGCAGAATCCCAGCATTCCCCGCGTGGCGGAGCTTGGGAACGGCGCGCGCGTCATCCACCTGCCCGCGGGGCCGCAGGCGCCCATCGGGCGCGCGACCATCCACCAGCACCTGGGCGAGTTCGTCGAAGGCGTGGAAAAGCATCGGTGGGACGAGGGCATCGACTACGACGTCGTCCACGGGCACTACTGGCTCTCGGGCGTGGCGGGGCTCGAGCTTCGCGAGCGCTGGGGCGTGCCGCTCGTGCAAATGTTCCACACCCTCGGGCGACTGAAGAACTCGGTAGCCCTGGACGCTCTCGAGATGGAGCCCGAGCTCAGGCTGTCCGAGGAGGCGCGCATCGTGGCAAGCGCGGACCGCATCGTGGCCGCCAACGTGGTCGAGCGGGCGCACCTCGTCTGGTACTACGGCGCCGCTGCCGATCGCATCGCGGTCATTCCGTGCGGCGTCGACACCGAGCTCTTCCAGCCCATGGCCCAGAGCACCGCCAAGGATCTTCTCGAAGTTCCGCCCGGCCCCATGCTGCTCTACGTCGGCCGGCTCCAGCCCATCAAGGGCCTCGAGACCCTGCTGGACGCGGTGGCCCGGCTCGGCGACTCCTCGCGGCTCTACATCGTGGGCGGAGACGCCGACGAGCCCGAGCCTTCGCCGATGGCGCGAGGAAGCTCGGCGCGGGGACATGCCGGCCGCCTGCGCGCGCGCGTCCGGGCGCTCGGGCTCCAGGATCGTGTGCACTTCCTGGGCGCCCAGCCGCAGCGGCGGCTCCGGCTCTTCTACGCCGCGGCCGACGCCACGGTCATGCCGTCGGCGTACGAGTCGTTCGGGATGGTGGCGCTCGAGGCCATGGCCTGCGGCTGCCCCGTCGTGGCCTCGCGCGTGGGCGGGCTGCAGACCACGGTCAAGGACGGCGCGACCGGCTACCTCGTGCCCGAGGGCGATCCCGTCGCCCTGGCCGAGCGCCTCGAAGGTCTGCTCCGCGATCCCGCCGAGCGCGCCCGGCTCGGGCGGGAGGCCTCGCGCTGGGCGGACGACTACCGCTGGCCCTGCATCACCGAGTCGGTGTGTAGGCTCTATTCTGAGCTGCGCCCCGCCGCCGTCTCGCACCTCGGCCGCGGCCGCTGCCAGACCCAATCTTGAGACACTGCGGACGAGCCGGAGGCGTGGAAGTTCGAGCTGAAGGGCGAAGCCCTGAGGCGAGGGCTGAGTGAAGAAGTTCGAGCTGAAGGGCGAAGCCCCGAGGCGAGGGCTGAGTCATGACCACCGCGTCGCGCGAGCCCATCGCCATCAACGGGCGAACCTACGCGTGGCCGCCTCGCCCGCTCGTGGTCGTCTGCGTGGACGGCTGTGAGCCCGACTACATCGAGCAGGCGTTCCGGGCCGGCGCCATGCCGTTTCTGGCCTCGGCCGCGGCGGAGGGCACACGGCTCCTCGGGGCCTGCGTGGTGCCGAGCTTCACAAATCCGAACAACCTCTCCATCGTCACCGGCGTGCCGCCCTCCGTGCACGGCATCTGCGGCAACTACTTCTGGGACCGCGAGGCGGGCGCCGAAGTGATGATGAACGACCCGAAGTATCTCCGCTGCGACACCATCCTGGCCGCCTTCGCCGAGGCGGGCGCCTGCGTCGCCGTCGTCACGGCCAAGGACAAGCTGCGGCGGCTGCTCGGCCACGGCATGCGCGGGATCTGCTTCTCCGCCGAGAAGGCGAACGAGGCCACCGTCGGCGAGCATGGCATCGCCGACGTGCTCGACCTCGTCGGCCTCCCGCTGCCGTCGGTGTACAGCGCCGACCTCAGCGAGTTCGTCTTCGCGGCGGGCGTGCGGCTCATGGAGACCACGCGGCCGGACCTGACCTATCTGTCCACCACGGACTATGTCCAGCACAAGCATGCTCCCGGCACCTCGACCGCCAACGCCTTCTACCGGATGATGGACGGCTACCTCGCGCGACTGGCCGGGCTCGGCGCCTCCATTGCCATCACCGCGGACCACGGCATGAACGCCAAGACCGATAGCGCCGGGAAGCCGCAGGTCATCTATCTCCAGGATGTCCTCGACGGCTGGCTGGGGACCGGCCGGGCGCGGGTCATCCTGCCCATCACCGATCCTTATGTCGTCCACCACGGCGCCCTCGGCTCCTTCGCCACCGTCTATCTGCCGGAGGGCATCGACCCGAGAGCGGCGGCGGGCAGCGTGGCGGCGCTGCCGGGCATGGAGCTGGTGCTGGATCGCTCGGAAGGCTGTCGCCGCTTCGAGCTGCCACCGGACCGCATGGGCGATCTCATCACGGTCTCGCGTCGCCACTACGTCATCGGGACAAGCCTGGCCAAGCACGACCTCTCCGGGCTCGACGCCCCCCTGCGCTCCCATGGTGGGCTGTCGGAGCAGACGGTGCCGCTCGTGTTCACCGAGCGTCTCGGCGAGCGGCCGCCCGGGCGCCGCCTCCGCAACTTCGACATCTTCGACCTCGCCCTCAACCGCTCCCGGTGACCGCGCTTCCGAGCCAGGCGCGCGTCGTCATCGTCGGCGGTGGCATCGTCGGCGCCAGCGTCGCCTATCACCTGACCACGCTGGGGTGGCGTGACGTGGTCGTGCTCGAGCAGGGGAGCCTCTCGGGAGGGACCACGTGGCACGCCGCCGGCCTCGTGGGCCAGCTCCGCTCCTCGAGCAATCTGACCCAGCTCATCCGCGACAGCGTCGATCTCTACAGCCGCCTCGAGGCCGAGACGGGCCAGGCCACGGGCTGGAAGCGCTGCGGCAGCATCAGCGTGGCGCGCACGGTCGAGCGCATGGTCCAGCTCCGACGCAACGCCTCGGTGGCCCGCTCCTACGGCATCGAGGCCGAGGAGATCAGCCCCAAGCAGGCGGGCGAGCGCTACCCGCTCATGCGCACCGATGACCTCGTGGGGGCGGTGTGGATTCCCGGCGACGGCAAGGCGAACCCCGCCGACATCACCCAGGCCCTCGCCCGGGGCGCCCGGGCGGGCGGTGCGCAGATTCACGAGAGCGTCAAGGTCACGGGCGTCAAGCTCGAGCGCGGCCGCGTGGCGGGAGTGCACACCTCGCAGGGCGACATCACCACGGAAGTCCTGGTGAACTGCGCGGGCATGTGGGCGCGCGAGCTCGGCCGCATGAGCGGCGTCACCGTACCCCTGCACGCCTGCGAGCACATGTACATCGTCACCAACCCCATCGACGGCGTCACCTCCGATCTGCCCGTGATGCGCGATGGCGACGGCCACATCTACTTCAAGGAAGAGGTGGCGGGACTCCTCATGGGCGGCTTCGATCCCTGGGCCAAGCCCTGGGGCATGGAGGGTATCCCCGAGGGATTCAGCTTCGGAACGCTCCCGGAAGACTGGGGCAAGTTCGAGATCCTCATGCGCAATGCCATCGAGCGGGTGCCCGCGCTCGAGACGGCCCAGGTCCGTCTCCTGATGAACGGGCCGGAAAGCTTCACGCCGGACAACTACTTCATCCTGGGCGAAGCGCCCGAGGTGCGCCGCTACTACGTCGGGGCGGGCTTCTGCTCGGGTGGCATCGCGACGGCGGGCGGAGCGGGGCGGGCCCTCGCGGAGTGGATCATCGCGGACCGCCCGCCCATGGATCTCTGGCAGGCGGACATCCGACGCTTCGCCCCCTTCCATGCCAACCCCACCTTCCTGCGCGAGCGCGTGAGCGAGATCGTGGGCGTGCACTACTTCGTCGCCTTCCCCAACCGCGAGCTCGAGAGCGGCCGCGGGCTCCGGCGCTCCCCGCTCTACGAGCGCCTCCAGGCGCGCGGCGCCTGCTTCGGCAGCAAGATGGGCTGGGAGCGCGCGAACTGGTTCGCCCCGGCCGGGGTGACGCCGAAGACCGAGTACTCCTTCGGCCGCCAGAACTGGTTCCCCCACGCCGCCGCCGAGCACCGCGCGTGCCGCGAGGCCGTGGCCCGCTTCGATCAGACCTCCTTTTCCAAGTTCCTCGTGCAGGGTCGCGACGCCGAAGCCGTTCTCCAGCGGCTCTGCGCCAACGACGTCTCCGTGCCACCCGGACGCGTCGTGTACACGGCCATGCTCAACGAGCGCGGCGGCTTCGAGAGCGATCTCACGGTCACCCGGCTCGCCGGGGACGCCTATCTCGTCGTCACCGGCTCGGCCCAGACCACGCGTGACGCGGACTGGATCCGCCGCCACATCCCCGAAGACGGCCGCGCGACCCTGACCGACGTGGGCAGCGCCTATGCCGTCATCGGGGTGATGGGGCCGCGCTCGCGGGAGCTCCTGTCGCGCGTGAGCTCTGCCGACCTCTCCAGCGCCGGCTTCCCGTTCGCCACGAGCCGGGAGATCGGTATCGGCCGGGCCATGGTCCGCGCCTCGCGGATCACCTACGTGGGAGAGCTGGGCTGGGAGCTCTACGTGCCGATGGAGTTCGCAGGCGACGTGTACGACACGCTGAGCGAGGCGGGGGATACACTCGGGCTCGTGGATGCCGGCTACTATGCCATCGACTCGCTGCGGCTCGAGAAGGGCTACCGCGCCTGGGGGCGGGAGCTGACGCCCGACGACACCCCGCTCGAGGCAGGGCTCGGCTGGGCGGTACGCTTCGACAAGGGGAGCGAGTTCCTCGGCCGCCAGGCCCTGCTCGAACGGAAGGGCCAGCCTCTCGCCAAGCGCCTGGTCAGCCTCGTGCTCGACAATCCCGAGCTCTTGCCCTGGGGCGACGAGCCCATCTGGTGCGACGGCAAGCTCGCGGGCGCGGTCACCTCGGCGGCCTTCGGGCACACCCTCGGACGCGGTGTGGCCCTCGGCTGGATACGCCGCGACGAGGGCGTGGGCGCGGCCTGGCTCGAAGGCGCGCGGATAGAGATGGAGATCGCCGGCCAGCGTCATGCGGCCCGCGCGAGTCTCCGGGCGCCGTACGATCCCGACGGCCTGCGAGTAAAAGCATAGCGGGCGCCACGCGGCGCCATTCATCCCTCGCCTCGGCAGGCGAGTGCCGTCGTCCGCTCAACCTCCTCGCCTAGACGCGCCTCCTCGCTCGGGCGCCTCCGCCCGCCCCCCATCCCCCAGAGGGGGTGCGCTCGTCGCCCCGCCTCCGGCGGGGACGACTCGCGCGGCGGAGGCGCCCTGCGCTTCGGGGCGCGCTACGGCTCGTCGGATTCGCTCCCGACGGCACTCGCCTGCCGAGGCGAGCGCGAGGTGGATCGGGGGGCGCGTCGTGCCCGGTCAGCGGCCCTATGCTAGACTGCGCGCACATGGAGCAGGGCGGGGATCTCCTCCTCGACGTGCAGAACCTCCAGACCCAGTTCTCGACCGGCGGCGGCATCGTGCGCGCCGTGGACGGCGTGTCCTGGGACGTGCGGGCGGGGGAGACGGTTGCCCTCGTCGGCGAGTCGGGCTGCGGCAAGTCCGTGAGCGCCCTCAGCATCATGCGGCTGATCTCCGCCCCCGCCGGCCGCATCCTCGGCGGGCGCATCTTCTTCAAGGGACGCGATCTCCTCCAGCTTCCGGAAGACGAGATGCGCCAGATCCGCGGGCGCGAGATTGCCATGATCTTCCAGGAGCCGATGACCTCGCTCAACCCCGTGCTCACCGTCGGCCGCCAGCTGACCGAGCCCACGGAGGTCCATTTCGGGATGAGCTCGGCGCAGTCGCGGGCGCGCGCCATCGAGCTCCTTGGCCTCGTGGGCATCTCCGATCCCGAGCGGCGACTGCGACAGTATCCCCACCAGTTCAGCGGCGGGATGCGCCAGCGGATGATGATCGCCATGGCCCTGGCCTGCAACCCCGCCCTCATCCTGGCCGATGAGCCCACGACCGCGCTGGATGTCACAATACAGGCTCAGATACTCGAGCTGATGAAGGGCCTGTCGCGCCGGCTCGGCGTGGCCATGGTCATGATCACCCACAATCTCGGCGTGGTCGCGCGCTACGCCGACCGCGTCAACGTCATGTATGCCGGCCGCATCGTGGAGCGGGCCACCGCCCGCGAGACCTATGCCAACCCGCGCCACCCGTACACGCTCGGCTTGCTCCGCTCGGTGCCCCGGCTGGACGAGCCGCGCCGCGCGAAGCTTCTCCCGATCCAGGGGCAGCCCCCGGACCTGTCGCGGCTGCCCCCCGGGTGCGCTTTTCAGCCGCGCTGCCAGTTCGCACTGGAGCGCTGCCGTGTCGAGGCGCCGCCTCTCGAGTCGGTCTCGCCCGGGCACGTGTCGGCGTGCTGGGTCGCCGCCGAGCTGGGCCAGAAGGTGCCCGCGTGACCGTGACGGCCTCCGCCCGCGGGGACCGAAGTCCTGAAAATCGCCCACGTGATGATCGGGCGCCCGACGAGCCCCACAGCGGCGAAGAGATTCTAGAAGTCCGTCACCTCAGCAAGCATTTCGAGGTCAGCGGGGGCTTCTTCGGCGCCCGCCGCGGCATCGTCAAGGCCGTGGACGACGTGTCCTTTTCCATCCGCCGCGGGGAGACGCTGGGCCTCGTCGGCGAGTCCGGCTGCGGCAAGACCACCACCGGCCGCTGCGTCCTGCAGCTCGAGAAGCCGACGAGCGGCTCCATCTTCTTCGAGGGCAAGGACCTGGCCGCGGCCTCGCCCGCCGAGCTTCGCGCGGTGCGACGGAAGATGCAGGTCATCTTCCAGGACCCCTACAGCTCGCTCAACCCGCGAATGACCGTGGGACAGATCATCGCCGAGCCGCTGGCCGTGCACGGCATCGTCGCCGACGGCGCGGCCAGGGAGGCGCGGGTCAAGGAGCTGCTCAGCCACGCCGGCCTGCTCTCGGCCATGGCCCGGCGCTATCCGCACGAGCTCTCGGGCGGCCAGCGCCAGCGCGTGGGCATCGCGCGCGCCCTCGCCATGGAGCCGACGCTCATCGTCTGCGACGAGCCCGTCTCCGCCCTCGATGTGTCGATCCAGGCGCAGATCATCAACCTGCTCGAGGAGCTCCAGACGGAGTTCGGCCTGACCTACCTCTTCGTCGCCCACGATCTCTCGGTGGTCCGCCACATCTCCGACCGCGTGGCCGTGATGTATCTGGGCAAGATCGTCGAGATCACCGACCGCCAGGCGCTCTACGAGGATCCCCAGCACCCGTACACCAAGGCCCTCCTCTCGGCGGTGCCCATTCCCGACCCCGCCGTCGAGCTGGCCCGCGAGCGCACCGTCCTCGGCGGTGAGGTGCCGAGCCCACTGAATCCCCCGTCGGGATGCGTCTTCCACCCCCGCTGTCCTATCGCTATCGAGGAATGCAAGGAGGGCGTCCCCGAGCTGCGTGAGACGCGGCCCGGGCACCGCGCGGCCTGCATCCGCGTTTAAGCGCTACCGGATGGCGCCGCCAACTTGACAGGGCGCGGCGCGGCCCGCTAAGGTACGGTAACTCGTTGTAACGATTGACCGACTTTCCCGTGGCTCCCGGAGTCTCCGTCCTCGCCGTGCTCGGTCCTATCCGGGCGATGAGGACAGGCGCCGGAAGTAACCGCGCAAGGAGGCGTGAATGAGCGTGTCCAAGCTGATACGGATCACGATCGGGCTCCTGGTGGCGGGCGTCCTGGCCGCGCCAGGCTTGGTGACCGCCCAGGTCAAGCCGCGCTCCGGTGGTGAGCTGGTCTTTGTCGTTCCGTCCGAGCCGCCGTCCTACGACGCCCACCAGGAAGAGACCTTCGGCGTCATCCATCCAATGGCACCGCTCTACAGCACCCTCTTGCGAGTCGATCCCGTGGACAAGACAGGTACCCGGCCCGTGGGCGATCTGGCCGAGTCGTGGACGGTCTCCAAGGACGGCATGACGTACACGTTCAAGATCCGGCACGGCGTCAAGTTCCACGACGGCAGCGTGCTGACTTCCAAGGACATCAAGGCTTCCTACGACAAGATCATCTCTCCGCCCGCGGGCATGAAGTCCCTGCGCAAGGAGGCGTACGAGGCCATAGAAGTCGTGGAGGCGCCGGATCCGTCCACGGTCCGGTTCCGTCTCAAGCGGCCGGAGTCATCACTGCTCCTGAACCTCGCCTCACCCTGGAACTGGATCTACAAGGCCGATCTCCTGGCCAAGGACATCCACTGGTACGAGAAGAACGTGATGGGGACGGGCGCCTTCACCTTCGTCGAGCACGTCAAGGGCTCGCACATGGTGGGCAAGAAGAACCCCGACTACTGGGACAAGGGCAAGCCCTACCTGGACGGCTACCGGGCCATCTTCATCAGCTCATCTTCTGCCCAGGTGGCGGCTATCCGCGGCGAGCGGGCCCACATCCAGTTCCGCGGCTTCAGCCCACCCGAGCGCGACCAGCTCGTGCAGGCGCTCGGGCCCAAGATCACGGTCCAGGAGAGCCCGTGGGATTGCCTGAACTTCGTCTCCATGCATCACGAGAAGAAGCCGTTCAGCGACAAGCGGGTGCGGCGGGCTCTCTCGCTGGCCCTCGACCGGTACGAGGGCTCGAAGAACCTGTCCAAGATCACCCTGGTGCGGGACGTGGGCGGCATCCAGGTGCCGGGCACGCCGTATGCGACGCCCCCTGCGGAGCTGGAGAAGCTCGCCGGCTACGGCCACGACATTGCCGCCAATCGCGCGGAGGCGCGACGCCTTCTCAAGGAAGCGGGGGCGGAAGGGCTCTCGTTCACCTTCAAGAACCGCGGCATTCCCCATCCCTATGAGCCCATCGGCATCTGGCTGATCGACCAGTGGCGGCAGATCGGGGTCACCGTCAAGATGGAGATGATCGAGGCCTCGGCGTATCACCCGATGCTCAAGCGGGGAGACTTCGAGGTGGCCATGGACTTCCAGTGCGGCTTCATCGTGGAGCCGGATCTGGATCTGCCGCGCTTCATTACCAAGTCCGACGCGAACTTCGGCAGGCACAAGGACACGGTCATCGACGACCTCTTCCAGAAGCAGGCGAGGGCCACCGACCTCGAGGAGCGCAAGAAGTACCTCCGGGTGTTCGAGAAGCGGCTGCTGGACGAGGAGGTCCACGTCATCTACACGATCCAGTGGCACCGGATCATCCCGCACAGCGCCAAGGTCAAGGGGTGGACGATCACGCCCAGCCACTATCTGAACAACCAGCTCGACGTGGTCTGGCTGAGTGAGTAGCTTGGTGATTCGCGAAGCGACTCCTCATATCCCTCTCCCCCATCGGGGGAGAGGGCAGGGTGAGGGGGCGGCCCCCTAGAAGGGGCAGTCCAAGGCTGACGGTATGTGGCGCTATCTCCTCAAGCGCTTCGTCCTGATGTTCCCCACCTTGCTCGGGGTGGCGATCTTCACGTTCTTCCTCATCCGGGTCATTCCCGGCGACGTGGTCGAGCTGCGGTTGGCCGGCGACCGCGGCTCGGTCTCCCCCGAGGCGCTGCAGTCGGAGCGCGCGCGCTTCGGCCTCGACCAGCCCATCTGGCGCCAGTTCGTGACGTGGATCGGGGGCGCCGCGCGGCTGGACTTCGGCACGTCCATGTGGACGGGCTCGCCCATCTGGGAGGAGATCCGGCTTCGCTTCGCGCTGTCCTTCCAGGTCGCCATCATGGCCACCATTGTCGCTGTGCTCCTGGCCATTCCCCTGGGAGTGATGGCTGCCCTCAAGCAGGACACGTGGGTGGACTATGCCGTCCGGGTCTTCTCCATCGCCGGGCTGGCCACGCCCTCCTTCTGGCTGGGCATCGTGCTGATCCTGGCCCTCCTCATCATCTTCAAGTGGTTGCCCCCGATGGTCTACACGCCCTTCTGGGTCAATCCCTGGCAGAACCTGGCCCAGCTCATCTGGCCGGCCCTCGCGGTGGGCTACCGCTATTCGGCGGTGGCCACGCGCATGACCCGCTCGGCCATGCTGGAAGTGCTCCGCGAGGACTACATCCGGACCGCGCGCGCCAAGGGCCTCGTGCAGAAGCTCATCCTCACCCGGCATGCCCTCAAGAACGCCATGCTCCCCGTGCTGACGGTGGTGGCCATCGAGTTCGCCTTTCTCATCGGCGGCCTCGTGGTCACCGAGCAGGTCTTCAACCTCAACGGCATCGGGCTGCTCTTCGTGCAGGCCGTCGCCCACCGGGACTACACGCTCATCCAGGCGCTCGTGCTGCTCGTGGCCGGCATCTTCATCTTCATGAACTTCCTGATGGACATCATGTACGCCTGGCTCGACCCCCGGATCCGGTACCGATAGGAGTCCGCCATGGCCATCAATCCCGCCATCGATTCCATCGCCGACCGGCTCGCCGAAGAGCCCCGGTCGGGCTGGCTCGCCACGACCATGGACTTCGTCCGGCGCCGACCCCTCGGCGCCATCGGCGGGTTCGTGGTGGTGCTGATGCTCGTCACGGCCGCGGGAGCGGGCGTCTTGGCGCCGTACGATCCGGTGACCGTCGATTTCGGGGCCATGCTCGCTCGACCGAGCGCGGCTCACTGGCTCGGCACCGACGCCTTTGGCCGCGACGTGCTGAGCCGACTGATCTACGGCTCGCGCACGGCGCTCCTCGTCGGGTTCGGCGCGGCGCTGATCGGGGCCACCGGAGGAGCCATTCTCGGGGTGGGGAGCGCCTTCTTTGGTGGAAAGGTCGACCTCTACCTGCAGCGGCTGATGGACATCTTCCTCTGCTTCCCGCTCATCATCCTTGCCCTCGCCCTCGTGGCGATTCTCGGCAATAGCCTTCCCAATCTCATCGTGGCCATCACGATTCCCATGATCCCACGTTGCGCCCTCGTCATCCGCTCGAGCGCCCTGGCCATCCGCGAGATGCCCTATGTCGACGCGGCCCGTGCGGCGGGCTTCAGCAACGCTCGCATCATCCTGCGGCACATGCTGCCCAACGTGATGGCGCCGTACCTGATCATGCTCACGGCCTTCCTGGGCCAGGCCATCCTGCTCGAATCCTCGCTGTCCTTCCTCGGTCTGGGCGTCCAGGAGCCGACGGCCGCCTGGGGGCTGATGCTGCGCGGGGCGGCCGTGGACTTCGCCGAGTCGGCGCCGTGGATGGCCATTTTCCCGGGGGTCGCCATCAGCCTGGCCGTCTTCGCCTTCAACCTCTTCGGCGACTCGCTCCGGGACGCCCTGGATCCCAAGCTGAGAACACTCTAGTCCTGGGCCAGGAGCTTAGAGGCTTGACACCTGCTGGGCAGGTTGATACAACTACGTGGGTTTTAGCGCCCGACGTCGCGCGCCGACGAGGAAAATTGCGGTTCACAGGGAGGCGGTAATGGCGTACATCATCGCGGAACCCTGCATCAACGTGAAAGACAAGGCCTGCGTCGAGGTGTGCCCCGTGGATTGCATCTACGAGGGCGACACCATGCTCTACATCCATCCGGAGGAGTGCATCGACTGCGGCGCCTGCGAGCCCGTTTGCCCCGTCAAGGCCATCTTCGCCGAGGACGAGACACCGGCGAACTGGAAGAACTACATCGAGCTGAACAAGCAGTTCTTCAAGGACCACCCTGGGGTCAAGCCCGCCACCAAGTCGTAGCCGCTCGCCATCACGCGAATCCACGCGGGAGCCCACCGCCGGGCTCCCGCTTTTTTTGTGCGCGCGCGCTGCCCAGCCTTCGTTGCAACGCGCGCGCCTCGATGCACAGAGGATGCGGCAGCCGCGCGTGGCGCCGCCGCGCATATGCCTGATAACCTGCAGCGTCACTCCTGGCACAGCGCTTGCGATCGTGTTCTGCATGGCCGCCGTCGCCCCCACCCCCGATCCCAAGCCGCCGGGCTTCCACGGCGCCGTCACCGACTTCAAGCGCCGACTCATCGAGGCGACCTTGACGCAAGCGGGAGGCAATCGCACGCGTGCCGCCCGGGCGCTGGGCCTCCAGAGAACGTACCTCCTGCGACTGATGCGCGAGTTCCAGGTCAACATCCCGCCGCCGCCCGGCCCACACGGCCGCGCCGCCGGGGTGCCGCCCGCGAATGGCAGCAACGGCGCCATGCCCGCGCCACCGAGCCCGAGACGATGACCTCGGGGAGCCGTGCTAGACTTTCTTTCCAGAGCCGACGGCCGGGTGCCGCGGCGAAAAGGAGCCTGGCGATGGCGACGTTCTCGGGAGTATGGCTGCCCATCATCACGCCGTTCATCGACGGCGAGATCGACTACGCGGGCTATGAAAAGCTGATCGACCACTACCTGCGCGCCGGGGTGGCGGGGATCATTCCGCTCGGCACCACGGGCGAGAGCCCGACCATCGACGAGGTGGAGGCCGAGACGCTGGTGGAGCGGACGGTGGCCGCGGTGGCCGGGCGCGTGCCGGTCCTCGTGGGAGTAGGCGCCAACGATACGCGCAAGGCCGTCAAGGCGGTGAAGCGCCTGGGCCGCCAGAGCGTGCAGGGCATCCTCTCCGTCTGCCCCTACTACAACCGGCCGAGCCAGGACGGGATGCGCGAGCACTTCACGCGCATCGCGGAGGCGACCGACCGGCCGATCCTGATCTACAACATCCCGTATCGGACGGGCGTCAACCTGACCAACGAGACCTTGCTCGCGCTGGCCGAGTTGCCCAACATCGTCGGGGTGAAGGATTCTTCGGGCATCATCGCCCAGTCTCTCGAGCTGCTTCGTCTGCGCCCGAAGTCGAGACCGGGCGCTTCCTGGCCGTCTACCAGCGCATGGTGGCGAACGACCATCACGGCGCGCATGCCGTCTGGCAGGGGCTCGAGCCGCTCGTGCCCCTCCTCTTCAAGGAGCCGAACCCCATGCCCATCAAGCACTGCTTGTGGCGGCAGGGGCTGATCCAGTCGCCCGAGTGCCGCCTCCCCCTGACGCGCGTCTCGGAGGCCCTCGCGCGCGAGCTCGACCGCGTGCCCACCGGCGCCGCGAAAGCGGGTGTGTAACGCCCCAGCAAGGCTCGATTCTCGCCCTTCCGTCAAAGAGTTTGACACTTCATGGGCTCACGGTTTGAAATGAGTCCGTGAACCAGGTGTGGATCGCCGGGGCAGGGATGACCCGCTTCGGCCGACGTGACGAGACCCTCCCCGACCTCATGGCCGAGGCCGCCCTCTCCGCGCTCGCGGATGCCATGATCGAGCAGCCCGACGGCCTCGTCGTCGCGGCCATGAATCCCGAGGAGTTCACGGGAGCGGGCAACTACGGCTCGCTGATCAACACGCATCTCGGCCTGTCCCATGTGCCCTCCCTACGCGTGGAGACGGCGACCTCGTCGGGTGTGGCGGCCGTCTATAGCGCGTTTGCCGCGATCGCCTCGGGACTGCACAAGACCGTCCTGGTCGTGGGCGGCGAGAAGATGAGCCACGTGCCGACGCCACGGGTGTCGGAGATCATCGGGCGATCCATCGACCCGCACGAGCGGAGCTATGGCACCACCATGCCGGCCCTGGCCGGGCTCATCACCCGCGCGGCCATGCACCGGCGCGGCCTCACGCTCAGGGAGATCTCCCAGGTCGCCGTCAAGAACCACGCCAACGGGACGCGCAATCCCCTCGCGCACTTCCAGGAAGCGGTGACGCTCGAGGCGGTCATGGAGAGCCGTTTCGTGGCCGACCCCCTCCGGCTCTTCCACTGCTGCCCCATCTCCGACGGCGCGGCGGCCATCGTCATGACCTCCGAGCCCGCGGAGGTGCGCATCGCCGGTATCGGGCAGGGCACGGACACGATCGCCATGCGCTACCGGAGCGATCTGACCGCCTTCGTGGCGACCCAGACGGCGGCCCAGGCGGCGTACAAGATGGCGGGGTTCGGCCCCGAGCGGGTCGAGGTCGCCGAGATCCACGACGCCTTCGCGCCCTTCGAGATCATCTCGCTCGAGGACACCGGACTCATCCCGCCCGGCAAGGCGGGGCGCGCCACCCTGGAAGGCGAGACGGCGCTCGACGGCCGGCTGCCCATCAATACCTCGGGCGGGCTCAAGGCGCGCGGGCATCCGCTGGCGGGCACGGGCATCGCCCAGATCGTCGAGCTCTGCTGGCAGCTGCGCGGCATGGCGGCCGGCCGCCAGGTCCACGCTCAGGTCGCGCTCGCCCACTCCATCGGCGGCCTCGCCACCAACAACTGGGTGACGCTGCTCGAGGCGAGGCGATGAACGTCCACACGCTGCCCGCCTCGCGCTGCCCGCGCTGTCATCGCGTGGTAGTGCCGCCGGCCCGGCTCTGCCCCGACCATCCCGTGACCATGGAGGCGGCCACCGTGTCCAATCTCGGCGAGGTGGTCTCGTTCACGACGCTTCACTCGCCACCGGAAGGCTTCAAGGCGCCGCTCCACATCGCGCTCGTCGAGCTGGACGGCGGCGCCCGGCTCTTCTGCCACGGGGAGGAGACGAAAGGCATCAGGATCGGCTCGAGCGTGGGTGTCGAATCGCTCGACCGCGTGTTCTACTTCTCCCACATGGGGTTCGCGGATCGGGCGCGCCTCTTCTGGCGGCGGGCGGGCGCCCGCGGCGAGAAGGTGGCCTCCATCACCAAGAGCGTGGTCCAGGGCATCTGGAGAGGACGGTCAAGTGGCGACAGCTAGGAGGCAGAAGGCGGCGAAGAAGCTCCGGACGCAGAAGCAAGCTCGACCGCCGCTCGCGGGCATCCGCGTGCTCGACCTGACGCGCGTGCTCGCCGGCCCGTTCTGCTCGATGATCCTGGGGGACATGGGGGCGGAGATCATCAAGGTCGAGGAACCGGGCAAGGGGGACGACACGCGCGGCTGGCCGCCCTTCTCCGGCGGCGAGGCGACGTACTTTCTCTCCGTCAACCGCAACAAGAAGAGCCTGACCCTCAACATGAAAGCGCCCGACGGACAGGCCATCCTCCGCAGGCTCGTGGCCAAGGCCGACGTGGTGCTGGAGAACTTCAGGCCCGGCACCATGGAGCGGCTGGGCTTCGGCTACGACGCCCTTCGCAAGCTGAACCCGCGCCTGATCTACTGCGCCATCTCGGGCTTCGGCGAGAGCGGCCCCGAGGCCTCGCGCCCCGGTTATGATCTCATCGTGCAGGGCGAGTCGGGCGTCATGGATCTCACCGGCTTCGCCGACGGCCCGCCCGTCAAGGTGGGCAACTCCGTCGCCGATCTCGTCTCCGGCATGGCGGCGGCTCACGGCGTGACCCTCGCGCTTCTCTCTCGCGCCCGCACGGGCAAGGGCCAGAAGGTCGAGATCGGCATGCTGGACGTCATGGCCTCGCTCCTGACCTATCAGGCGGGCCTGTACTGGAACGGCGGCGGCCGGCCGGCCCGCCGCGGAAACCAGCATCCGTCCATCGTGCCCTACGAGGTTTTCCAGGCCCAGGACGCGTACATGACGCTGGGCGTGGCGAACAACTCGCTCTTCGACCGGATGTGCCGCGCCATCGGCCGGGAAGAGCTCGCAAAGGATCCGCGCTTCGATTCCGAAGCCAGCCGCGTGACCAATCGCGAGGTCCTCGTCCCTCTCCTGAACTCGATCTTCTCGGCGCGCCCGGCCTCGGACTGGCTGAAGCGCCTCGACGAAGCCGGCGTGCCCGCGGGCCGGATCAAGACCGTGGCCGAGGTCTGCGACAGCGAGCATCTCCGCGCGCGCGGCATGTTCGTCTCGCTGAACCATCCCAAGGCCGGCGCCGTCACCGCCATGGGCGTGCCCATCCGGCTCTGGGACACGCCGGGCGCCGCGCAAGCGCCCGCGCCCCTCCTCGGCCAGCACACCGACGAGATCCTGACCGGTCTCCTGCGCATCCCGAGGGCCAAGGTCGACAAGCTCCGCGCCGACAGCGTGATCTAGGACTAGACTCCCCCCGTAGCACATCCACGATCCGGTGCGGGGCGCCGCCGGCGCGTTCCCCGCGCCAAGACGGAGGTCACCCGTGCCCCAGACTCCGCATGTCGAGAAGCACTTCACCGCCTCGGAGACGATTCGGGACATCGTGATCGGGATGTCGGACGGGCTGACCGTACCTTTCGCCCTCGCCGCGGGTCTGTCGGGGGCGGTGGAGTCGACCCGGGTCATCATCACCGCGGGCTCGGCGGAGATCGCCGCGGGCGCGATCGCCATGGGCCTGGGCGGTTATCTCGCCGCCAGGACCGACGCCGAGCATTACGCCTCCGAAGAGGCGCGTGAGAGACGCGAGACGGTCGAGATGCCGGACGAGGAGACGGAGGAAGTCACCCAGATCTTCCGGACTTATGGCTTGCCGGAGGGGATGGCTGCCAAGGTGGCGCATGCGATTCGGCGGGACCGCCGGCGCTGGGTGGACTTCATGATGAGGTTCGAGCTGGGGCTCGAGCGGCCCGACCCCAAGCGTGCCCGCGTGAGCGCTCTTACCATCGGGCTGTCTTACGTCGCGGGCGGCCTCGTCCCGCTGTCGCCCTACTTCTTCACGAGGACCCCGGCCACGGGACTCCTCGTGTCCATCGTGGTCACCCTGCTGGCGCTCCTCGTCTTCGGCTACGTCAAGGGCACCTTCACGGTGCGCCGGCCCCTGAGGAGCGCGTGGCAAACGGCGGTGGTCGGCGGCCTCGCCGCGGCCGCCGCCTTCGCCATCGCCAAGTTCATCGCCTGAGAGAGCGCCTGAGAGGGGGTCAGGTCTTGCATTGCCACATCGTCGCTTGATTTTTACCCAGTGTTGCATTGCAAGACCTGACCCCGATCAGCCCGATCAGCCGCCGACTACGTGCTTCTCGTGGAGTGCGCTCAGGATCTCGTCGATGCCCGCGGAGGCCCAGAGGTCGAAGAAGGGCGAGGCCTGGAGGGCCCGGAACTCCCCGCGGTCGCGCTCCTTGGCCTGGGTCTCGCTCTCGCCGGGGCGGGCCGCCTGCATGTGGCCCCGCACGCGGTCCTTGTGGTAGATGGCCGGAAACTCAAAGTAGCGGTGGAGCTCCGTGAAGTCCTTGGAGTAGATGGCGACGACGGGCAACGAGGCCCACTCGCCGCCGCTCTTCTTGTTCATGAACTCGAGCATGAGATCGTGATTGCCGTCGGGGTAGGCGGCGGGGTCCGGCCGCCGCGTGCCGAGGATCTTCTTGCCGTCGCGGTTGAAGATGCGGAGCTCGAGCCCGCCCGCCTCGGCCAATCGCTGGAGCATGGGCAGGTCACGACGACAGTCCGATGACCAGTCCTCGGAGATGGCGAGGATCCTGGCGGGCCCGTTGGGCTGGGCGGCCAGCCACTTCCCCAGGCCTCGCGCGCGAGGTTCTCGGGCGAGCCAATGTACTTCACGTACTCGTCGAAGGTCATGCCCTGGGCGAAGCGCTCGGGCGTGACCACGCTCCTAGACACGGGCAACTCCCTTGCCGGCGGCCAAGACCTCCGCGGCCTGCTTTTCGACCACCGTGCCCTTGAAGAAGTCGGGATTGACCTCGCCCCAGAAACGCACGGCATTGCTGAACATGAAGTCACGGAAGTCGCCGTCGCTGAGCAGTCCGTGCTCAACCAGCTCGTAGGCCTCGGGGACCACGTCGGTCATGTCCGGCACGTCGAAATGCCCGATGTCCGAGCTGAAGATCGCGTTGAGCCGGGCGCCCATCGGGTTCGCGCTCTTGTTGAAGGCCCAGCCGTTGACGGGGTCGTCGGCCTCGCACCCGAAATAGAAGCGCGGGACGAACAGCTCGCGGATGTCTTGCTTTTTCTCGATCTTGCAGCGGAAGTAGTCGTCGAGATCCTCGATGCCCCCCGTCGCCGTGGAGTTCGAGTCGCCCTCCAGCCCGTCGCCGCGGCGCACCGCCTCCACCATGGTCTCGCGTCCGTACTTCTGCGTGTACTGCAGCAGGGCGGCGCGGTCGAGCTTGCTCGGGTTGGTGCTCTCGATGGCCTGGCGGTTGCGCTTCTCCCAGTGCCCGATGAGATCGGCGTAGAGCATGCAGGCCCAGCCGACCCCGCCCTCGAGGAAGGCGAAGTTGAGGTCCGGGAAGCGACGCGTGACACCGCCGAAGAAGAGCGCCTTGCACACGGCGTGGCCGGCGGAGGCGAAGTGGCCGATGTGGTTGTAGCAGAAGTTCGACGGGGAGTTGCGCAGCAGGATGGAGCGCGCCCCGTTGTGGAAGCTGGGCGCGATCTTGAGCTCGCGGCACTTGGCCCACACGGGATCGTAGTCGTGGTCGCTGTCGATGCCGACCACGTCGTACCACTCGATGAGCTTCGCGGCGTCGGGCTTCTCCTCGAGGAGGGCGGGAATGGGCCGGCGCATGAGGCCGCCGACCATGATCACCTTGTAGCCGAGCTGTTTGGAGGCGAACTCGATCTCCTCGATCGCCTCCTCCGGCGTGTACATGGGGATGATGGCGGCGGGGATGACTCGATCCTCGAGCCCGCGGAACTGGTCGGCCGCGAACACGTTGTAGGCGCGGCAGATGGCGCGACGCTGCCGGGTGTCCTGCATGCGGTGATAGCCGAGGCCCGCCGTGGGATACACGACGCAGAAGTCGATGCCGAGATCGTCCAGGCGCTCGTACATGAGGCGCGGCAACATGGCGGTGGCCCGGTCGAGCACGTTCTCGCACGGCGAGCCCCAGAACGCCT
This sequence comes from Candidatus Rokuibacteriota bacterium, assembly GCA_003220345.1. Classification (GTDB taxonomy): domain Bacteria; phylum Methylomirabilota; class Methylomirabilia; order Rokubacteriales; family CSP1-6; genus AR37. Next base: position 2,301 of record QHSC01000155.1, on the reverse strand, counting down.
CCTGGCCGACCCGGCGCCGGCGGCGCTCGGCCAGCGTCATCTTGAGGGAGTTCGGGACCCGCTGGCTGGCGATGTCATAGGCTTCGGCCGCCGCCTCCCCTCCGATGCGCCGGAATTCCTCCCGCATGACCGGGGCGTACTCGATCCAGTGCCCATCGGCGTCGATGACGGGATGGCTGAGACGGGAGTGGAGCTTCCGGGCCTCCGTGTGACCGTTCGTCTGCATGGACGAGCCTCCCAGGGGAGCGGGTTGAGAGATGACGTGAGGGGATGATACGCGACCAGGGCGCCGTGCGCGACAGGGGGCGCGCCCTTGCGGCGCCCGGCACGGGTCGACTACGATAGCGCCCGGAGGTGTCATGAGACCATTCATGGTGCGAGTCGGCGTCGTCACGCTCGCTATCCTGCTGCTGCTTCCCCTGTCGGTGGGGATCGCGATGGCCGCCCCCGAAGGGACGATGACCTGGGGAGTCCACGTCACCCTGGCCTCGCGCTGGCTTGACCCCGGCGACACCGAGGCGTTCATCACGCCCTTCCTGGTCCTCTACGCCATTCACGACGCGCTGGTGAAGCCGATGCCAGGCGGGGACAACACGCCGAGCCTGGCCGAGACGTGGAC
>QHSC01000155.1:0-1592 GCA_003220345.1 Candidatus Rokuibacteriota bacterium | reverse complement strand
CGCTTCGTCCTCAAGGAGCCGTGGCCGGATTTCATGACCTTCTACGGCACCTCCGCTACCGGGGCGGCCTGGATCGTGCCGAAGAAGTACGTGGAGAAGGTGGGCGACGACGGCTTCAAGAAGGCGCCCGTGGGCGCGGGGCCGTACCGCGTCGTGAGCTTCACGCCGGGCGTGGAGCTCGTCATGGAGGCTTTCGAGGGCTATTGGCGCAAGGTGCCCGCGGTCAAGCGTATGGTCTTTCGCAGCATGGTTGACGAGACAACGCGCGCCGCCGCTCTCAAGGCGGGTGACGTGGACATCGTCTATCTGCTGAGCGGCCCCATTGCCGAGGAAATCAAGCGCACGTCAGGGCTGCGCCTGGCCGCCGCCAAGCCTCCCGGTGTCGTCTTCCTCGACCTCCCGGAGCAGTGGGATCCGAAGTCTCCCTGGCATGACCGGCGCGTGCGGCTGGCCGCTAGCCACGCTCTCGACCGCAACGCCCTCAACCAGGCGGAGACGCTCGGGATGTCCCGGCCGACCGGAGGCCTCATCCCTCGAGTCTTGGAATTCGCGCGGGCGTATGAGCCGCCCGCCTACGATCCGGCCCAGGCCAAGAAGCTGCTGGCTGAGGCGGGCTATCCAAATGGCTTCGACGCCGGGGATCTGACCCCGTTTCCCCCGTTCTTCTCGCTGGCCGAGGCGATTGCCAACTACCTCCAGGCCGTGGGCATCCGGACGCGCGTGCGCACGATGGAGCGCGCCACCTTCCTCACCGCGTGGCGGGAGCACAAGATCAAGGGCGTGATCATGGGGCTGGGCGCCCCCGCCGGCAATGCGGCGACGCGCATCGAGGTCTACGTCACCAAGAGCGGGATCTACTCCTCCGGCGTGGTGCCGGAGATCGAGGACCTCTACCAGCGCCAGGCCCGCGAGCTGGACCGGAAGAAGCGCGAGGCCCTCCTCTATCAGATCCAGCAGATCATGCACGACCGCGTGCTCCACGTGCCCATCTACGAGCTGGCCTTCCTCTGGGGCATCGGCCCTCGCGTCGAGGAGGCCTGCGTCGATCACATCAAGGGCTTCGCCTACTCCGCGCCCTACGAGGACCTGAAGCTCAAGGCGGGCGCTAGGTAGCGAGACGCTCGCGGAGGTAGTCGCCGATCTCCCAGGTGCACGCGAGGCCCTGCGGAATCGCCTTGGTCAGCGAGACGAAGGCGTGGATCTGCCCCGGATACTCGCGATACGTGACGTCAACCCCCGCGTTGCGGAGCCGCTCCGCGTACGCAAGCCCCTCGTCGCGGAGCGGATCGAAACCGGCGGTAATGATCAGGGTCGCGGGCTGGCCGGCCAGGTCGCTCGAGAGAAGCGGCGCCGCCCGAGGGTCTCGCCGATCAGCTTCGTCGCGCAGGTACTGTGTCATGTACCAAAGGATGCGGTCGCGCGGGATGACGTGCGCATCCTCCAGCTCGCGGTGCGACGACGTGTCGAGCCCGCAATCGAGGGCAGGGTAGATGAGCACCTGGCAGGCGGGCACGACGTCACCGGCGCGGGCGGAGAGCTGCGACACGACCGCGGAGAGGTTGCCCCCGGCGGAGTCCCCGGCAAGGCCGACG
>QHSC01000388.1 GCA_003220345.1 Candidatus Rokuibacteriota bacterium | reverse complement strand
CGCTGACCGATTTGAAGCGCCTTTGCCGTGCAGCATCCGCTCGCCAGCAGGGCCGTGCAGAGCACGCGGCACCAGAATCCGAGGGCGCTGAGTCCTTCTTTCGTTCCGTGTGACATGGGCCAGGGCCGCGCGAGCGTCCCTCATGCTGATCGGTTCTATCGCTCCGCGACTTGAAGTCTCATACCCCTGCCTCTGGCAATGGCGCTCAGTCGATGATCCCCTTCGACCGCAGATAGGCGGCGTGTGCGCCGCTCGGCCGCCCGAAGAAGCATTGCCGCCCGCGCTCCATCCGGCGGTCGAAGCCGCGCCGATCCGCGAGCTAGAGGTGTGCCAACCCCGCCTCCCCTTGTGCGCGAAAGAGGGCGGCGGTGATCACGTCGGCCTCGCGGTTGTATTCGGCCATGGTAGCGGTCCACTCGGCGCTGTCCTCGACCTCGAAGCGCGCCTCGTACCGCGCCGTTAGGTCGCGGTCCCGCATGAGGTGGTCACTGGCGAGGTCGAGGAGAAGCTGGGTGAGGAGGTAGAGGATCGCATCTGGCGGCAGGGCACCGAGGTCGCGGACGATGCGGGTGGCGGCGAGCCGGTCTTCGGCGGGGAGCACGGCGTCGAGGTACGGCAGCCCGCCCGTTCAGGCGTGGTGATCGAAGCGAGGAAGACCGTGATCGCCGTCACGTCGGGGTGGCTCACCTTCGTCGGGGGCATTGAGCCAGGGCCGTCGCTAACGCGAACGGCGGCACGGGGTCAAGAACGCCAGGAATGCAGTCCTTGAACGCTTCGGCACCGTTCGGGGGTTAGTCCTATGCTGGCCCCTTCTTCGGCTTCGCCTTCCGTCCGAGCTTCTCCTTACTCAATGGGACTCCTGTGCGACACGGACACCTGCGCAGTACCTGCGGTGCGTCGCCGGATCGCCAAGGACGATCTCGCACATGCGCTCCTACGAAAAGGGGATTGACGGTGCGGTCTCGGAGCGCAACGGTCAGCCTTGCCAAATGCGCTCTGGGGGAGAAAGGGACTCGGAGATGATCGAACGGCTATCGCGAGTGCTCGCAGTGTTCGCGTTGCTCGGAGGAACCGCCTGGGCTGGCAGCATGAACGGCGTCGCGGGGTCGATGCCGGCCTACTACGATGACACGCTCTTCACGATCACCTTCATGGAGCTTGCGTCGAGCGGCGAGGCCGCGAACGTCGCCCACAACGGATCGATCAACACGATCTACATTTATGGGGCTTACCTTCGCAAAGCAGGGGGGGAGCATGAAGATTTATTACAAGCTCACAGTGCTCGTGGCGCTCGCGGTAATTTGCTCAGGACCGATATCCGCCCAGCAATCGACTGAGAACCTTTCGAGTGGGTTGCCGGCAGTCGTCGCAACCTGGTCCCAATATGGGTTCATCGCCACCCACTCGAGTGTAAATACCTTCGCCCACACCTTCACTCGCGCTAACGTTTCGAGTTTGAGTTTTCAGTGGGCTGGCGAGCTCGGAACGCCAGGCGCATCAGCGCCAGTGGTGGGCCAAGGAATCGTATATGTCGCAGCAGACGGGATGATCTTCGCGTTCCAGGCCAGCGATGGCACGCCGCTATGGTCGCACCTCTCATGCTCAGGCGTGGACACCGTGGAAGCAGCGTTAGGTCCGCAGGTCCTTTTGGTCGGTGATGGCGACGGCGATTTGGCCGCGTACGATCCTGTTAATGGCAACCAGATCTGGTGCAATGAGGAAGGGGGATCGATCACATCGGCACCAGCAGTAGATGGGACCACTGTCTATATCACCAACGGCAGCGATGCAATCGCGCTCGACCAGGCGACCGGAACAGAGCGATGGCGGTTCACGCCTTCCGATTTCAGCCCTCTGACCAACACGCCCGCTGTTTTCAACCAGGCGGTGTACGTGACGGGCGGTAGCTCCGTATTTGCGTTGAGCAGGACGACCGGCCAGGAACTCTGGCGCACCGACCTCGAACAGCAAACCAACATTTCGGCTCCTTCGGTTGCGGGAAATGCCGTCTACATTGGGGGCAAGCACCTATATGCGTTGCGCGCCTCCGACGGAAACGTCCTCTGGACGCAGGATATCGTTGGCGTCAACGTCAGCATGCCGGCGATCGCATACGGCAAGGTTTTCGTTAACTCCCAGGATCCGCAATTCGGTCTATGGGCCTTCAAAGCCGAAACCGGCGCCTTCTTGTGGCGAAGCAGGATGACGGAAGAATCCCTGGCCACCGTGACGGTGGCCAACGGCGTGATTTTCGCTATCGCGAGACCTGGGGGACTCGGCGGCGCGGGCGGACTGATGATGTTTAACTCCGAAACAGGAGCCTTCTTAGGATCGATACTGGATCCCGATGGTCATCCGTTCAATCACGTCTTGAGGTCTCAACCCGCAGTCGTGCGTGGGGCCGTTTATGTTTCCACTGGCGACCGGGTGGACGCCTTCCGCTTGCCGTGATCGAATTGACGGAGTAAGCCGATTCAAGCCCGCCGTCGAGCAGACTGGCTTTCGCCTCGTACGCCTCGATGAAGCGCCACGGGCAGGGTTGATAGACGATCGGCTCCGCGTGGAGATACGCACGGCGCGTTTCTTGATCGCCGTTTAATAGCCAAGCCATGCCAGGACTGGCCCATTCATGCCAGGATTGGCCCATTCCGTCTTAATCGCCTGGGTCACGAAGTCCTGCACGGCGATCTCGTGCGTCACACAGTGCAG
>QHSC01000154.1 GCA_003220345.1 Candidatus Rokuibacteriota bacterium | reverse complement strand
GCGAGGATCTTCAGGATGACGGAGGGTCGTCGATCGTGGCGAGGAGCTGCACGCGGCCGGCGTGAGCACTCCGCTTGACATCCCCCAGGCCCGGGACTAAGGTTTGAGCGCTTTGCCGGCCTCGGACCCCTCGATGACGAGGCGGCAGTGACCAATCTGCATCCAGCCTTCTGAGGAGGTACGCGCAGTGAAAACGTCCATGACCATCAATGGCGTCGCACCGGCACGCACATCGGCTGCGACACCAGCCAGTGCGGTGCCTGCACGGTCGCGCTGAACGGCCAGATCGTGAAGTCCTGCACGATCTTCGCCGTCCAGGCCGACGGGGCCAACATCATGACGATCGAAGGGCTCGCGAAGGACGGCGAGCTCCATCCGATCCAGCAGGGCTTCTGGGAGAAGCACGGGCTGCAGTGCGGCTTCTGCACGCCGGGCATGATCATGTCCGCGGCGCAGCTCCTCCAGCGCTATCCCAAGCCGACCGAAGAGCAGATCCGGCACCAGCTCGATGGCAATCTCTGCCGCTGCACCGGCTACCACAACATCGTGAAGGCCATTCAGTACGCCGCCGAAAAGATGCCGGCGAAGTAGGGGGACATCATGGCCACCGCAAAGCTGCTGGGCGCGAGCATCAAGCGGCGCGAGGACCCCCGCTTCATCACCGGCAAGGGCCACTACACGGACGACCTCACGCTGCCCGGGATCACCTACGCCGCCTTCGTGCGGAGCCCGCACGCCTTCGCGGGGATCAAGAAGATCGACACCTCGAAGGCTTTGAAGCATCCGGGCGTGGTCGCCGTGTTCACGGGCAAGGACATGACGGGCGTCAACTCGCTCCCGTGCGGCTGGCTCCTGCCTGACCTCAAGGTCCCGCCGCACATGCCGCTGGCCAGCGATGCCGCGCGCTACGTCGGCGACCCCGTGGCCATCGTCATCGCGGAGACTCAGACGGCGGCGCTGGACGCGGCCGAGCTGGTCGCCGTCGACTGGGATGTCAAGCCCTCGGTCACCCGCACCGACAAGGCCGCGGCCAAGGGTGCTCCCGCCATCCACGCGGCGGCGCCCGACAACGTCGCCTTCCGCTGGCAGATCGGCGACGCCGCGGCCACCGAGGCCGCCTTCAAGTCGGCGGCCGTCACCGTCAAGAAGCGCATCGTCAATCAGCGCCTGGTCGCCAACGCCCTCGAGCCGCGCGCCTGCGTGGCGCGCTACGAGGACGCCACCGGGGACTGGACGCTCTGGGTCACCTCGCAGAATCCCCACGTCCACCGGCTCCTCATGACCGCCTTCGTCCTCGGCATCCCCGAGCACAAGGTGCGCGTCATCGCCCCCGACGTGGGCGGCGGGTTCGGCTCCAAGATCTTCCTCTACAACGAGGAGACGGTCTGCACGTGGGCGACCAAGCAGATCAAGCGGCCCATCCGCTGGACGGCCAACCGGCGCGAGAGCTTCCAGACCGACTGCCACGGCCGCGATCACGTGACGGACGTGGAGCTGGCCCTGTCCAAGGAGGGCAAGATCCTGGGGCTGCGCGTGAAGACCACGGCCAACCTGGGCTCGTACCTGTCGACCTTCGCCCCCGCCGTGCCGACATATCTCTACGGCACCCTGTTGAACGGCGTCTACGAGATGGGCGCCATCCACTGCGAGGTCACGGGCGTCTTCACCAACACGACGCCGGTCGACGCCTATCGCGGCGCGGGACGGCCGGAGGCCGCGTATCTCATCGAGCGGATCGTGGACGCGGGGGCGGCGGCTCTCAAGATGGACCCCGCGGAGCTCCGCAAGAAGAATTTCATCCCGAAGTTCGACTCGGGCTACCAGACCAAGGTCGCGCTGACCTATGACAGCGGCAACTATGGCGCGGCCTTCGACAAGCTGCTCGGCATGCTCGATTACAAGAAGTTCCGGAGCGACCAGCAGGCCGGCCGATCGAGCGGCAAGCTCCTCGGCGTCGGCTTCTCGACCTACATCGAGGCCTGCAGCATCGCGCCCTCCAAGGTGGTGGGCTCGCTCGGCGCCCAGGCCGGGCTCTGGGAATCCGGCACGGTGCGCGTCCACCCGACGGGCAAGGTGACGGTGTTCACCGGCTCGCACTCACATGGTCAAGGCCATGAGACGACATTCGCCCAGCTCGTGGGCGACCATCTCGGCATCCCAATGGACGACGTGGAGGTCGTCCACGGCGACACGGGGATCGTGCCCTTCGGCATGGGCACCTACGGCAGCCGCTCGGCCTCCGTGGGCGGCACCGCGCTCGTCATGTCCATGGACAAGATCAAGGAGAAGGGCAAGCTGATCGCCGCGCATCTGCTCGAGGCCAACGCCAAGGACATGGAGTACGTCGGGGGCGAGTTCGTGGTGAAAGGCTCGCCCGACAAGAAGATCCCCTTCGGCCAGGTCGCCCTCACCGCCTACGTGCCTCACAAGTATCCGGACGGCGTCGAGCCGGGCCTCGAGGCCACGAGCTTCTACGATCCGTCGAACTTCTGCTTCCCCTTCGGCGCTCATGCCTGCGTGGTCGAGGTGGATCAGGACACGGGCCACGTGACGATCCTTCGCTATCTCGCGGTGGACGACGTGGGCAACGTGATCAATCCCATGATCGTCGACGGCATGGTCCACGGAGGCATCGCGCAAGGTGTCGCGCAGGCCCTGTGGGAGGGCGCCGTCTACGACGAGGAGTCCGGGCAGCTCGTCACGGGCAGCCTGATGGACTACGCGCTGCCCAGGGCGGAGATGCTGACCATGTACGAGACGGGCCGCACGGAGACGCCCACGCCGGTCAATCCGCTCGGGGTCAAGGGGGCAGGGGAGACGGGAACCATCGCGTCGACTCCCGCCGTCATGAATGCCGTCGTCGATGCGCTCTCGGGCCTTGGCGTGGACCATATCGAAGCCATGCCCCTCACGGCCGAGCGGGTCTGGAAGACCATCCAGGCCGCCAAATCGAAGAAGTAAGGGAGACACTCATGTATCCAGCCCAGTTCGAGTATCACAAGGCCGGCTCGGTCAAGGAGGCCCTCGACCTTCTCGCCAAGCACAAGGACGACGCCAAGGTCCTGGCGGGCGGCCACAGCCTCTTGCCCGCCATGAAGCTCCGTCTCGCGCAGCCCAAGCACGTGATCGACATCGGCAAGATCTCGTCGCTGTCCGGCGTGAAGGAGGAAGGCGGGACCCTCGTCATCGGAGCCCTCACCACGCACTACGCCATCGAGTCCTCGGCCGTGCTCAAGAGCAAGTCCCCGCTCATGCCCGAGGTCGCCGGCCATGTCGGCGATCCGATGGTGCGCAACATGGGCACGATCGGCGGCAGCCTCGCCCATGCCGATCCCGCCGCCGACTGGCCGGCCGCCGTCATTGCGTTAGGCGTCGAACTGGTCGCCGAGGGTCCCAAGGGCAAGCGCACCATCAAGATCGATGACTTCTTCAAGGGCCTCCTGACCACCGCGCTCGCAGATGACGAGATTCTCACGGAAATCCGCGTGCCTGCGGCTGCCGCCAACGAGAAGTCGGCCTACATGAAGTTCCCCCATCCCGCCTCGCGCTTCGCCGTGGTCGGCGTGGCCGCCGTGCTCACCATGGACGGGGGCAAGATCGGCAAGGCCAGCATCGGCCTCACGGGCGCCGGCACGAAGGCGATACGCGCCAAGGGCGTCGAGGCCGCCATCGCCGGCAAGGCCGCCGACGCCGCCTCGATCCAGTCCGCGGCCGAGAAGGCCGCCGAGGGTGTCGACGTGCAGGCGGATCTCCAGGGCTCGGTCGAGTACAAACAGCATCTCCTCCGGGTCTTCGCCAAGCGGGCCATGGAGGCGGCAGCCGCAAAGAAGTGAGCCGTCCCGGCACTTCGAGGCTCCGCGGGCGTGAGTCCGCGGGGCCTCTTTTTTCGCCCCTCGCATGATCTCCGCCATCGTGCTCGCCGCCGGCCTGTCGCGCCGGATGGGAACGTCCAAGCTGCTCCTCCCCTACGGGGGCACGACGGTGCTCCGGCACGCGACGGAGCACGTGGTTGGCGCGGGCATTCACGACGTGGTCGTCGTGGTGGGGCCCGAGCACGAGGCGACGGCACGCGCTCTCGGGGGATTGCCCGTGCGCTTCGCCGTGAATCCCACGCCGGAGGCGGGGCAGGGCTCTTCGGTCGGCGCGGGAGTTCGAGCGCTCGCTCCCGGAACGACCGCGGTGCTCATCGCGCTCGGCGATCAGCCCGCGGTACCCGCCGGCGTCATCGCGGCCCTGCTCGACGCCATCAAGGCGCTCGGCAAGTCCATCGCCGTCCCTCGGTACGCCGATGGTCTGGGCAATCCCGTCCTCTTCGCCTCCCCCGTCTTTCCCGAGCTGCTCGACCTTCCCGGCGACCGGGGAGCCCGCGCGGTCGTCGAAAGAGAGAGGAGCCGGCTGGCCATCGTGGACATCCCGGCGCCCATGCCGCCCGACATCGACACGCCGGAGGACTACGAGAGGCTCAAGGGCTCCGGCAATCCAGGGTAAACTGAGAGAACCATGAGAGCCGAGATCAAGAAGATCGAGGAAATGATGGAGGCGGCGGAGTACGTCACGGACCCCGCCATTGCCATGTCCGTGCACCTCGCCATGACGCTCAAGAAGCCGCTCCTCATCGAGGGGCATGCGGGCGTGGGCAAGACCGAGGTCGCCAAGGTGATGGCCAAGATGCTGGAGACCAACCTGATCCGGCTCCAGTGCTACGAGGGTCTCGACGCCGCCCAGGCGCTGTACGAGTGGAACTACCCGAAGCAGCTCCTGCACATCAAGCTCGAGGAGAGCACGAGCCATTCGCTGACCGAGAAGGAGGCGGCCATCTTCTCGCCGCCCTTTCTCATCAAGCGCCCCCTCCTCCAGGCCATCAGCGAGACGGGAACGCCGCCCGTCCTCCTCATCGACGAGATCGACCGGGCCGATGAGGAGTTCGAGGCTTTCCTGCTCGAGGTCCTCTCCGAGTTCCAGGTCACCATCCCCGAGATCGGCACCATCAAGGCGACGCAGCCGCCCTACGTCATCCTGACCTCGAACCGCATCCGCGAGCTCTCCGATGCCCTCCGGCGCCGGTGCCTCTACCTCTGGATCGACTTCCCCGGCTTCGAGAAGGAAGTGCGCATCGTCACCCGGAAGGTGCCGGGGGTGAACGAGCGCCTGGCGCGGGAGATCTCACGCTTCATGGAGACGGTGCGGACCATCCGGCTGGCCAAGGTGCCCGGCGTGGCCGAGACGCTCGACTGGGCGCAGGCCCTGACCTCCCTCCATGCCGATCACCTCGACGAGGAGCTGGTGGCGGAGACCCTGGGCTGCGTGGTCAAGGACGCCGACGACGTCAAGCGGCTCAAGCGTGAGCTGGCCACGGGCGGCATCACCCGCTTCGTCGCCGCGCAGAGCTGAGAGCGAATGGCCGTGGCCCGGGACCTCACGCGCGCCATGCTGGGCTTCGGGGCGACGCTGCGCGCCTCTGGCCTGCCCGTGACCACAGGCGCCATCATGGATGCCGTGCGCGCGCTCGAGGTGGTGGATCTGATGGACCGCGTCCAGGTCTACCTGGCGCTGCGCACGGTCCTGGTGAGCCGCATGGAGGAGCAACCCGCCTTCGATCGCTGCTTCGAGGCCTTCTGGAAATTTCAGGCCGACGACGGGCAGGGACTCGACGGGCTCGTGGCGGCGGTCCAGCCGCGGGGCAGCGAGGAGGAGCCGCCGACGGGCGGCATGGAAGGGGCGCAGCAGAAGCAGGCGCAGGTCGCCCTCGAGGACTGGGACGAGGGGGAGGCGCAGGAGGGCGAGCCGCTCGAGGTGCCGGGGCAGAGCGATCGCGAGGTGCTGATGGAGCACGACTTCTCCACCTTCCCGGTGGAGCAGCTCGACGAGGTGGCGCGGCTCACCGTGCAGATCGCCAAGCGTCTGGCGCGCCGGGTGAGCCGCCGACGCAAGCCCACGCGGCGGGGCGGAGTGGTGGATCTCCGTCGGAGCATGCGCGCCAACCTCACGCGAGGCGAGATCATCGAGCTGCGGCGCCGGTCGCGGCGCCGGCGCAAGGTGCGCCTGGTGCTCCTCTGCGACGTGTCGGGATCCATGGACCTCTACAGCCGCTTCCTGCTGCAGTTCCTCTACGCCCTCCAGAACGTCTTCGGGCGCGTGGAGACCTTCACGTTCGCCACCCGATTGACGCGCGTGTCGGAGCTGCTGCGCGGGCCCTCCTACAAGAGCGCGCTCCGGCGCCTGACCGAGGTGCGCGACTGGTCGGGAGGCACCCGGATCGGCGACTCGCTTCGGGACTTCAACCGGGAATGGGGTCGCCTCGTGGACCGGCGGACCATCGTGCTGGTCCTCTCGGATGGGTGGGACACGGGGGAGCCCGAGGTGCTGGCCCAGGAGATGCTGTCGCTCAAGCGACGGGCGGGGCGCGTGATCTGGCTCAACCCGCTCCTGGGCAACCCGTCATACGAGCCGCTCACGCGCGGCATGGCCGCCGCCCTGCCGCTCATCGACCACTTCGCCGCCGCGCACAACCTGGCGAGCCTGCGCGAGCTCGCCGGCCACCTGACCATACGATGAGGCACGTGACATGAGCGAGCTCTTCGAGAATCTGGATCGGCTCCGCAACGCCGAGGGCAAGGTGGCGGTGGCCACGCTCGTCAATACCCGCGGGACCACGCCCCGCAAAGAAGGCGCCAAGATGCTCGTGGGCGAAGACGGGCGCGTGCTCGGCTCCGTCACCATCGGCGGCTGCGTCGACGCCCAGGTCATCGAGGAGTCCGCTTCCGTGCTCGCCGCGCACAAACCTCGGCTCCTCGAGCTGAACCTGGGCGACGAAGACGCGTGGGAGATCGGGCTCACTTGTGGGGGCACCATCGAGGTTTTCGTGGAGCCCGTCGATTTCCGCGAGGCGAGCGACGAGACCTTGCGGCTCTACGAGCGCCTGCGCAAGCACGCCGACGGCGGAGGACGGGGCGCGCTCCTCACACGGCTCGACCCGCCCGACAACGGCGCCAAGCTGCTCGTCCTCGACACGGGCGAGCGCGAGGGTGGGCTCGGCTCCGCCGCCCTCGACGAGCGGTCGACCAGCGAGACGCAGGGGCTGCTGAGGGCGGGCAAGTCCACGACCCTGACCGTCGATGGCACGCGCATCTTCGCGGAGGTCTTCGCGCCACCCTCGATCATGCTCATCGTGGGCGCGGGTCATGTCTCGATGCCGCTGACGTCGCTCGCCCGCATCGTCGGCTTCAAGACCATCGTGATCGATGGCCGGCCTCGCTTCGCCACGCGCGAGCGCTTCCCGGACGTGGACGAGCTCAAGATCGGCATCCCCTCGGAGCTGGTGCGGGAAGTGCCCCTCGTTCCGACCACCGCGCTGGTCCTGGTGGCCCACGACTACAAGTACGACCTGCCCGTGCTGAAGCACGCGCTCCAGACGCCGGTCGGCTACATCGGCCTCCTCGGCTCGAGCCGGCGCGGCAAGGCCATCCTCGACCTCTTGCGAGAGGATGGCGTCGCCGAGGATTTGCTGACCCGGGTGCGCGTGCCCATCGGCCTCGACCTCGGCGCCCAGGCGGCGCCCGAGATCGCGCTGGCTGTCCTGGCCGAGGTGCTCGCTGTTCAGCGCGGCGCGACCTGCCTGCCCATCAGCGAAAAGGTCAGGAAGGGAATCAAATGATGTTCGAGCCGAAACGTGGCCGAGCCGGAGGGGAGGGCACGGTGAGGCGAGGGCTGAATAGATGTTCGAGCCGAAACGTGGCCGAGCCGAAGGTGAGGGCACGGTGAGGCGAGGGCTGAATAGATGAAGCCAGTCGCGCTCGCTCGCGAAGGCGCCGCCGTCGCCGCCCTGGAAGGGCGCGTGATCTGCGGCGACGTACGTGGGGCGGACGGCAAGGTGACCGTGGAGAAGGGCCAAGTCCTGGACGCCGAGCTCGCGCGTCGCCTCCTCGACCTGCCGTGGCGCGTGCTCCACCTGCTCGAGCTCGAGCCCGGAGACATCCACGAAGAGCCGGCGGGGGCGCGGCTGTCGCAGGCCGCCGCGGGCGAGGGCGTGGAGGTGAAAGGCTATAGCGGCGGGCAGTGGACGCTGGCCGCAGCGCGACGCGGCTTGCTGCGAGTGCGCGAGCAGGCTCTCGCCGAGGTCAACGCCCAGGAAGGCATGGCCGTCTACACGCTCTACGATCTTCAGCCTGTCGAGGCTGGCGAGGCCGTGGCCCGGGCCAAGATCGTCCCCCTCGCCATCGCCGAGGCCCTCGTGAAGCGAGCCGAGGCCCGCGCCTGGGCGGGAAGTGGCCTCGTCACGGTCAAGGCTTTCCGGCCGCTCCGGATCGGAGCGATGACCCGGGCGAACCTGCCGGCGCCTCAAAAGGCGCGCTTCGAGGCGGCGCTGGCGGAGAAGGTGACGTGGTTCGGGTCGAGCCTTCTCCCCATCGAGTACTGCCCGGACGAGGGTGCCGCGATGTCCCGAGGGCTGGAAGCGCTGGCGTCGAAAGGCGCCGATGTCATCGTGGCGGCGGGCGCCGCTTCTCTCGATCCGCTCGACGCGATTTTCGAAGGTCTCAGAATGGCGGGAGGCGACATGGTGCGCCATGGCACGCCCGCCCACCCGGGCAGCCTCTTGTGGCTCGCGCGATGGAAGGATCGCCCCGTGCTCGGCATGCCCGCCTGCGGCATGTTCTCCCAGGCGACCTCGTTCGACCTGGTCCTGCCGCGGCTCCTGGCCGGCGAAGAGGTCGGCAACGCCGAGCTGGCCGGCCTGGGCCACGGCGGGCTCCTGTCCCGCGAGAGCGCGTGGCGCTTCCCGCCCTATCGCCAGAGCGCGGCGCGCGGCGAGTTGCCCGAGTAGGACATGGTCTACAGCGATGTCATTCGCCAGCGCTTCAGGAGCCCCCGCTACCGGGGCAGCCTGCCCGCGCCGAACGCGGCCTTCGAGGACGTCAACCCGCTGTGCGGAGATCGCATCCGCATCGAGTGCCGGATCGCCGATGGTCGCCTGACGGACGCGCGGCACCGTGGCGACAGCTGCGCCATCTGCGCCGCCTCCGCCGATCTCCTGGTCGAGCTCGTCCTGGGAAAGGCCGTGGAGGAGGCCGCCTCCGTCCCCGTCTCGACCTTGCTCGAGCGGCTGGAGGCCGACATCCGCCCCACGCGCATGAAGTGTGTCACGCTGCCGCTCTCGGTGCTGCAGGGCGCCCTCGAGGGGCGGGAGGTGGCGAGATGACCCTCGACGAGCAGACCCGGGCCGACTTTCCCATCCTGCGGCGCATCGTCCACGGCCAGCCCCTCGTCTACCTCGACTCGGCCGCGTCCAGCCAGAAGCCCCGACAGGTCCTCGAGGCGATGCAGAGCTACTACGAGCAGACGCACGACGAGGCCGCGCGGGATGCCGTCCGCGTGTTCATGGGCGCCCGCGTCCGTGAAGAGGTCATCTTCACGCGCGGCACCACCGACGGCATCAACATCGTGGCGCGCGCGCTCGCCCTGACCCTCGAGCCCGGCGACGAGATCCTGGTCACGGAGATGGAGCACCACTCGAACCTCATCCCGTGGCAGATGGTCTGCCGGGAGCGAGGCGCGGTGGTGAAGGCCGTTCCCGTGGTGGGCGAGGGCGTGCTCGACCAGGACGCCTTCGGTCACCTGCTCTCGCCGCGCACCCGGCTCGTGGCTCTCGCCCACGTCTCGAACGTCCTCGGCACCATCAATCCCGTGACCGACATGACCCGTCGGGCCCACGAGGCGGGGGCCCTCGTCCTGCTCGATGGCGCCCAGGCGGCTCCCCATCTCGCTCTCGACGTCGCGGCGATGGGGTGCGACTTCTATGTCTTCTCGGGGCACAAGATGCTGGGGCCCACGGGAATCGGCGTCCTGTACGGCCGGCGCGAGGTGCTGGAGCGGCTCGAGCCGGGGCTGGGCGGCAGCGAGATGATCAAGGAGGTCTGGATCGACCACGCGCAGTGGAACGATCTGCCGTGGCGCTTCGAGCCGGGCACCCCGCCCATCGCGGAGGCGGTCGGTCTCCACGCGGCGGTGGTGTACCTGGACAAGCTCGGGATGGCGCGCGTGGAGGCTCACGAGCGCGCGCTCTGCCGAATCGCCATGGACGCCCTCGAGCGCATTCCCGGCGTCACCCTGTACGGGCCGCGCAATGCCGAGCTCAAGGGCGCCGTGGTCGCCTTCAACGTGGAGGGAATTCATCCGCATGACGGCGCCGCCCTGCTCGACGAGCGGGGGATCGGCGTGCGGGCGGGGCATCATTGTGCGCAACCGCTCATGCGGCGGCTCGGCATCGTGGGCACCCTGCGGGCCAGCTTCTCGGTCTACAATACCGCCGCCGAGATCGCGCGCCTGAGCGAAGCCGTCCAGTCGCTTCGCGGCGCCCTCTGATCTCGGCCGGGAGGCTTCCATGACGGGGCCGAGAATGCTCGCGCGACTGTGCACGGTCGCTCTGCTCCTCCTGGCCTCGCTGGCCGCCACGCCCAGCTGGGCGGCTCGGCCGGTCTCGGTGATCGACATCGACGGGGCCATCACGCCGATCACCGTCCGCCTGCTTGCCGCCGCCATCGAGCGGGCGCAGGCCGAGGGCTCCCAGGCGCTCGTGGTTCAGCTGAACACGCCGGGCGGGCTCGAGCGTTCCATGCGCTCCATGGTCCAGAGCATTCTCAACTCCGAGATCCCCATCATCGTGTACGTCGCCCCCACGGGTGCGCGCGCGGCCTCGGCGGGAGTCTTCCTGACCATGGCCGCCCACGTGGCCGCCATGGCGCCGGCCACGAACATGGGCGCGGCGCATCCCGTGGCCGTGGGCGGGCAGATGGACAAGGAGATGCTCAAGAAGGTCGAGAACGATGCCGCCGCCTTCGCGCGGACGCTGGCCGTGGAGCGTGGACGAAATGCCGAATGGATGGAGAAGGCCGTGCGGTCGTCCGTGTCCGTCACGGAGCGCGAGGCTCTCAAGCTGAAGGTGATCGACCTGATCGCCGACCGTCTGCCCGACCTGCTCGAGAAGATCGACGGGCGAGTCGTGAAAACGAAGCGCGGGGCGGTGACCCTCGAGACCAAGGGCGCGCCGGTGAAGGTCATCGACATCCGCTTCCGAGATCGCTTTCTGGCCCTGATCACGGATCCGAACATCGCCTATATCCTCATGATGGTCGGCATGCTCGGCATCTTCTTCGAGCTGTCGAATCCGGGGGTCGTGCTGCCCGGCGTGATCGGGGGCATCTCCCTGATCCTCGCCTTCTTCGCCTTCCAGAGCCTGCCCATCAACTGGGCCGGGCTCCTCCTCATCCTGTTCGGGGTGGCCCTGCTCATCGCCGAGATCAAGATCGCGAGCCATGGCGTGCTCACCATCGGCGGAGTGGTGTCGATGGTACTCGGCTCCTTCATGCTCTACGAGGCACCCGAGGCAGGCTTCCGGGTGTCGTGGACGGTCATTCTACCCACCGTGGGGGCGAGCGCGGGGCTCGTGGTCTGGGCCGTCTCCGCAGGCGTGCGCGCGATGATGCGGCCGCCCACGACGGGGGCCGCAGGCATGATCGGCCAGCACGCCGTGGTGCGGGCCACCCTCGATCCGGAAGGGCAGGTGCAGCTCGACGGTGAGCTCTGGCGAGCCGTCGCCGAGGACGCGCCCGTGCCAGCCGGCGAGACAGTGCGCGTGACAGGCGTTGACGGGCTGACGCTCCGGGTCAGCCGGGCCGCGAACCGCTCCTAGCCTCGAGGAGGCGCGAGATGCTCGGATTCGACTGGACCCTGGGACTCATCCCCGTTGTCATCATTGCTCTCTTCGTCGTCCTGAATGCCGTGAGGATCCTGCGTGAGTACGAGCGGGCGGTCATCTTTCGCTTCGGCAGACAGTCTCGCGCCATCATCAATCCCGGCGGCGATGGGACGGGACCCGGGCTAATCCTGCTGATCCCCTTTGTGGACAAGATGGTCAAGGTCAGCCTCCGCACCATCACCATGGACGTGCCCCCGCAGGATGTCATCACCAAGGACAACGTGTCGGTCAAGGTCAACGCCGTCATCTTCTTCCGCGTGCTGGACGCCAACAAGGCGGTCATCAGCGTGGAGGACTACCTCTATGCGACCTCCCAGATGGCGCAGACCACCCTGCGCAGCGTGCTGGGCCAGCAGGAGCTGGACGATCTCCTGTCCTCGCGCGAGAAGATCAACGAGCAGCTGACGCGGATCATCGACCAGCACACGAATCCGTGGGGCGTCAAGGTCGCCGCCGTGGAGGTCAAGAACGTCGACCTCCCGCAGGATCTTCAGCGCGCGATGTCCAAGCAGGCGGAGGCCGAACGCGAGCGTCGGGCCAAGGTCATCAACGCCGAAGGCGAAGCCCAGGCCGCGGCTAAGCTGAGCGAAGCAGCGGAGGTCCTGGCGCGCTTCCCCATCGCCGTGCAGCTGCGGTATCTGCAGACCATGCGGGAAGTGGCGTCGGAGCGGAACACGACGACGTTCTTCCCGTTGCCCCTCGATCTCTTCGCGCCCCTCCTGAAGGCCTTCGGGGAGAGCGCCGCTCCCAAGCCGTGAGCGGGCGCGTGACACGCGACGTCCGAAGACTTGTCGCCGGAGGGCCGGGCAGGTAGAATGGCGTGGCTGTTTCGGGGGGTTAGCTCAGTTGGGAGAGCGCGGCGTTCGCAACGCCGAGGTCGAGGGTTCGAATCCCTTACCCTCCACCATTTGAACCTATCGGGGCGCCGGCATCCTCCGGCGCCCCGTCGCTCATCCGGCGGTCGACTTTGCGGTCCGCGCCGCCTTCGCCGGGCACATCTTGTGATACCAGACCGAGCCTAGCTTGACGTGGTTCCCGTTCTTCCGGATCCTGAGCTTGCACTTCGGACAGGTGCCCATCACGCTCTCCTTCGGTAAGTGATCTGAGCGGCCGTCGATCGACCTCGAGATTATACACGACCGGAGGAGATCGATGACCTCCGCATGCGTATTCTGCCGCATCGTCCTCCGTGAGAGCAACGCAGACATCGTATATGAGGATGACCTCGTCTTGGCATTTC
Organism: Candidatus Rokuibacteriota bacterium; assembly: GCA_003220345.1. GTDB lineage: Bacteria > Methylomirabilota > Methylomirabilia > Rokubacteriales > CSP1-6 > AR37. Next base: position 456 of record QHSC01000154.1, on the reverse strand, counting down.
AGGATCTGTACCCCAAGGCGCCCGTGCACCTGCTCATCATCCCGAAACGCCACATCGAATCCATCGCGAGGCTCGAGCCCGACGACGAGGCGGTGGTGGGGCGCTGTGTTCGCGTGGCGAGAATCCTGGCCGAGCAAGCAGGCTACGGCGAGCGCGGGTACCGCCTCACGTGCAATACCGGGCCCGAGGGAGGACAGGTCGTCTTCCACCTGCATCTCCATCTGACGGCGGGCCGGCGCGCTTGAGCGCACCGGCAAATGGAGGACACAAAGAAGAGGCCCCGGAGGTGGGATCTCCGGGGCCTCGATGAATCGACGTCTAGTTCGCTACTACTTCAGGATCGCCAGCGCCGCCTTGGCCTTATCGGAGGCCAGCGTCATGTTGCCGGCTTTGCAAGCAGCTTCCGCTTCCTTCACGAGCGAAGCAGCCTTCGTCATGTCCGTCCGAGGAGCCTGG
>QHSC01000153.1 GCA_003220345.1 Candidatus Rokuibacteriota bacterium | reverse complement strand
ACTGGAAGGCCATCATGTCCTGCGTCACCTTGCTCACCGCGTACGGCGAGAGCGGCCGCAGCGCATTGGTCTCCCGGATGGGCAGCTCGTCGTCGTGGACGAGCCCGTACTCCTCGCTGGAGCCCACCGCGAGAAACCGCGGCGACATCTTGAGGCCGCGAATGGCCTCGAGCACGTTGATCTGGGCGAGGATATTGGTGGTGAGCGTCTCCGCGGGCGCGTGCCACGAGACGCCCACGAAGCTCTGGGCGGCGAGGTGAACGACGTAGTCGGGCTGGGAGGTCTCGAGCAATGCGCGTACCGAGGACAGGTCCCGGAGGTCGGACTCGATGAAGCTCACCTTCGACCGCAGATGGTCGATGTTCTCCGTCTTGCTCCGCCAGCGATTGGAGCCGAAGACCTCGGCGCCCTTGGACAAGGCATACTCGGCCATGTGGCTGCCCACGAAGCCGGTGATGCCGGTGATCAGCACTCGCATGCGGTGACGCTCCCTGGAAAGATTCGCTCGCGTGATTCCGGATAATTATACGCCAGAGGCCGAGGACTTCCCTTCCGGAAAACGGGCGACGGCGCGATAGAGGGCGGCCGTCTCCGCGGCCATGCGCTCGACGCCGAACCGCTGCTCCACCCGGCGCCGCCCCGCCTCGCCCAGAGCGCGACGCGCGGCCGCGGGCTCGCCGAGGAGACTTTCCAGCGCGTCGCCAAGGGTGCCCGGTTGATCCGGCGGGACGAGACGCCCGGTGACGCCGTCGCTCACCGCGTCGAGGTGACCGGCCACCCGCGTGGCGACCACGGGCAGCCCGAGGGCCATGGCCTCGAGCACGGCCAGGGACAGCCCCTCGCGGCGCGAGGCCGAGACGTAGAGATCGAGCCCGCCGAGCAGGCGCGCGGCGTCGGGGACGGCGCCCGTGAAGCGCACGCGCGAGTCGATTCCGAGCGAGCGGGCGAGGGCGTGGAGCCGCCCCGCCTCCGGGCCGCCGCCGATCACGATGAGGCGCGCGCGTGACCGTGCGCGGGCCACGCGGGCAAAGGCCTCGAGGAGGACGTCGATGGCCTTGATGGGGTCGAGCCGCGCGACGATCCCGATGCCGAGCTCGCCGTCGGCGAGACCGAGGGCGGCCCGCGCCGCCTCGCGTGACTCCGCCTTCGCCGTCAGGCCCGCCACATCCACGCCGTTGACGATCACGTGCGTCCGTCCGGCGGGGGCGAGGTGGAGCGCCGCGGCCTCCCTCGCCTGGCTCTCGGAGACATGGACCACGGCCGTGCCGATGGCCGCCAGCCGTCGTTCCAGAGCGAGGTAGAGCCCGCGCAGCCCGACAGGATATCTGGCGTAGTGGATGCCGTGGAAGGTGTGGATGCTCGGGATCCCCGCCCGGCGCGCGGCGAGCCGCCCATAGAGGCCGGCGCCCTTGCCGTGAGAATGCACGAGCTCGATCCTGCGCTCGCCGATGAGCCGACGCACGGCCACGAACGAGCCGAGCGACAATCGATCGGCCGCGATGTTCACGAAAGCGCCGCAGGAATCGCGGAGCCGTCCGGCATACGCGCCCTCTGGTCCCGCCACCGTGAAGTCGAACTCGTCACGCGGCAGACGAGCGGCGAGGTCGAGGACGTGCGCGGGCCCTCCGCCGGGATCCGTGGAGACGAGCAGCTCGAGCACGCGCAGCGGCTCAGCCACCCCGCCTCCGGCGGAGCATCCGCCTGAAAGACGGCGGCAGGGCCAGGACGAGCGCGGGCCGGAGCGCGTGGATGGCGCACCAGGCGGGATAGTCGCCGCGCCTCACCGCCCGCCAGCGTATGCGCGCTTCCGCGCGCAGCCGATCGTCCTCGCGACTCTCCGAGACCCGGCCGGGAAGGAGGCGCCGGATGACCAGGGGCTCGGGCACGTTGGCGAGCCGCGAGAGCCGGCTCACCCGCATCCAGAGATCGTAGTCCTGGGCCACGGGGAATCTCGGGTCGTATCCGCCCGCCTGCTCGACGATGGAGCGGCGCGCCATCACGGAAGAATGCACGAAGGGATTCCGGCGAATGAGGGCGCGGCGGATGCCGGCATCGTCGGCGGGTGGGCGCAGGACGGCGACGGCGAATCCGGAGGCGTCCACCTCCTGGGCGCCCGTGCCCAGGAGCCCGATGGCGGGCTGGGCATCGAAGACGGCGCGCTGGCGCGCGAAGCGCTCGGGCAAGGCCATGTCGTCGGCGTCGAGGCGGGCCACGAGCGGCGCCCGGGCCATCCCGAGCGCGCGATTGAGCGAGCGTGTCAGCCCCTCATGGTTGCGCGGGCGCTCGACGCGGAGACGCAGGTCGCTCACGGCGGCGAGGAGATCGGGCGTCGCGTCATCGGAGGCATCGTCGATCACGATGAGCTCGAGGTCGGGCGCCGTCTGGGTCAGCACGCTCATCACCGCCTCCCGGACCCAGGGCGCGCCATTGTGGACGCCCATGAGCACGGACACCGCGGGGGACGTCACCGGGGAGCCCGAGGGCTACGCTGGGCCTCGAGAGCGAGAACGCCGGCGAAGTGGCGGAGGAGCGGGATCCGCCCGAGCGTCCGCTCGAGACGAAACCGTGCCGCGGGGTCGCGGACGATCCGGCCCAGTCCCGGGATCCAGTAGCCCGAGACACGGCGGGGCTCGAAGCCCGCTCGGCGGCAGAGCCCGATGATCTCGCGCCGGGTGAGGAAATCGTGGGTCGCCCAGTTCATGTCGTTGGACCAGAAGGCCCGCGCCCGGTAGTACTTGATCCATTTCCTGATCAGGCGGGCGACGCGCCTCACGTTGTGATGCGGCTCGACGACGAGAAGCCTTCCTCCCGGGCGGACCACGCGGGCGAGCGCCTCGAAGACCTCGGGGCGGCGATGCAGGTGGTGGAGGCTCTGGACGACGAGCGCGGTGTCGATCGACGCCGGTGGGACGTGCCGACCGAGCTCGGTGGCGGGCGCGCCGAGGACCTCGACGTTGCGCAGGCCGTCGGTCGCGCAGCCCGCGAGGAGCACGCGCTGCATGTCCGGCACGGGCTCGACTGCGAGCACGGACTGCGCGCGGAGAGCGATGATGCGGGTGAAGTAGCCGGTGCCCGCGCCGAGCTCGAGGGCGCGTCCGTACCCGCGGCCCGGCCAGATGTCCTCCACGAGCGGCTTGGCGGGATACTCGTGGTGCTCCGCCTCCGCGTAGCGATGGGTCTGATCATAGGCGCTGGCCCCGCTCCCCGAGTACATCGCGACATTGACGGCGAGGTTGACGCGGTCGAGGCGGCCCACGAGCTCCGGAGACAGGAGCCTCATCTTCACGGGATGCGGGAGCACGAGGTAGACGAGGAAGCTCCACGGCCCGCTCCGCACGGCCGTCACCGCTTGCGAAAGAGCAGGTTGAGATACGGAAGGGCCAGGGAGGGCGGCAGGCGCAGGCGGTGGAGCGCGCCGCAGGCCAGGGCGAAGGCCGGCAGCGCCAGCTTGCGCGTCCGCGTGCGCGCGGTGTCGCGGAAGAAGCGCCAGCCGTAGCCTGCGTCCTCCGTCACGTCCTCGAGCCCGGCGCGCCCCGACGACGGGAGGCAGGCGGCCAGCGAGGCGTTGCGCCAGCCCGTGCCGTCGGCGACGAACTCTCCGTAGCCGATGCCGCGGAAGCGCCGGGGACGGCCCACCTTGGCGTACGCGAAAGCCAGGGGCGCGGGCATCCACTGCACGAGGGGCAGTCCGATCGAGTGCGTCTCCAGCGGGAAGAGCCGGTTCGGCGTGTCGAGGATGGCGATGTGGCCGCCGGGGGCGAGCACCCGGTAGTATTCCTCCACGATCTCGCGCCGGCCGCGCACGGGCAGGTGCTCGATGACGCCGACCACGAGGACGAGATCGAATCGGCCGTCCGGATACGGCAGGCGTCGGGTCTCCTCGTTGCCGAGCAGCCGCACGTCCCGCACGCGGGCGAGCCCGAGCTCCTCGACCTTGGCGCGGACGATGGCCACGAAGGAGGGATCGGTGTCGAAGGTCGAGATCTCCCTCACCTCGGGCTGCTCGGCCAGGTACTCCGTGATGTGGCCGAACGAGCAGCCGACCTCGAGCACCGAGAGGCCGTCCCCGCCCCGCGCGCGCAGGTAGGCGAAGAGCCGGGCCAGGAAGTGCCGGCCCCGCGTCTCCTTGAAGGAAAAGTATTGCGGAGCGCGCAGGGCACCCTTGCGCTCCACGAGCATGCGCACCACGCGCGCGCTGTACGCGGTGGGATAGTCCCGCCCGGCGACCGTGAGCACGCGTCGGTCGCCCAGGTCCTCGAGGCGGTAGGAGGGCTCTTCCGTCATGCCCCGCAGGATAGCAGCGGCGACGACCGCTTGACTACGCCGGCTTCTCGAGGACGACGAGCGTACGCGTGGCGAGCCAGCGGCGCAGCGGATCGAGGGTGGCTTCGCCCAGACGGGCCAAGCGCTGGAGGGCGGGAGGCAGCGGGCGCTCCACCTTGAAGCCGAAAGTGACGAGGTACGGCAGGCCGATGAAGGGCTCGGCGCTGAGCAGGCGAAGCGGCAGCGCTCCCTCGCGGACGCGCGCGAGGGTCAAGTAGGGAATCGCCGCGTTGCCATCGAGGGCCGCCTTGTCGTCGCCGCCGAAGGGTCGGGTCAGGTCCACGCCGAGGCGGCAGTCTTCGTGGTGGAAATAGCGGTACAGCACCCACGAGGAGGGGGTGATCCACGGCTCTATCATGGCCACCCGTCCGCGCGGCTGGAGGACGCGCGCAGCCTCGGCGAGAAAATCCAGGGGGCGAGGGAGATGGTGGAGCGTGTCCACGAGGACGAGCCCTCCCACGCTGGCCGACCGGAAGGGCAGGACATCGGCATCGCAGCGGACGTCCACGCGGAGTCCCGCCACCACGTCCGTGGCGACCAGATGCGGCGCGAACTCTTTCAAGAAGCCCGGGCCCGCCCCCACCTCCACCACGGGATCCAGGCCCTCCACGGCGCCCAGGAGGCGCGCGAACCATTCGCGGTAGACCTGCCGCAGCTCGGGGCGCGCCTCCCACACGGCCCGGTGCCGGGCCAGGACCTCCGCCTCGGTCATGCCGCGAAGAAGAGGCGACCGGCGGCCTTGGCGGACATGCGGAGGAGGAGCCACCCGTCGGCGAAGCGGGTGATGTTGGTCGTCCCGTAGGAGCGCTCGCGATAGCGGACGGGAATCTCCACGATGCGGAGGTTGAGCTTGGCCGCGCCGAAGATGAGATCGAAGTCGCCGAAGGGATCGAAGTCGCCGAAATGCGCCCGGCCCGCCGCGAGCCGCGCGTAGTCCTCGCGCCAGATCACCTTGGTGCCGCACAGCGTGTCCTTGATCGGCTGGCCGATGAGACGCGAGAGGAGGAGCCCGAAGAAACGATTGCCCAGGAGGTTGAGGAAGCGCATGGCCCGCGGGTCCATGCCGTAGACGAGGCGCGAGCCCATGGCGAACTCACCCGCGCTCGAGACCATCGCCTCGTAGAACTGCGGCAGGTCCTCGGGGGCGACCGAGAGGTCGGCGTCGAGGATCATCAGCAGATCACCCGAAGCGTGGGCGAAGCCCAGCCGGACCGCGTCGCCCTTGCCCTTGCCCGTCTGCACGAGGACCTTGATGTCACGCTCGGGATAGCTCGCGACCACGCGCCGGCACTCCTCGAGGGTGCCGTCGCTCGAATGCCCCTCCACGAAGATCAGCTCGGTCTCCGCGCCGAGGCGCGGGAGGCGCCGGACCACCTGCTCGATGTTTCCCTTCTCGTTGCGACAGGGGCAGACGACGGTGACCCGCGGGGCCGGCGATGTCCCTCCTCGCGGCATCGGGCGCGCCACCACCCAGTTCGTCCACACGAGCTGGCGGAGGACAGGCAGGTGCGCGAGGAATCGATTGGCGAACCGGCTCAGCGGTCCCAGGGCCAGGGGGAGGAGGATGTGACCGCGTACCCGCACGGTCTCGAAGCCGGCGAGGCGGAGGAGGTTCTCGACGTCCTCCACGGTGGTCCAGTTCAGATAGGGCAGCGCCGCCTTGAGCCCGAGCCGGTCGAGCGCGTTGATCACGGGCTGCCAGAGCCGGCTGTACCAGTTGACCACGATGCGTGTGTGCGGGTGGCAGAGCGGAGCCATGCGCTCCAGCACGGCGCGGATGTCATAGAGGTAGCCGAGGAGATCGGACAGGATGATGTAGTCGAACGTCTGGCCGGGGAGCGAGAGCCGCTCCGCGGGCATCCAGTGGAAGGACAGCCGCGGGTGACGGGCGGCGGCCCGCCGGACCATCTCGCCCGAGAGATCGACGCCCACGCCCACGCTGGGCTCGAGGGCCGCTAGGAGGTCGCCGGTGCCGCAGCCGACCTCGAGGACGCGGGCCCCACGCGGGATGTAGAAGCGCGCGAGCGAGGCCACGGCGCGGTGATAGCCCGAGTTCCGCTTTCGCCAGGCCTCGACCTCGCCGGCGTGGTGGTCGAAGAACGCCTCGAAGGCGGGCAGGTACTCGTCCAGCGCGGCCGGCGGCCGCTCGCTTCGGATGGCCCGAACCCAGCGCTCCGGCGCGAGCGGCTCAGCCCTCGGCATGATCGGACAGGTACCACTCCACCGTGCGCTTGAGGCCGACCTCGAAGGGGGTCCGCGCGCGGAATCCGAAGGCCCGCTCGGCGCGGCTCGTGTCGAGACAGCGGCGGGGCTGGCCATCGGGGCGGCTGGCGTCCCACACGAGGTCGCCGGGATAGCCCGTGGCCTTGCGGACGAGATCGGCGAGGTCGCGCATGGAAATTTCCGATCCCGAGCCGAGGTTGACGGGCAGGCTGTCGGTGTGGCGCTCGGCGGCCAGGAGCACGGCCTCCGCGGCGTCCTCCACGTAGAGGAAGTCGCGCGACGGGTTCCCCGTGCCCCAGCAGGTGACCGTAGGCGCGTGAGCGCGCTTCGCCTCGAGGCACTTGCGGATCAGGGCGGGAATGACGTGGGAAGTCTCGAGGTCGAAATTGTCACGCGGCCCGTAGAGATTCGTGGGGAGCAGGTTGATGGCGTTGAAGCCGTACTCTTCCCGGTAGGCCTGCGACTGCACGATCAGCATCTTCTTGGCGAGGCCGTAGGGGGCGTTGGTCTCCTCCGGGTAGCCGTTCCAGAGGTCGTCTTCGCTGAAGGGCACGAACGTGTGCTTGGGGTAGGAGCAGACAGTGCCCACGGCCACGAATTTCTCGACGCCGTGGCGCCGCCCCTCTTCCATCATCTGCGCGCCCATCATGAGGTTCTTGTAGAAGAACTCGCCGGGGTGCCGCTGATTGGCGCCGATGCCACCCACGGTGGCCGCGAGATGGATCACGAGGTGCGGTCGCGCGTCGGCGTACAGGCGCCGTACCGCCGCACCGTCGACGAGGTCGTAGTCCCGGCTCCGCGGCACGATCACCTCGCCGGTACCGCTGGCCTTCAAGCGCTCCACGATGAAGGAACCGAAGAAGCCGGCGCCGCCCGTCACGAGCACGCGGCGCGTCCCCCAGAAGCTCGATCCGCCCTTCTTCCTCATTCTCGAATCGTACACGAAGGTGCCTGGCTCACCGCCTTATCCCAACCGCGAGCAGCATGTGCCCGAAAAACCTGAGCCCGGGGCCGCTGTAGAGAAGGGCCCGGAGAGCTCGGGAGGCGCCCCACCTGGGCGGCCCCTCGCCGGGAGCGGGAAGGCTCATCTCTTCCCTGCCGCGGTCCGAGAGACGCAGCAGGGCCCCGCGCAGGATGCGCGCGGGATCATAGGCGTGGAATCCGCGGACGGAGAAGCCGTGGGCCTCGAGGAGCGCGCCCAGCTCGGCGCGCGTGAAGGCGAACTGGTAGAAGTGCCCGCCCGCCGCGCGCACGCGCCGATTGCGCCAGGCGAGGAGGGGGCCAGCCAACCTGCGCAGGCCATTCCAGTAGGGCACCGACACGAGGACGGTTCCCCCGCGTGTCAGCACCCGCGCCGCCTCGGTGAGGATGACCTGGGGCCCTTCCGGATCGTGCTCGACGACACCCAGAGAGACATAGGCGGCAAGGAGCCCGTCGGGCACGCCGAGGCGGCGGAGATCCATGACGGCGAGCGGGGCGCCCGCTCGGCATCCTTCCGCCACCGCCTCCGCGCTCCAGTCGACGCCCACGGCCTGGTAGCCGCGCTTGCGAAGCAGCAGGACGTACTGCCCCAGCCCGCAGCCTGCCTCGAGGATCGAGCCCTGGCGCGGGAGGTGCTGCTCGAGCAACGAGGTCAGAGGCGAGGTCTGCGCCACGCGGAGGAGCTCCTCCACGGAATGCCCGCCCCAGTGCTCGGACCAGAACTGGGTGGTGGCAGCGCGCGAGTAATAGGCGAACGGCACGGCCGGCCCTCAGCGCCTCGCCACGCTGCGCACCAGCTCGATCTCGCGCTGCACGAGCGTGCCCAGGTCGTAGCGCTCGGCCACGAGGGCCCGGCCGGCCTTCCCGAGCCTGGCCGCGAGGGCGGGATCGTCGAGGACCCGCCGAAGGCGCTCCGCCAGCTCGTCAGGGCGGTGCGGGTCGAAAAGGAGCCCTGTCTCGCCATCGGTGATGAGCGATCGGTTGCCCGCGCAGTCCGAGGCGACGCACGGCACCCCGGAGGCCATGGCC
>QHSC01000387.1 GCA_003220345.1 Candidatus Rokuibacteriota bacterium | reverse complement strand
TCTTGCCGCACCCCGAGCCGCCGACGAGGCAGAGGAACTCGCCTTCCGTCACCTCGAGGCTCAGGTCTTTCAGGGCGACCACCTCGTCCCGGCGGCCTTCCTCGAAGACCTTGGTCACCCTGTCGGCAACGATGATGCTCGCAGCCACGCCTCAGGTGTCTCGGCGCCGCTGATGGCGCTCCCACGGGAGGATCCGGTCTTCGATGACGCGAAACGCCGAGTCGATCACGAGCACCGTGATGCTGATCGAGACCATCCCCACCATGACCAGCGCCATGTTGTTCCAGTCCTTGGCGAACCAGATCAGGGCGCCGAGCCCGTGGGTCGCGGCCACCATCTCGGCGCTCAGCACGCACGTCCAGGCCAGGGCGAGGCAGACCTTCAGCCCGCTGATGATGCCGGGCAGCGATCCCGGCAGGATGACCTCGCGCAGGACGTCCAGCCGCGTCGCGCCGAGATTCTGCGCCGCCTTGATCAGGAGCGGGTCGACGCGCCGCGTGCTCTCGATGACGTAGAGGAGCGCGGAGGCGAAGGTACCCATGAAGACGATCGCGTACTTCTGGCCCTCGTCGATGCCGAACCACAGGATGGTCAGGGGGATCCAGGACAGCGAGGGCAGCGGGCGGATGATCGAGAGGATGGGGTCGAACAGCGCCTTGGCCGTGCGTGACGTCCCGAGCACGATGCCGAGCGGCACCGCCACCACGGCGGCCAGCACGAATCCCGCCAGGACCCGTCGGCCGCTCGTCACCACGTGCCAGAAGAGGCTGCCGTCGGCCAGATAGCGGCGGGCCTGCCCCACCACCTGCTGCGGTGAGGGCAGGAAGATCGCGGAAATGTATCCGCCCGCCGTGACCAGGTGCCAGGCGGCGAGGAGCACGACCACGGACAGGGCTCCGAGCCCGACGGAACGCGACGTGGCGCCGAGACGGAAGCCCCCGGGGGCGACGCGTCCGGGCATGCTACTGCGCTGGCACCAGGTCTCGCCGGAGCCACTTGCGCGGGTCCGGCTTCGTCTCGATGTTCTTCGTGTCGTGGGCCCAGGCGATCACCATCTCGATGGTCCCGAGCAGTTCGTCGACGTGCTCCCGCTGCTGGGTGGCGTCGAAGTACGAGAACTTCCGGATGCCCGCCTCGACCCAGTCCGTGCCCCGCTTGAACCACTTGTCGGCGGAGACGGCGGCCTCCCGGGGATTCTCCTTGGTGAACTTCACTCCCTTGAAGTAGGCGGCGATGAGCTTCTTGGCCGTCTCGGGGTGCTTGTCCACCAGGTCCTTGCGGATGACGACGACGTCCGGCGCGGAGGCCGTCTTGAACTTCCGGTAGATCGGCGTGTCCTTGTCGGTGGCGAGGACCCTCGAGCCGGGGACCGCCTTCTGTCCATCGGTGAAGGCGGGCTCCCAGACACAGTAGGCGTCGATGTTCTTGTTGACGAAGGCGGCGACCATCTCGTTGGCAGCCATGGGGACGATCCGGACATCACTCAGGCTGAGGCCGGCCTCCTTCAGGAGGTAGTACAGCGTGATCTCGGCTCCCGAGGCGAGGGTGACCGCGATCTTCTTGCCCTTGAGGTTCTTGATGCCGTCGATCGCCGGCTGGACAACCAGCCCCTCGGCGCCGGGGGAGTCGTCGACATTGGCGAACCAGTAGAAGCTGTCGTTGCCCTTCGCCATCTCGACGATGGTCGACAGGACGCCCGTGTTGGTCCACTGGACTCCACCCTGGGTCAGCACGAGCATCCGGTCGGTCGACTTCACGATCGGCCTCAGCTCGACGTCCAGCCCGGCCTCCTTGAAGTAGCCGCGGTCGATGGCCACCATGAGCGGCACGTGACCGAACCACGTGGTCGAGGCCCCGTGATCCAGCTTCGTCGGCGCCTGCGCGTTCGCGAGGCTCGCGCCCAGAACGATTCCAAACGACACGACGAACAGGACAACCGTGCGGTGGATCCTTCTCATCGGTTCGCCTCCCTGACTACGAGGGACCTCGCGGATGGGCCTTTCATCTCTCTCGCTAGTACACCGAGGCCGAGAGCTGCACCGGTTCGGGCGAGCGCCAGCCCTCGAGCAGCGCGGGATCGACGTCGTACACCTCGATCCCCAGCGGCTTGCACGTCGGCAGCGGGTCGCCGCGGTCCGGCCCGCGACCGGGAATCGACAGGTCGCCGCCGGGACAGTTGGAGATCGCGCAGAGCAGGTCGATCTCGGCGAAGAACTCGAGGAAGTCGCCCTTCTTCGCCGGGCTGGGCTCCGTGAAGTAGATCTCGTTCTCGGGGTCGAGGCCGGTGATCTGGAAGATGTTCAGGACGTCGTGCACGTCGAACTCGGTCAGGTGATAGGGCGCGATCGCGCGGGCCAGGTTGTTGTGGCAGGTCAGGTTGAACTCGGAGGCGTTCTGCAGCTTGTACAGGTACGGATCGCACCGGGAGCCCAGCAGGTCGTGGCAGCGTCCCCCCGACGCCGTCGGCGCGCGCGGCAGCGTGTCGTTGGTGAAGGTCAGGATCGGCCGGAGATAGGGCAG
>QHSC01000111.1 GCA_003220345.1 Candidatus Rokuibacteriota bacterium | reverse complement strand
CCCAGCCCGCCGCGCCGCAGGCCAGCGCCGCCGCGCGCAGCCGCAGGATCGCAATGCTCTCGAGCGCGCGCGGCAGGCCCTGCCCGATGTCCCCGATCATGTCCGCAGCCGGCACCTCGACCTGGTCGAGGGCAAACTCGCCGTGGACGGCGCCGTCGAGGGTCCGGATCTCGCGGCGCAGCGTCACGCCCGGCGTGCGGCGCGGGATCACGAAGAGCGCGGTGCCCGTGACACCGCGCGGATGCTCCGTCACCTTCGCGACGGTGAGGAGGAGATCGGCCCGCGCGCCACCCGTGACGAAGGCCTTCACGCCGGAGACGAGGAAGGTCTAGCCGCAGCCTCGGGCCGTGGTGCGCGGGCCCTCGCGCGCATCGGTGAAGGCCAGCGCCGCCGTCGACTCGCCGCGGAGCACCGGGCCCAGGAAGCGCTCGCGCTGGGCGCCCGACGAGAAGCGAAGGAGCCCGCCGTCGCCACCCAGGGCCAGGTGCCCGAGCACGCAGCCCGAGCGGCCCACCGCTTCGTGCAGGGCGACCATGCCGAGAGCGCCCACGCCCCCGCCGCCGAGATCGGCGGGCTGGAGCACGCGATAGAGGCCGAGCGCGGCGGAGCGCGCGCGCACCCAGCCCTCGAGCGCGGCGGAGGCGTCAGCCTCGTCGGCGATCCTCGCCGCATCCTCCGCCGGGCCCACCTCGTCCTCGAGGAAGCGCGAGAGGGCCGCCCGGAGCCGCTCGATCTCGGCGGGCACCGGATGACTGTCGGGCACGGGGAGCTTCAACGCGCCCTCGCCGCCTCGGACGCGAGCGCGATGCACGCGAAGGCGACCTTGGCCGTGGTGGGCACGCCGAATCGCGCAGTGTGACGGGCGGGCAGGCCGTTCGGGAAGTGCTTCACGTATTCGGCGTTGATCTCGTGGTAGTCGGCGGGATCCTGGATGAGAAGCGTCACCTGCACCACGCGCTCGAGCGAGGAGCCGGCGGCGGCGAGAATGGCCGCGACGTTCTCGAGGGCCCAGCGGGTCTGCTCGGCTGCGGTGCCCTCGCGCGCCTTGCCGCCGATGTCGTTGCCGGCGCCCGTGCCCGAGACGAAGATGAGCCCGGCCGCCCTCGTCGCGCGCGAGAAGGCGCCGGGGGCGGGCGCGTCGGGTGGGTTGAAGAACTCGATCATAAGACGAATTCGATCATGCGGCGAACTCGATCATGAGACCTGCCTCCCTGCCCCGAACTCTCTCGCCTCCGAGGCGCCGGCGTGCGGAAAGGAGTGTAGGCGGGCCCGCCGCGCGCCGTCAACCACGGAGCCTCGTGCTATGCTCCGTCGGTGCGTGACCAGGCTGCTCCCCTCGCCGGCCTCGTCGTCCTCGACTTCACGCGCGTGCTCGCCGGACCGTACTGCACACGGCTCCTCGCCGACCTCGGCGCGCGCGTCATCAAGATCGAGCGGGCGCCCGGCGGCGATGACATGCGCAAGGGGCACTTGCAGCTCGAGCCAGGCCGGGACGATCAGAGCACGTACTTCACCCGCATCAACGTCGGCAAGGAGAGTCTCGGGCTCGATCTTGGCCGCACGGAGTCTCGGGGGATCCTCCTCGACCTCGCGCGCGTGGCCGACGTGGCCGTGGAGAACTTCGCGCCCGGCGTGGCCGCGCGGCTCGGCTGCGACTACTCGACGCTGGTGATCGCGCGACCCGACCTCGTGTACTGCTCCATCTCCGGCTTCGGCCAGACGGGACCGTGGCGCGAGCGCCCCGCCTTCGCCCACATCGTCCAGGCCGCCTCGGGTCTCATGCACCTCGAGCAGGGGGAGCTGCCCGCGCCACGGGCCGCGAGCCTGCAGGCGGCCGACGTGCTCGCGGGCACGCACGCCTTCGGGGCCATCCTGGCCGCGCTGTGGCGGCGCGCGCGAACGGGCGCGGGCGCGCAGCTCGACGTCTCCATGCTGGAAGCGCTGGTCGCGGCCGACGACGTGTCCTTCGGGGCCGTGCTCAACGGGGGCGATCAGATCACTGCCCCGCGCCCGGGCATGCCCGTCTACCGGATCGGCGACGGGTTCCTCGCCCTCCAGACGGCGGGCTCGGTGGAGATCCTGCCGCGCCTGGCCACCCTGATGGAGCAGCCGGGGCTCCTCGAGGACCCGCGCTTCGCCACGCCGGACGCGCGCCGGGAGAACTGGCCCGCGCTTCGCGACCTGATCGGGGGCTGGCTCGAGCGCTTCACATCCGTGGACGAGGCGCTCGGCGTCCTCACCGCCGCGCGCATTCCCTGCGCTCCCGTGCTGACGCCCCACGAGGTGACCGCCCATCCGCACCTCCTCGCACGCGAGGCGTTTCCCGCCGTCCCCCATCCCACGCGCGGGAGCGTGCGCGTGACCGCGAGCCCCTTTCACTGGGACGGCCGTCCCGTCCATCCCGCGGGCCCGGCGCCGTATCGCGTGGGCGAGCACAGTCGGCTGGTGCTCTCCGAGGTTCTGGGCTACGATCGGGAACGCATCGAAGCCCTGATCCGATGCGGCGCCGTCGAAGCGCCGTGAGCTGACTCCACCCTTCGAGCAGGAGCGAGAGACATGGCCCGGATGACCGGCGGCGAAGTGCTCGTGCAGTCCCTCTATCGTGAAGGCATCCGCGTCGTCTTCGGCCTCCCCGGCGTCCAGCTCTACGGCGTCATGGCCGCCCTCCGCGACGAGCCGCGCATCCGCTTCATCACCACGCGCCACGAGCAGGCCACCAGCTACATGGCGGACGGCTATGCCCGGGCAGGCGGCGATGTCGGCACGGGCCTCGTGGTGCCGGGCCCCGGACTGCTGAACTCGACGGCGGGCCTCAGCACGGCCTACTCCGCCTCCTCGCCCGTCCTCATGCTTTCCGGACAGATCCCGCGCGAGCAGATCGGCAAGAACGTGGGGCTGCTGCACGAGGTCAACGACCAGCAGGACTGCATCGCGCCGATCACGAAGTGGCGGCGCCGCGTCCTCCAGGTCGCCGAGATCCCCGCCGCCGTGCGCGAGGCCTTCACCCAGCTCCGGACGGGCCGACCCCGGCCCGTCGAGCTCGAGATGCCGCCCGAGACCATGGAAGAGGAGGGGGACGCCGATCTCCTCCCCGCCACGGAGGCGGGGCGCGCCGCCGCTCCCGCCGGCGACGTCGCCCGCGCCGTCGAGATTCTGCTCGCGGCGAAGAACCCCATCATCTACGCGGGAGGCGGCGCCAATCTCTCGGGCGCCTACGAGGCGCTCCGTGCCGTGGCCGAGCATCTGCAGGCGGGCGTGGCGTCGTCTCCGGAGGGCAAGGGTGCCGTCGGCGATCTCTCCGACCTCTCCCTGGGCGCCGCGTTCTGGCGCGACTCGCCGCTGCGCGCCGCCATTCACGCCGCCGACGTGGTCCTCGTGGTCGGCTCGCGCCTCGCCCTCGTGACCTTCGCGGCGGGCCAGCGCATCGTGCAGATCGACGTCGACCCGGAGGAGATCGGGCGCAATCACCAGAACACCGTGGGGCTCGTGGGCGACGCGCGACGGACCCTCGAGGCGCTCCTTGAGAAGCTGCGCGCGGCTGCGGCGCCGCGCCCTTCCCGCAAGGCCGAGCGCGAGGCGCTGCGCGCCGAGATCGCCGCTCTCATGACGCAGGAGCCGCAGACCTCCATCCTCCGGAGCCTGCGGTCGGGGTGCCCGGAGGACACCATCCTCATCGCGGGCATGACTCAGATCGGCTACTACTCGCGTCCCTTCTGGCCGACGTATTCGCCGCGCACCTATATCACCTCCTCGTATTCGGGCAACCTCGGCTACGAGTACCCGGTGGCTCTCGGCGCCAAGGTCGCGCGCCCGGAGAAGCCCGTGGTGGCCGTGATCGGCGACGGCGGCTTCCTCTTCAATGCTCAGGAGCTGGCCACGGCCGTGCAGCAAAAGATCAACGTGGTCGCGGTGGTGTTCAACGACAACGCCTACGGCAACGTCGCGCGTGACCTCGACGAGGACTGGGGCGGAAATTTCGGCGCGGCCCTGCACAATCCCGATTTCATGAAGCTGGCCGATGCCTACGGCGTCCACGGCATGCGCGCGAAGGAGCCGACGGACGTCGGCCGCCTCGTGAAGGAGGCCGTCGGCCTCGAGCGCCCCGTGCTCATCGAGGTGCCGGTCGGGCGCATGCCCCGGCCCGCTTTTTTCGCCGCGTGCAAGGCCCCGACGAAGTACAAGCGCTGAGGCGAACCGCGGAAGCCACCCCTACCCGCGGGGGCGATGGTGACGCTCAGTGTCAGGCTGACAGAGCCTTGCTCCGAGAAACGTCACCCGAGCCATGCTGACTCGAAACTGGGCGCTTAGTTTTCAGTAGGTTGAGCTCAATCCCGACTGGCACCGCGCTTGCTCGGCTCCCCACGAGTCCTTCTGTGCCCATGTCACGAGAAGAACAGGGAGCCTGAGTCCATGGACGAGATCAAGCGCGAGGTCGCCTTCGCGGGACAGCGGGTCAAGCAGAAGGTCATCTTCGCCCTGGCCCTCTGCTCCGTCATCCCGCTCCTGGTCCTGACCTACACGCTGCACGGGTATTTCATCCCCGGGGGCAACGCCAACATCATCGCGGGCCGCCTTCAAGACCTCCTCGCCCTGCCCATCCTGGTCGCCTTCACGGGGCTCCTGATGGCCGGCGGCGGCTATGTCGTCTGGGACCTCGCCAGCGCGATCTCACGCACGGCCAGCCTGGTGACCACGGCGCAGCCTTCGCACCCCGCCACGGTGTCGCGCAGCGACGAGATCGGCACCCTGATGGCTTCGTTCAACCGCATGATCGCGACCATCGAGCAGCAGTCCGACGAGATCAACCAGTTCCCCAAGCGGCTCGAGCAGCTGACCAGGCAGGCCTTCCGCGATCCCCTGACCAACCTGCCGAACCGCGCGCTCTTCATGCGCGATCTCACGCACGGCCAGCCTGGTGACCACGGCGCAGCCTTCGCACCCCGCCACGGTGTCGCGCAGCGACGAGATCGGCACCCTGATGGCTTCGTTCAACCGCATGATCGCGACCATCGAGCAGCAGTCCGACGAGATCAACCAGTTCCCCAAGCGGCTCGAGCAGCTGACCAGGCAGGCCTTCCGCGATCCCCTGACCAACCTGCCGAACCGCGCGCTCTTCATGGATCGTCTCACGCACGGCCTCACCCGCGCCCAGCGGCGCCACGAGCATCTGGCGGTGCTCTTCCTCGATCTCGACCGCTTCAAGGTCGTCAACGACACGCTCGGCCACACGGTGGGCGACCAGCTCCTCGTCGAGGTCAGCCGACGCCTCACCTCCGCGCTGAGGCCCGGGGACACGGTGGCCCGGCTGGGGGGCGACGAGTTCGGCATCCTCCTCGAGGACGTGGCCGATGCCGAGACCGCGGAAACGGTGGCCGTGCGCGTCGAGGAATCCCTGGGTCAGCCGTATCGCTTCGAGGGACGCGAGGTCTTCGTGACCGCTTCCATCGGCATCGCGCTCTCCTCGGCCAAGCTCGGGCTGCCCGAGGAGATTCTCCGCGACGCCGACCTCGCCATGTATCACGCCAAGGCAAAGGGCAAGGCGCGCCACGAGGTCTTCGACGGCAGCATGAGCGCTCCCGCCCTGGACCGCATGGATCTCGAGATGGACCTGCGCTCGGCGATCTCGCGGCACGAGTTCCGCCTGCACTACCAGCCCATCCTGCGTCTGGACACCGGCAAGATCACCGAGGTCGAGGCGCTCATCCGGTGGCAGCACGAGAAGCGGGGGCTGCTCCAGCCGGACGAGTTCATCGGGCTCACCGAGGAGACCGGCCTCATCGTCCCCATCGGCCAGTGGGTGCTGAGCGAGGCGTGCAAGCAGGCCCGAGTCTGGCAGGTCGAGTATCCGACGACCCCGCCCCTCGTCATGAGCGTCAACCTGTCGGCCAAGCAGTTCCAGAACCCCAAGCTCGTGGAGGAGATCACCCAGGCCCTCGACGAGAGCGGGCTCGCCGCGTCCTGCCTCAAGCTCGAGATCACCGAAAGCACGGTCATGCAGGACGCTCCCGTCACCCTGACCAAGCTCACCGAGCTGAAGGAGCTGGGCGTTCGCCTCGCCATCGACGACTTCGGCACCGGCTACTCCTCGCTCGGCTACCTCAAGCGCTTCCCCGTCGACACCCTCAAGATCGACCGCTCCTTCGTCAAGGGTCTCTCGCCGGACGGCGGGGACAACGCCATCGTGCGCGCGGTGGTGACGGTGGCGAAGAGCCTGAACATGGACGTGACCGCGGAGGGCGTGGAGACGGAAGCGCAGCTCGCCGAGCTCAGGGCTCTCGGCTGCGACCGCTGGCAGGGCTTCCTCTTCGCCCGGCCCGTGTCCCCGGAGCGGGTGGCCCCGCTCCTCGCCTCCGACCAGCCGAAGGAAAAGGAAGTCGCTCGCGCCTAGCTCCTCCCGCGCGCCCACACCGGTGACCATGAGACATCTGGGGCGCGTCCTTCTTGTTGCCGCCTGTCTCCTCGTGGGGATCGGTCCGGTCTCGGCCCAGACGCAGATCACCGACGCGACGGTGGACGAGCTGCTCCAGCGCGCCGAAGACGCCTACCGCCGGGGCCGCGCCGACGAAACCGCCGCTCTCCTGCACCGGACCTCGGACTGGGCCAACCACATCCGGGACGCGGCGAGCGGCAGCGCGAAGCCAGCCGAGGACCTCGCCTTCGCCGAGCGGATCTACCGCCGCGTGCTCGCGACGTTCGGGCGGACTCTGGGCGCGGACCACGACCATGCCGGCAGCGCGCTCATGGGCCTGGCATCTCTCTACATCGACCAGCAGCGCTACGCGGAGGCCGAGCCACTCCTGCGTCGCACGCTGGGCATAGCCGAATCAGCGCCCGCGCCGTCCGACGACCACCGGCAGGCCGCCGTCGCCAGGGTGGTGGGACAGCTCGGTCAGCTCGAGGAGCGCCAGGGCCGGAATGCCGAGGCGGATGCCCACTACCGGCGCGCCCTCGTCATCGTCGACAAGCTGCCTCCGCGCTTCCGCAACGCAACGGGAAAGTGCGTCCAGCACTACCTGCGGTTCCTGCGCGCGAACAATCGCTCCCAGGAGGCCGCGGCCATCGAGGCGCGTCTCACCCGTTAGGGAACTCGGAGGGGGGCTCCGCCCCCCTTCCGAAACCTCCCCCCGAAAAGATTGCGCCGGCGAAGCCGGCGCTCGAAGCGGAACTGTTTGCTCGCGAGAGAGTGAGAAATCGCTCGGAGAGACGGCGAGCCCGCGCGGCAGTTACCGCCGGGCGATCAGGCGCCGGAAGACGGCGCCGTGCTCGAAGCCGTACCCCTGGGCGCGCTCGGCGGCGTTCTGCTTCACGCGGGCGCCGATCGTCTCCCCCGGAGGGACGTTGAAGCCCGGTACCTGGCTCTCGTGACGGACGAGGGCGGCCACCTGCTTGTCGATCCACCCCGTGACGTCGACGATGATTTCCGGCTCGTCCATGCCCCAGTACCAGAGCTCGCGCACGCGATGCGGCTCGAGCTTGTCGTCCGTGATGTGCTCGGGAAAGTGCAGGTGATCGCGGGCGAAAGGATACACGGCGTCGGTGGTGACGATGCCGACCATGCGGTGATCGCGGTGCTGGAAGCCCTTCATCCGGTAGGGGTCGTGGGCGAACACCGTGTGCGGCCGGTATTGCCGGATGGCCCGCACCACGTCTCCCAGGAACTCGCGGCTGTCCTGGAGCCCGCCATCGGGATGGCCGAGCATGACGAGATTCTTCACGCCCATGAAATCCGCGGCGGCGCGCTGCTCCCGGGCGCGCTGACCCGTGAGCTCACCCGGCGTGAGCGAGCGATCGGCCGTGCCCGCGC
Organism: Candidatus Rokuibacteriota bacterium; assembly: GCA_003220345.1. GTDB lineage: Bacteria > Methylomirabilota > Methylomirabilia > Rokubacteriales > CSP1-6 > AR37. Next base: position 37,763 of record QHSC01000111.1, on the reverse strand, counting down.
CCCCGTCCGTGCAGAGCACGTAGGTGACCTCACAGCCCGCCGCCACCCACTTGGCGATGACCCCGCCCGAGCCGATCTCGGCGTCGTCGGGATGGGCGAAGACCACCATGGCACGATTGGGAACATCGGTGACGACCTCGAGCTTCCGAGCGGCTTCTTCGATGGGCATGACGCGATTCTACAGGGTCCGGCAACCCGGCACCTCGCTGATCAGGGCGGTCAAGGAGCCGAGAACGCCGCCGGTGCAGCCAGACGGTGCCCGGCGCCGATGGGGCGCGGCCGTGGCGGCGAGACCTGCGCCCACCAGGAGCAACGTCATGGGTGCGGGCACTCGACCAACAGGAGCGGGCGACGGCGCGCGTGTTGATGCAAAGGATGGATAGGTTGGTGCATAGTACGAGCGGGTCATCTATGTCACGTTCTATCGCTGCCAGAGCCGCCGTTCGACGGACACGCGCGCGCCGGCCCGGAAACGCGCCTCTCTGGACGCGCCGGCGGGGCCGGCACGCTCTGCGTGCCATGCTGGCGGCACCGCTGGCCATCCGTTTCGTCGTGGCAGCCGTCGCCGTGGTCGCTCTGTGGTCGGCGGTGAACTGGACGTACCAGCTGATCCGCAAGCCGAGCGAGCTGTTCTTTCCGGTGAGCGGCGCGCTCGCCAAGACGCCGGCCGAGACCTGGCGGCAATACGAACCGCTCTTCCGTGAGCACTCTACCGCCATCATGACGCCCGAGTTACTCGCCGCGCTGGCCCAGGTCGAAGGCGAGGGCAATCCCATTGCGCGCACATACTGGCGGTGGCACGTCACGTCGAATCCCTTCGATTTGTACCGGCCGGCATCGAGCGCGGTCGGCATGTACCAGATCACCGACGCGACCTTTCGCGAAGCGAAGCGCTACTGCATCCATCGGCACGTGGTAGCCGAGGAGGGGCCCTGGCACGACCTGAGATCCTGCTGGTTCAATGCCCTCTACATCCGCGTCCTGCCCACCCATGCCGTCGAGCTGACGGCCGCCTTCCTCGATCGGAGCGTCACCAGCACTCTCCAGCGCTCGCGGATCGTCACGGCCACGGCTCGGCAGAAGCAGGACCTGGCCGCCGTCACCCACCTGTGCGGAGCCGGGGCGGGCGATGCCTACGCGCGTCGCGGCTTCAGGCTTACCGCGAGCCAGCGGTGCGGCGACCATGACGTCGGCCGCTATCTCGCACAGGTCAATGCGATGAAGCGGCAGTTCGTGGCCCTTTCCTCGGAGGAGAGATGAGCATGCGGACACCACGCGGGTTCTCCATCATCGTCCTCGTCCTCGCCCTCCTGGCCATCAGCGTCACCGTGCTGGCGCCCGTCGAGGCGCAGAAGAAGCCCATCAAGATCGGCTTCCTGGCGCCGCTCACGGGCGGGGCCGCCCAGATCGGACGGGACATGGTCAACGGCTTCGAGATGTACCTGGAGGAAACGGGGCATCAGATCGCCGGCCGCAAGGTCGAGGTGATCGTCGAGGACACCGCGGGCAACCCGGGCACGGCCATCACCAAGTTCCGCAAGTTCGCGGAGAGCGACCGCGTCGACATGGTGGTGGGCGAGGCATTCGCGCACATCGGGTACGCCCTCGCCCCCAAGGCCGAGGAGTTCCGGATGCCCACCATCTTCCCGGTGATCGCGGCCGACGACCTGACCCAGCGAAAGACCTCGAAGTGGGTGGTGCGCCTCGGCTGGACGGGAAGCCAGCCCTCCCACCCGTTCGGGGAATACGTGGCGAAGACCCTCGGCTACAAGCGCGTGGCCGTGTTCGGCACGGACTACGCCTTCGGCTACGAGGTCGTGGGCGGCTTTCAGCGCACCTTCGAAGAAGCGGGCGGGCAGGTCATCCAGAAGCTCTGGGCTCCGCTGGGCACCACCGATCTCGCCCCCTACCTCTCCCAGATCAAGCGCGAGGCCGACGCGGCCTTCATCATCGTGGTCGCCGCTTCCGCCCTCCGCTTCCCCGCCCAGTATCAGGACGCCGGCCTGCGGGGCCGTCTGCCCGTGATCGGCGGCGCCGTCATCGTGGACGAGTCGATTCTGCCCTCCTTCGGCGACGAGGCCCTGGGAATCGTCACGCCGCTCATGTACAGCGCCGCCCTCGACACTCCCGTCAACAAGCGCTTCGTGGCGGAGTACCGCAAGCGCTTCGGCAAGATTCCCTCGTACTTCTCGGAGACGTGCTACACGTCCGGCCGCTGGATCAACGAGGCGGCGCGCGTGGTCGGGGGCAATGTGGAGGATCGGGAGAAGTTCATGGCGGCGTTCCGCAAGGTGGAGATCCCGGACGCCCCCCGCGGGCCCGTCAAGCTCGACGCCTGGGGGAATCCGATCCAGAACATCTACGTCCGCAAGGTGGAGCGCAAGGGGGGCGAGCTGCAGAATACCGTCATCCACACCTTCCCGGCCGTCTCGCAGTTCTGGACATACAAGCCGGACGAGTTTCTCAAGCAGCCCCTGTACAACCGCGACCAGCCGCCCTGCCGGTTCTGCTAGGAGTCGCGCGATGAAGGTCACCTCGCTCGAGACGTACTTCCTGTCCGCGCCCCTGCCCCAGGCCGTCCGCACGTCCACCCATCGGATCACGAGCGTGAGCGAGCTCATCGTCAGGCTTTCCACGGACGCGGGCCTGATGGGAATCGGCGAGGCCCATGGCCCGTTCCTCTTCCAGCAGGGCCCGGACGGTCTGCGCACCGTGAAAGACATCTTGACCGCCATCACGCCGCTCGTGGTGGGACAGGATCCCTTCGACACGGAGCGGATCTGGCAGGATCTCTTCGCCCTGACTTACACGAGCGTGCGCGGGATTCCCACGCTCGCGAGGCAGCAGCGCCCCCTGGTCACGGCCATGAGCGCCATCGACATCGCCCTGTGGGATCTCAAGGGCCAGTCGATCAATCGCCCCGTCTGGGCATTGCTGGGCGGCGCCCTCCGGGAGCGGGTGCCCGCCTATGTCACGGGCTTCTACTATCGGGACGGCGAGCGCCCCGACGATCTCGTTCGCGAGGCGGCCATGTACGTGGAGCAGGGATATCGCACGGTCAAGGTCAAGGTCGGAGGACTGAGCCCCGAGGCGGATGCCGAGCGAGTCGGCCGGATCCGGAAGGCGGTGGGAGGCGACGTCGCCATCATGCTCGACGCGAATCAGGGGTGGAATCTGCCGACGGCGGTGCGCGCGGCAAAGCTCTGCGCCGAGCACGACATCTTCTGACTGGAAGACCCGATGCCCTGGTACGACGAGCGCCACACCCTGGAGCGGCTGAAGGCGGAGGTCGACATCCCCATCGCGGCCGGGGAAACGGAGTACAGCCCCTTCGGCCTGCGCACGATGCTGGCCGAGGGGCTGGTCGACTACCTGATCATCGACTCGACCTGGGCGGGAGGGCTGACGACGTGGCGGAAGGCCGCCGTCATGGCCGAGCTCTATCAGGTGCCGCTGGCCGCCCATCACGATCCGCAGATCCATGTCCACGCGGTGGCGGCCAGTCCGACCGGGTTCATCCTGGAATCCTTCGCGGACCCGACTCGCGATCCCTTGTGGTTCGAGCTCTTTCGCGAGCGCCCGTCCATCGTGGACGGCTTCATGGCGCTGCCGGAGGCGCCGGGACTCGGGCTCGCGCTTCGCGACGAGACCCTGGAGAAGTACGGCGTGAAGATCGCCTGACTCCCTTTCAGGATCACCAGACCCCCGTCAGGAGCCGGAGGGTCGTCTAGGTCATGAGGATGACGATCACGATCCCCCAGATGGTGAGGATGGTGTTGCCCACGGCATAGGTGACGGTATAGCCGAGGGCGGGGACCTTGCTCTGAACCACGTCCTGCACCGCCCCCAGCGCCGCTCCCGTCGTCCGCGCCCCCGCCACGCAGCCGAGGGCGATGCCGGGGTGGAAGCGGAACACGTACCTGGCCACGAGCAGGCCGACGAGCAAGGGGATCGTCGTCACCAGGATGCCCGCAAGAAAGAGACTCACGCCCGCTTCCCGGAGGCCGGTCACGAACCCGGGGCCGGAGTTGATGCCGACCACCGCCATGAAGATGTTCAGTCCCACCGAGTTCATCATCCAGAGGATCGGCTCCGGCACGGCCCCGAAGGACGGACGCACGGAGCGCAGCCACGAGAAGACGAGGCCCGCGATCAGCGCGCCGCCGCTGGTGCTGAGGCTCAAGGGCACCTCGCCGATCTTGATGGCCAGCGCGCCCACGAAGGCGCCGATGGTGACGCCGGCCGCGACGACCAGGATGTCGGACATGTTGAGGGAGAGACCGGCGGAGCCGGGGCCGCGGCGGTCCCCTCGGCGGGGCTCCACGAGGGTGAGCACGGGACCGCCGGCGTTGACGGGGCGGTCGACCTCCGGGGCAAGGGCAAGAGCGCCGAAGGTCCTGCCCCCTCGTGTGCTCTCCTCACCCGGGTGGAGCACGGTGTCGGAGTGCGGGCCGACAGCCTCCACGCCCAGAAGCATGTCGGTCAAGGACGTGGGCTGGACCTGGGCCACCAACCTGAGCTCGGCGGATCGGGCCTGGCGAGCCATCGTCGCCTCGTACTCCTTGCAGGCGGCCTCGACGTCGCCGCCCACCAGCTTCGGCCCCAACGACGACAGGATCCAGGCCGACCCGGCCGTGCCGAAGATGTACGTGACCGCATACGCGACGGGCATGGCGTCGACCATGCGCTTCTTCTCGTCGTCCGGGATCGCGAGCTTGTTGATGGCCTCGGCGGCGGTGCCGAGGAGCCCGGAGATGGTCTGGGAGCCGGCGAGAAGTCCCGCGGCCTGGCCGACGTCGTAGCCGAGGGCCTTCGCCACCGCGTACGCGACCACGAGGGACACCACGCACTGCACGGCCGCGAAGATCGCCTGGGGCACGCCTTCGTTTTTCAAGCTTCGAAAGAACTCCGGCCCGGCACCATAACCCACGGCAAAGAGGAACATCAGCAAGAAGGTCGCTTTCACGTTGGCGGAGACGGTGACGTGCAATTGTCCGATGAGGACACCCATGAGCAGGGTTCCCGTGACCGACCCCAGGCTGAAGCTCCCGATCCTGAGGCCGCCGATCCAGTAGCCGAGCGCGAGGGCGAGGAAGATCGCGGCCTCTGGATATTCCCGGAGGGTCGTGACGGTCCAGTCCATGCGATACCCTCTTTGAGGCCGACCCGGAACGCGACGGCGAGGCGTTCGTTACGCGGCCTGAGGGCGTCTTCCATGGCAAGAGCGGTTCCACTCGTATTTCGATCGCTGTCAGCCTGCGAACGTGTGGCGAAGCTCGACGCTGCATCTTGTAATTCAAAGATTTGCCTCGTGGCGGAAACCATACGCATCGTGGGGAGACGAGATCGAATGGGAAAGTCTCTTCACGGCCTGTCGAGAAAGCTTTCACTATCGCGCGTCATGTAGAGAACGCCTGACGTCATCCCATGTTTCAGGACTGTCAAGAAAAGAGCGGCAGACGTCAGGGGGCGGTGATGATTATTGCGTGCGGCGAGACGCGACGGGAGACCTGGAGCACGGTGGCGATCGTCACGACCATGAGCATTGCCGATACCACGAAGACCAGCCGCGGCTCGCCACGATCGAGGAGCCAGCCGAAGAAGAGCGGGGTCAGAGCGGAGCCCAGATCGAGACCGGAGTACACGAAGCCGTAGACTTTGCCGGAGGCCCCGGGGGGCGTGGCCGAGCGCACCAGCATGTCGCGCGATGGCGAGGTGCCGCCGACGAAGAAGCCGGCCAGCGCCATGATGACAGGCAGCGTGCTCATAGGGGGTGCCGCGCTCGCCACCACCAACGTGATGACGGCGCCCAGCAGCATGCCGCCCGCCGCGACGACATGATGTCGACTCGTCCGATCCGCGAGAACGGCTCCGAGCAGAATGCCCCCCGCCGATCCGAGGAGAAAGCCCGTGAGCGCTCCCGTGGCGAGACCCAGCGGCGCCTGGTAGAGCTGGACCAGGGCGGAGACGGCAAAGGTCTGGATGCCCACGAGCGAGGTCGCGAGCAGGGCGAAGTAGGCGAAGGCGGCCAGGATGGAGGGAGTCATGAGGAGGGCGATGTTCCCCGCGAGGCCGTGCACGGGGGCCGCGCGCCTCGATTCGCGTCCGCCGCGGTCATCGAGGGTGCGTCGCTGCGTCGACAGGGCGAGGGTGGCGGCAAGCCCGGCCGCGCCCACGGCGACGAGCGACACGCGCCAGTTGAAGGCGTGCGCCAGCCCGACCACGACCGTGGGCGCCGCCACCCAGCCCAGGGTGCCGCAGATGCCGTGGACGCCGTACGCGCGGCCGAGCCGTTCCGGCGAGACCGCGGTGTTGAAGATGGAATAGTCCGCAGGATGGAACACGCTGTTACCCAGGCCGAGGAGCACCGCCACCGGCAGCAGGAGCCAGAAGGCGGGCACGACCCCCGCGACCGCCGTCGCTCCCGAGAGGAGCGCCATGCCCCCCAGGAGGACACGCCGCGCGCCGAGATGGTCCACGAGGAAGCCCGCGCCCGTCTGCCCCAACCCGGAGGCCGCGAAGAAGAGGCTCATCAGGAGCCCGAGCTCGACGTAGGAGACGCCGAACGACTCGCGGAGGAGCGGGAAGAGCGGCGGCAGGGCGAGCTGGAAGAAGTGGCTGACGAAATGCGCTGAGCCGATGAGGCCGATGATGCGCACATCACGCCTCAGGCTGCCCACCGGAGCTTCCGCCGCCGTCCGAATAGCGCACCTCCCTGTGCGTCCCATCGCGTCTCAACAGCATGAAGCCCCGCGAGGGCGGGGCTCATGCAGCGTACCGCAGGCCAAGGCGTCCTGTCGCGGATTGTTGCCGCGTGGTACCATCGCCCCGCCAGCGCTCGCACCGAGGAGCCTACCGGGAGGTATTGATGCCGATCCAGCACGTGGGCCGCCCCCTCAAGCGGCTCGAGGATCCCAAGCTCATCACGGGCAGCGACCCCTACGTCAACGACGTGCGTCGCGGGCTCGAGGGCGCACTCTGGCTCGCCTTCACGCGCAGCCCCCACGCCCATGCGGTGATCAAGCGGATCGACACGACGGCGGCCAGGAAGATGCCGGGAGTGGTCGCCGTCCTCACGGGCGCCGACGTCAATGCGGAAGTCGGCGTCATCCACACGCCGCTCCCCCCCGAGATGTTCCAGACCATGAATCGTCAGGGCCACACGCTCCTCGCCGAAGGCCGGGTTCGTCATGTGGGCGAGCCCGTTGTCGTCGTCGCCGCGGAGTCGCCCCAGGCCGCCACCGACGCCGCCGACGCGGTCGTGGTGGACTACGAGCCGCTGCCCGTCGTGGTCGACGCTCAGGAGGCGCTCAAGCCGGGAGCGCCACTGCTCTATCCCGAGACCGGCTCCAACCTCGCCGTCTCGCTCAAGATCGAGAAGGCCGGCGTCGACGCCGGCCTCGCGGCCGCAGACGTCATTCTCGAGCTCGACATGATGAACCAGCGCGTGCTGCCCCTGTGCATGGAGCCGCGGGCGTGCAGCGCGATCTGGGACGACAAGGCGCAGAAGCTGACCATGTGGGGCGACACGCAGACTCCCCACCGCATGCGCGACCAGATCGCCGAGCGCCTGCAGCTCAAGCCCGAGCAGATCCATCTCAGGACCGGGCGCGTGGGCGGCGGATTCGGCGCCAAGGTCCCCGTGTACCAGGAAGACACGCTGGTGCCCATGCTCGCGAGGCGGCTCAAGCGTCCCGTGCGCTGGGCGGCCACGCGACGCGAGGACATGCAGTCGACCGGCCATGGGCGTGACATGCGCTGCTGGATGAAGCTCGGGGCGGACAAGACCGGCCGCATCCTGGCCATGGACGTCCGCATCACCGGCAATGTCGGCTTCTGCCTCTACCAGGTCGGCTGTCTCTTGCCCGTCCTCTGCGCTCAGATGATCACAGGCTGCTACGCGGTCCAGGCCGTGCGCGCCGAGGTGGTGTGCGGCTTCACCAACACCATGGGCACCGTTCCCTACCGGGGCGCGGGGCGGCCCGAGGCCGCCTACTTCATCGAGCGCGCCATGGACATGCTGGCGGCCAGGCTCACGCTCGATCCCGCCGACGTCCGCAAGCGCAACTTCATCCCGCCGGACAAGTTCCCTTACGACACCGCGCTGGGCAATTCCTACGACAGCGGCGAGTACGCGCGCGCCCTCGACCACGCCCTCGCCAAGTCGGGCTATCCCGCCCTCCGCAAGGAGCAGGAAGCCGCCCGCGCCCAAGGCCGCCTCGTGGGGATCGGGCTCGCCTCGTATGTCGAGATCTGCGGCTTCGAGGACGACGAGGTGTCCGACCTCGTGGTCGCCGACGACGGGCGCGTCACCGTGCTCACCGGCTCCGCCTCCCACGGCCAGGGGCACGAGACCGCTTTCGCGCAGCTCGTGGCCGACGAGCTGCAGGTGCCCATGGACATGGTCAAGGTCGTGCAGGGCGACACCGCGCTGGTGCGCAACGGCGTCGGCACCTTCGGCAGCCGCTCTGCGGCGCGCGGTGGGATGCACGCCCTGGGCAACGCCACCAAGGTGCGCGAGAAGGCGCAGCAGATCGCCGCCAATCTCCTCGAGGCGGCCGCCCCCGACCTCGTGCTGGCCGACGGCAGGTTCTCCGTGCGCGGCGTGCCCGACCGCTCCGTCACCTGGCAGCAGGTCGCCGCGGCCGCCAAGGGCAGCCTGCATTCGAAGGAAGATCTCCAGACGGGCAACGGCATGCTCTTTCCGTTCGGCGCTCACGTGGCCATGGTCGAGGTCGACCGGGACACGGGCCAGCCTCGCATCCTCCGCTACATGTCGGTGGACGACGCGGGCTTCCTCATCAATCCGCTCCTCGTCCAGGGACAAGTCCACGGCGGGCTGGCCCAGGGGATCGGGCAAGCGCTCTGGGAGGAGGCGGCCTTCGACGAAGGCGGCCAGCTCCTCTCCTCGAGCCTCATGGACTACGCCCTGCCCAAGACCATCGATCTCATCTCTTTCGACAACGACCACACGCGCACGCATTCGCCGCGCACCCCGCTGGGCGTCAAGGGCATCGGCGAGGCCGCGACCATCGGCTCCACGCCCGCCATCGCCAACGCGGTGATGGACGCGCTGGCTCCCGTGGGCGTGACGCACGTGGATCTGCCCCTCACCCCGCGGAAGATCTGGGCGGCCATGAGCGCGGCCCGGAAATCCTGAGGAGGGCTCGATCATGAAGGCTGCCATTCTCTACGAGGCGAACACGCCGCTCCAGGTGGTCGAGGTGGAGCAGCAGGGTCCGCAGTCCGGCGAGGCGCGGGTGCGCGTCAAGGCCGCGGGGATCTGCCACAGCGACTGGCACATCATGAACGGCGACTGGCCGCTGCCCCTGCCCATGGCCCTCGGCCACGAGGCGGCGGGTATCGTGGAGGAGGTCGGCCCGGGTGTCGCCAACGTCAAGCCCGGCGATCACGTCATCTTCTCGTTCCGACCCCAGTGCGGCCGCTGCCTCTACTGCTCGCTCGGTCGCTCCATCCTCTGCGACGGGCACAAGAGCGCGCGCTTCGCCATGCTCGACGGCAGCCATCGCCTGCGCCGCGACGGCCAGAACATCAACCAGATGGCGCGCATCGGCACCTTCTCCGAGTTTGTCGTGTGCCCCGCCGAGATGCTCGTGCCCATCCGCAAGGAGATGCCGTGGCCCCAGGCCGCCCTGGTGGGCTGCTGCGTGCCCACGGGCGTGGGGGCCGTCACCTCGTGCGCGCGCGTGGAAGCCGGCGCCTCGGTTCTCGTCATCGGCTGCGGCGGCGTGGGGCTCAACGTCGTGCAGGGCGCGCGGCTGGCCGGGGCGGGCATGATCGTGGCCGCCGATCTCCTCGACAGCAAGCTCGGCTACGCCAAGGAGTTCGGGGCCACCCACACCTTGAACGCGAAGCAGGACAACGTCGTCGAGCGCGTGCGCGAGCTGACGGAGGGGCGCGGCGTCGACTACGCCTTCGACGCCATCGGCGGCGAGCAGACGACGCTGCAGATCCTGGACGCCATCAGGCCCGGCGGCGTTGCCGTCATCGTCGGCATGGCGGCCATGGCCGTCCGCGCGCCCATCACGCCGTACATGATGGCCCTCCAGGAAAAGACCCTCAAAGGCACCATGTACGGCTCCGTGCGTCCGCCCATCGATTTTCCGCGGCTCGTGGAGCTCTACCTCGACGGCCGCCTCAAGCTCGATCAGCTCGTGAGCCGGACGTACACGTTGGAGGAGATCAACGAGGGCTTCAAGGCCCTGACCTCGGGACAGGTCGCCCGCGGTGTCGTGGTGTTCAACTGATGAAATCCCGCACCGTCTACGAGACGCCGCGCGGCGCGGGTGCCCCGGGCGAAGAGGTCGTCACCAGCACGTGCGCCCACAACTGCGGCGGGCGCTGCGTGGTCAACGCCCACGTCAAGGACGGCCAGATCGTGCGCATCAGCACCGATCCGCGCCGCTGGACCCCCGAGATGCCGCCGCTGACCGCCTGCGTGCGCGGCTTCGGCGCGGCCGAGCGCATCAATCACCCCGACCGGCTGCGCTATCCCCTGCGCCGCGTGGGCCCGAAGGGCTCGGGCGCCTACGAGCGGATCTCGTGGGACGAGGCGCTCGACGAGGTCGCGGCCCAGATGCTGCGCATTCGCGACACGTACGGGCCCGCGGCCATCCTCGACTGCTCGCGCACCGGGAGCACGGCGGTGATCCACAATCGCGCCGTGGTCCAGCGCCTGCTCCACCTCTTCGGGGGCTGCACCGAGCTCTGGTCGAACCTCTCGAACGAGGCGGAGGTCTTCGCCCTCCGCCACACCTATGGCGCCAAGGTGGATTGCAAGTTCGCGGGGCGGGAGCCCAGCGACTACGTCAACTCGCGGCTCATGATCCTCTGGGGCTGGAGCCCCGCCGACGGCACCTTCGGGACCAACTCGCCCCAGTACGTCCACTGGGCGCGCGAGCAGGGCGTCCGCATGGTCACCGTCGATCCGCGCGCCACGCGGACGAGCGTGAAGATGGCCGACGAGCACGTGCCCATTCGCCCCGGGACCGACGCGGCCATGCTCATCGCCATGGCCCAGGTCATCGTGAGCGAAGGCCTCCACGATCAGGCCTTCCTCGACCGGCTTGCCCTCGGCTTCGACGAGGCCCACCTGCCCGAGGGCGCGCCCCCCGGCTCCTCCTACCGCTCGTACCTGCTCGGCCTTTCCGACGGCGTGGTGAAGACCCCGGAGTGGGCAGCGCCCCTCACCGGGGTCCCCGCCGAGACGATACGAAGGCTGGCCCGCGAGTTCGCCACCATGAAGCCGGCCGCCCTCCACTGCGGCTACGCGCCGGGACGCACCGCGTACGGCGAGCAGTTCCACCGCGCGGCGTACGCGCTCTGCGCGATCACGGGCAACGTCGGGATCCCCGGCGGCAATTCCGGCTGCAGCGGCGGCGCCCAGTTCCACGGCATCAAGCGCCAGGGCGCGCCCCCGAATCCCGTCAATGCGCGGGTCGCCTCCACGCTGCTCGCCGATCTGCTCGTGCGCGGACGGTCGGGCGGCTATCCCGCCGACATCAAGATGGTCTACTCCGCCTGCGGCGACCTCGCCAATCAGTGCCCCAACGTCAACAAGATCACCGCGGGGCTCGAGGGTCTGGAGTTCATGGTCGCCCACGATCACTTCCTGACCCCGACGGCGCGCCATGCCGACATCGTGCTGCCCGCGACCACGTTCTGGGAGCGGAACGACATCCACACGCCGTGGAGCGGGGCGGGCCACTACGCCATCTTCATGCGTCAGGCCATCAAGCCCATGTACGAGTGCCGCAACGACGTGGACATCTGCGCGGACCTGGCCCGGCGGCTGGGCCTGCACGGCTACAAGCGGCCGGATGACATCGAGTGGCTGCGCGAGGTCTGCGCGGGCACCGACATCGACGACTTCGACGCCTTCCGCGAGCACGGGCTGGCACGCCTGCCCGCCCCCGAAGAGGCGGTGGCCTTCGCGCGAGAAGTCCGCGACCCCGCCCGGCATCCTTTCTCGACGCCGTCAGGAAAGATCGAGATCTACTCGACCTCGATCGCCGCCAACCCCGACCCGTACGGGCTCGGCCGCGTTCCCGCCATCCCGACCTGGATTCCGCCCCACGAGGGCGACCCTCGCCATCCGCTCGAACTGATCTCGCCCAAGTCACGGGCCCGGACGCATTCCACCCACGACAACCAGGAGATCCTGGCGCGGGCGGACACGCAGGACGTGTGGATTCATCCCGAGGACGCGGCCGCCCGCGGCATCGAGCACGGCCAGCCCGTGCGCGTCTTCAACCAGCGTGGCGCGACCATCCTCCCCGCGCGCGTGACCGACCGCATCGCCCGCGGGGTTGTCTCCATCAAGGAGGGCGCGTGGTTCACTCCCGCCGCCTCCGGAGAGGACACGCGCGGATGCGCCAATGTCCTGACGGAAGACAGCGCGACGCCGGCGGGAGCGCCGACGTACAACACCTGCCTCGTCGAGATCGAACCCGCTCCCCCTTCGGCCTGAGCCCGCCCCCGCCCGGTCGATGAGCGACGATGCCGACGTCGAGAGGAAGGTGGCGGCGAGCCTCGAGGAGCTGGGCGCGCCCTTCGAGCTGCTCCGGATCGACCCGGACTTCGCCGACACCGCGGCCTTCTGCGAGAAGTACGGCATTCCCCTCGACCACTCGGGCAACACCATCATCGTGGCCTCGAAGAAGGAGCCCAAGCAGTACTGCGCCTGCCTCGTGCTCGCCACCACGCGCCTCGACGTCAACCACACCGTGCGCAAGCTCCTGGACGCCTCGCGAGTCTCCTTCGCCACCGCCGAGGAGACGCAGGCCCTCACCGGCATGATGATCGGCGGGGTGACGCTCCTTGCCTTGCCTGCCGACCTGCCCGTTTACGTCGACGAGCGGATCATGTCGCTCGACTACGTCATCCTGGGCGGGGGCAGCCGGTCATCGAAGATCAAGATCGCCCCCGACGCGCTGAAGCGCCTGCCGAGCCTGACCGTGGTCGCGGGCCTGGCGCAGGCCATTCCATGAAGATCGGCGTCAACCTCATCAACTTCGGCCCCGGCGCGACGCCGGAGGCTTTGCTCTCGTGGGCTCGCCTCGTCGAGGAGCTGGGCTATCACCTGCTCATGACCTCTGACCACGTGGCCGTCACGCCCGACGTCGAGGGCCGCTATCCCGCGCCCTTCTACGAGCCCCTGACCGTGCTCGGCTGGCTCGCGGGGGTGACCAAGCGGGTGGAGCTGGGCACCACGGTCATCATCGTCCCCTATCGTCATCCGCTCGAGACGGCGCGCGCCACCGCCGTGGTCGACCAGCTCTCGGGCGGGCGATTCATCTTCGGGATCGGCGTGGGATGGGCGAAGCAAGAGTTCGAGGCGCTGGGGCTCCCCTTCGACAAGCGTGGGGCCATGACCAATGACTATCTGAGCGCCATCAAGGCCTGCTGGACCCAGGACGTGGCGAGCTACGAGGGGCGCTTCGTCCGCTTCCAGGGCGTCCACACGTCTCCCCGGCCGCTCCGCGCGCCCCACCCGCCCATCTGGGTTGGCGGGGCCAGCGAGGGTGCGCTCCGGCGCGCGGTGCTTCATGGCGACGCCTGGCACCCGATCAGGGTGCGCGTGGACTGGCTGCGGGATGCAGGGCTGCCCAGGCTCAAGGAGATCGCCCAGAAGGAGGACAGGCCGGTGCCCGCGCTCTGCCCGCGGATCAAGCTGCAGCTCTCGGACGGGCCGATGCCGGAAGACACGCGCAGCGCGGGCCAGGGCAGCGTCGAGCAGGTGCGCGGCGACCTCCGGGAGCTCGAGGCCATGGGCGCGCCGTACGTGCTGCTCGACACCTACCTCGATGATCCCGAGGCGACCCGGAGCCACGAGCCGGCCTGGCGGCTCCTGAGGACCGTGGCGGAGCGCCTCGTCGATCTCGGGCGTCAGGCACTTCGATGATGAAGTGGTTCGGGGCCGCCGCCACCATCCTCTTCGCCATGGGCCTGGCCCGAGCGGAGGAGCAGCGCACGGTGGTCACGCTCGGCACGGCCACGCCGGGCGGCGGCTTTCCCGTCTACGGTCAAGCGGTGGCCGAGACCATCCACGCCAACGATCCCTCGCTCGAGGTGCGCACGCGAAACACGAAGGGCTCCACCGAGAACGTGCCGCTCCTCGAGGCGGGCCAACTCGATCTGGCGCTGGTCCAGGGCGAGGTCGCCCACGAGGCGCTCAGCGGCATCGGCCGTCCGCCCGCGCGCCTTCAGATCCTCGTGGCCATGTACACCACGCCGGGGATGTTCGTGGTCCGCGGCGATCAGCCCTACCGAACCATCGCCGATCTCAAGGGCAAGACCGTGGCCTGGGGCGCCCGCGGATCCGGCCTCGTGGTCCTCGCCCGCTATGTGCTGGACGGGCTCGGGCTGGACATGGAGCGGGATTTCCAGCCCGTCTACCTCGATCAGGCGGGCGACGGGCCCGCCATGGTCGGGGACGGCCGCGCGGCCGCCCTCTGGGGTGGCGGCGCGGGGTGGCCTGGCTTCACCGCCGTCGCGCGCGGCGCGCAGGGCGCGCGCTTCATCGCCCCCACTCCGAGCGAGCGCGCGCGCATCCAGGCCAAGCACGCTTTCCTCAAGACCTTGACCATTCCCGCGGGCGCGTATCCAGGTCAGACGGAGCCCATCGTGTCGGTGGGGTCGTGGAGCTTCATCCTCGTCACGCCCACCCTGGCCGAGGACACCGCGTATCGTCTCGCCCGCGCGCTTCACCGCGGCGAGGCGATGATGGCCGCCAAGCTGCCTCAGGGGCACGAGACGACGGCGGCCAATACGGCGGCGGGGGCACCGCGTCCCGAGCTCATCCATCCAGGCGCTCGTCGCTACTTCCGCGAGATCGGCCTGCTTCCGTAAACTTCCACACCAGAGAGGAGCGCACCATGATCTACGAGATCCGCACCTACGGCGTCAAAGTCGGCAGCCTCGGCGAGGTCGAGAAGCGCTACGGCGAAGCCTACGAGCACCGCAAGAAGTACTCGGAGCTCGCGGCCTTCTTCCACACGGAGATCGGGCCGCTCAACGAGATCATCCACATCTGGAAGTACGAGAGCGTGGACGATCGGGCCAAGGTGCGCGCGGCCGCCGCCAAGGACGCGAACTGGCCGCCCAAGATCCAGGAGTTCATCACGACGATGTCCGTGGAGATCGTGGTCCCCTTCCCCTTCGCCCCCGAGCCCAAGCCCGGCACCTACGGCCCCTACTACGAGTTCCGCTACTACACGTTCAGGGCGGGGACGCTGCCCGACACGATGAAGCGCTGGGAAGCCAAGCTGCCCGGCCGTCTCGGGCTTTCGCCCGTGGCCCTCGTCGGCCACGTCGAATTCGGCACCGCGAACAAGTTCATCCACATCTGGCCCTATCCGACCCTGGATGCCCGCGTGGCCACGCGGAAGAAGGCCGTGGCCGAGGGCCTGTGGCCGCCGGGCGGCGGGGCGGACAGCCTGCTCACCCAGGCGACCAAGATCGTCATGCCGTCGGCCTTCTCACCGATGCAATAGGCGAGCACCGATGGCGATCGAGGTCGACCTTTACAGCGACACGGTAACCAAGCCCACCGCCGAGATGCGGCGCTTCATGTGCGAGGCGGAGGTGGGCGACGAGCAGAAGCACGAGGATCCGACGGTCAATCTCCTGCAGGACATGGTCGCCGAGCTCCTGGGCAAGGACGCGGCGCTCTTTCTGCCCTCGGGTACCATGTGCAACGAGATCGCCATGCGCGTGCACTGCCGTCACGGCGAGGAGATGATTGCGCATCGCACCGCGCATCCTATCCACTTCGAGACGGGCGGGCCGGCCGCGCTGGCCGGCATCAACGTGCAGGGGCTCGACGGCCCGCGTGGTCAGTTCGACTTCGCGGCCGTCGAGGCGGCCATTCGTCCGGACAACCGTCACATGCCGCGCAGCCGCCTCCTGTGGGTGGAGCAGACCTCCAACCTGGGCGGCGGCTCCGTGTGGCCGCTCGAGAAGATCCGGGCGGTGGTCGACGTCGCGCGGCGCCGCGGGCTCAGCACGCACATGGACGGCGCCCGCCTGATGAACGCGGTGGTGGCGAGCGGCATCGCCGCCCAGCAGTGGGCCGCGCCCTTCGACTCGGCCTGGATCGATTTCACCAAGGGCCTGGGGGCGCCGGTGGGCGCGGCCATCGCGGGCTCGCGGGAGTTCATCGCGGAAGCGTGGCGCTGCAAGCAGCAGATGGGCGGGGCCATGCGCCAGGCAGGGATCATTGCCGCGGGTGGAGTCTATGCTCTCCGCCATCACGTGAAGCGGCTGGCCGACGACCATGTCAACGCGAAGCGACTGGCTGAAGGGCTGGCGACCCTGCCCGGCGTGTCCCTCGACCCCGCCACCGTCGAGACCAACATCGTCTTCTTCGACCTGACGGGGTCGATCGGCGCGCCCGCGGCGGTGGAGCGGCTCCTCTCCCGGGGCGTCCGCATGGGCGCCCTCGGTCCGCGCACGATCCGCGCAGTCACGCATCTGGACGTGAGCGCTCAGGGCATCGAGCGCTCGCTCGAGGCGGCCCAGGAGGTCTTCACCGGTTGAGCCTGGTCGACCGCGTCCTCTTCGATCACATCGCCATCGCCCTGCCGCGAATGGCCGACGCCGCCCCGTTTCTCTGCGCAGAGCTGGGCGGTGAGCCGGACGCCGGTCAACCCTCGGGCGTCTTCGCCTGGGGCACGTATCGCTTCGAGGGCGGCGGATCGATCGAGATCATGGAGCCCGCGGGGCCGTCGGGCTTCCTCCATCGCTTTCTCGCCGAGCGAGGCGCGGGCATCCATCATGTCACCTTCAAGGTGCCGAGCCTCGCGGAGGCCTGCGCCCGAGCGGAGTCCGCCGGCTACGACATCATCGGCCGCGACGAGTCCGATCCTGAGTGGAAAGAAGCCTTTCTTCACCCCAAGCAGGCCCTCGGCATCGTGGTCCAGTTCGCCGAGCCGATGCGCGGCCAGTCCATGGAGCGGGCCGTGACTCAGTGGACGACCGTGCTGCAGGGCACCGCCGCCGGGGGTCCGCGCGGCGAGCTCGTCTTCTCCTGGAGCGACTCCCCCATGCGCCTTGCCGTCGAGATCGACCCCGTTCAGGATGAGGGCCCTATCGCGCTAGAGGTGGCGAGCCGCCGGCGGCTCTCGCTTCCCCTGGGGCCGCATCCCGTGCTGGGCACCGTCTTCAGGCAAGTGGAGATGTGACACGGGAATCCTCGCCACGCCGGTTCGCGGAGACTTCGGCCAGGCGCAGGGGCGGCAGCACGCGGTGGCGGGCGCCGGCCCCACCGCCGTCGACGGTCGTCCCATTCCCGTCGGATAAGCGGTCCGGGTCTCTGAGTCTCTTCTGGGAGCTGCACTCTGACTTGCCCCGAGAAGGCCCGGGTTCCAACAGAACGACCCGGGAAGCAGCGGAGAAGCTGCCCCGCCTCTCTGACGGCGCTCGGGTAGTCGATGTCGGCTGCGGTCCCGGAGCTCAGACGCTCGCGCTGGCCAGAGCGTTCCCTCAGGCGCACATCATGGCGGTGGACCGCCATGCGCCTTTCCTGAAAGACCTGACACGCCGGACCCGAAGCTTCGAGGCTTTCTCGCGGATCGCGAGCCTTCAGGGAGACATGCGAGCGCTGCCGTTCTCGGACAACCGCTTCGATCTCATCTGGTCGGAAGGTGCCATCTACATCGTGGGATTCGAAGCCGGGCTCAGATCGTGGAGGCCACTTCTCAAGACGCACGGATGTGTGGCCGTCACCGAGATCAGCTGGCTGACGGAAGCGCCGCCAGAAGCGCCTACACAGTTCTGGAGCAGGAACTACCCCGCCATGGCCACCATCGCTTCCAATTGCGCGATGGCCCAGGCCGCCGGATACGAGATCTTGCACCACTTCACCACCCCCGAGAGGGACTGGTGGACGGACTACTACGAGCCGCTCGAGATGAAGATCCGGGTCCTCCGGCTCAAGTATGCCGACAGTCCCGACGCGCTCGCCTTCCTCGACGAGGAGCAAAGGGAGATCGATGTCTTCCGGCAGCACTCGTCGTGCTACGGATGTGTGTTCTATCTCCTGAAGAAGGAAGGCTAGAGGTCAGGACTGACAATCATCGATGGCGCGCTCGGCCCACGCTCCGAGAGGGCTCCCTGACGCTCAGACCTCGTAGATCTTCCTGAGCTCGCCTTCCGCCCAGCGGACGGCATCCTCGGGCGCGAGCCCCTGCACGGCCTTGGCGTACATGTCGGTGATGATGTACTTGGTGTAGACGAGGGTGGCCTTGGCCGAGGGCGGGCCCGCGTAGCCGAGGGCGCGCGCGCCCTGCGCGGCCGTCTTGAAGGGCCGCATCGCCTCGTCCACCTCGGTCCACATCTTGTGCCCTTCCCAGACGGGATTCGCACCCGTGGCATACCCGCCCTCGAGCTCGAACCACTTGCCGAACTGCTCCTTGGAATGGACCCACTTGAGGAGCTCCTTGGCCGCTTCCACGTTCTTCGAGTGCTTCATGATCGTGCTCGCATACGTCACGTGGTACGTCGGCGTGGGGCCGTGGGGGCCGTCGGGATAGCGGAAGTGCCCGATGTCGGGCCAGAGGGGCTGGCCCTTCTCGTCCTTGATGTCGGTCCGGCGGCGCGCCAGCACGTAGATGCTTCCGCCATTGAGGGTGGCAGCGATCTCGCCCGCGTGAAAGGCGCGGTTGTTGGTCGTGTCGTCCCAGGCCAGGCCGCCTTCGTCGCAGGCTTCCTTCCAGAAGGCCGTCATCCACTTGACCGCCTCGATGGTGTTCTTCGAGTTCAGCACCACCTTCTTCCCCGTCTTGTCGGTCTCCGCGCCGCCAAACGTCCACGTCAGCGGATACGACCAGCCGGGCGCGTCGTTGACGGTATGACCGAGCGTCTGGCCGAAGGGCTTGCCCTTCTTCTTGAGGACGGCGCCGAGCTTGCGGTACTCGTCCAGGTTCTTGGGCGGCGCCGTCGCTCCCGCCTCGGCAAACCAGGACTTGCGGTAGTTGATGAGGGCGGGGGTGACGCAGTGGGGCAGGCCCAGCCACCGGCTTCCCTCGCGGGTCGCGGCCTCGGATTGCGGGTAGAACTTGCCCTGATCGCGCTGCTTCCAGTCGCACAGGTCCGTCATGTCGACGAGCCCGCCCGCATAGAGGTGCGGCCAGTTGTGGAGCATCTGGACGATGTCCGGGCCCGCGCCCGACTGGATGGCCGAGGTGATCCGCGTCTGGAGATCGTTCTCGTTGATGGTCTCGAGCACGACGTCCATCTTCATCTGGCGGCCATAGTCGGCGAGCTGCCTCTTGAGCTCGGCCTCGCCCTGCGGGATGAAATCCACGCGGTGGAGGAGATGAAGACGGATCGTCTGCGCGAGCGCGGGAGCCTGCCGCGAGGCGAGGATGCCGGCCAGCCCCGCCGCGCCACGAGCGATAAATTTTCTGCGGTCGATCATGTGATCCTCCTCCGAGGGGTCAGCGCCCTGCGATCCCCGCCTCCGCCGCGAAGCGCAGCAGCGCGAGCGCGATGGCCACGAGCACGGGCCCCAGCACGATCCCCACCGCGCCGAAAGCGCCGATCCCGCCCATGAGCCCGAGGAAGACGGGCAGCGTCGACATCTCCGCCTGACCCGACACGAAGGCGGGCCGGATGAAGCTGTCGGACATGCCCACGACGACGAGGCCGCCCCAGAGCAGCATGAACACCGCCGCGCCCATCCGGCCCTGGGCGAAGAGGACGATGGCCGCGGGCACCCACACGGCCGCCGTGCCTGGCACGGGCAGGAGCGCGGCCACCGCGGCGAGCACGCCGAAGACCACGACCGAGGGCAGGCCCACGAGCAAGAAGCCGATGCCGACGAGCGCGCCCTGGACGGCGGCCGTGACCATGGAGCCCAGGGCGACTCCGCGCGTGACGGCGGCGATGTGCCCGGCGAGGCTCTCCTTCCGGCGGGGGTCGAGCGGAATCAAGCGCGAGGTGGCGGCGACCATCACGTCCCAGTCGCGCAGGAAGAAGAAGATGAGGAAGAGCGTCATGAGCATGTTGAAGAGGGTGCCGAGGGCGCTGGCGAAGAGACTGCCGCTCGTGACGACGAAGAGGCCGAGGAGGGCCTTGGTGGCGTCAATGGCCGCGGCCTGGAGCTGCGTGGTGTCCACGGGCAGGAAATCGTTGAGCCACTCGAGGACCCGGTGGACGATGGGCAGGTTCAAGAGATCACTCGTCTGCGAGACCTTGTACCGCTCGGCCAGGGCCTGCAGGCGTCCGATCAGATCGGCGGCCTGCCGGCCGAAGACGACCGCGAGCATGCCGATGGGCGCGAGCACGAACAGGAAACCCGCCACCGTCAGCATCATGGCCGCCACGCCGCGGCGGCCCCCGAGCTTGCGCGTGAGACGATCGTTGAGGGGCTTGAGGAGAAAGGCCAGGAGCGCCGCCCACACGATGGACTCGACGAAGGGACGCAGGACCTCGAAGAGTCCGATGGCCAGGAGGGCGGCGGCGGCCACCCAGAAGACCCGCAGATAGAACTGGCGATCGCTGTCCGTCATGGGTCTGCGCCGGACACTACGGGCTTTCCCGGAGCGGGTCAAGACGTCGGCGCTGAAGGTCCCGGCGCTGCGGTATCATAGCGCCCATGACTCCCGACCTGCTCGCCCTCGACGGCATCCGTGTCATCGATCTCTCGCGCGTCATCGCCGGCCCCTGGTGCGGCGCCCTCCTCTCCGATCTGGGAGCGGACGTCGTCAAGGTGGAGGACACGGGCAGCGGCGACGAGTCCCGCACCTGGCCCCCGCACAAGGACGGCGAGGCCGCGGCCTATCTCCTCTTCAACCGCAACAAGCGCGGCATGGCCCTCGACCTCAAGGCGCCCGAGGGCGTGGAGGTGGTCACGGCGCTCGTCCGCGACGCCGACGTTCTCATCGAGAACTTCCGCACGGGGACCATGGAAAGCTTCGGCCTCGGCTATGACGCCCTCGCGAAGATCAATCCGCGGCTCATCTACTGCTCCGTCTCCGCCTTCGGTCGTACCGGCCCCCGCAAGGACAGCCCGGGGTACGAGGCGCTCATGCAGGCCTTCAGCGGCATCATGTCCATCACGGGCGAGCCGGACGGGCAGCCCGTGCGGGCCGGCGTCTCCTTCCTCGATCTCTCGACGGGCATCCTCTGCGCCCTCGGCGTCTGCAGCGCGCTCATCCAGCGCGCCAAGACCGGGCTCGGCCAGCGCGTGGACGGGTCCCTCCTCGAGACGGCGGTGAGCCTGCTCGCCTTTCACGCCGAGGGCTACCTGCTCACGGGCGCCGTGCCGAAAGCGCTGGGCTCCGGGCACCCGTCGCTGTCGCCCTACCGGAACTTCAAGTGCCGCGACGGCCAGTGGATCTTCGTGGCCGCCGCCAACGATCGCTTCTGGGGCAAGCTCGTCCGCGTCCTCGGCCTCGACGAGCTCGCCGCCGATCCGAAGTTCGCCGTCAACCAGCAGCGGGTGAAGAACCGGGTGGAGCTGGAGACGCTGCTCGAGCAGGTGATCGGCGACCGGGACCGCGAGGAGCTCCTGAAGATCCTCGCGGAGGCGGACGTGCCGGCGACGCCCATCAACACCGTGGACCAGGTCATGAACGATCCGCAGACGGTCGAGCGCGGCATCGTCCAGCGCGTGACCCATCCGCGCCTCGGCGAGATTCCCGTGGTGGGGACGCCGCTGAAGTTCTCGCGCATGGCCCCCGGGGTCAGGCGCGCAGCGCCGCTGCGCGGCCAGCACACCGACGAGATCCTGACCGCCTGCGGCTTCACGCCGGCGAGGATCCAGGAGCTCCGCGACAGGAAAGTCGTTCTCTAAGGGAGACGGGACCATGTTTGGTCTGCACAAAGTCTCGATGATCACGAAGGAAGAGGCGCTCCGCGGCCGGGCCACGGCCCTGCCCGTTCCCGAGAAGCACTTCGTCTCGGGGGCGCGCCTCAGTCCTCCGTTCCCCGCGGGCATGGAGCTAGCGACGTTCGGCATGGGATGCTTCTGGGGCGAGGAGCGAAAGTTCTGGCAGCTCCCGGGCGTCTACTCGACGTCGGTGGGCTATGCGGGCGGCTTCACGCCCAATCCCACCTACGAAGAAGTCTGCAGCGGGATGACGGGGCACACCGAAGCGGTGCGCGTCGTGTTCGATCCCGCCAAGATCTCGTACGAGGAGCTGCTGCGCGTCTTCTGGGAGAGCCACGATCCAACTCAGGGCATGCGCCAGGGCAACGACGTGGGCACGCAGTACCGCTCGGCGCTCTACACGCACGGCGACGCGCAGCAGAAGGCGGCCCTCGCCTCACGCGATGCCTACCAACGCGTGCTCAGCAAGGCGGGCTACAAGACCATCACCACCGAGATCTGCCCCGCCACTGAGTTCTACTACGCCGAGGACTACCACCAGCAATACCTCGCCAAGAACCCGTGGGGTTATTGCGGTGGCGGCGGCACCGGGGTCCGCTGCCCGACGGGCCTGACGGCCAGCGCATAGCTTCGGGCGGAGCTCCCCTCCGGGCGCTCTAGGCCTGGCCCCGCTCGGTCCTGAGGGCGAGGGCGAGCATGACCCAGGACCATCCAACGAAGATCAGGTCTATGCCCACGAACATCCCGATGATCCAGAGCGCGGCGCCCGGCATCTGCCTCCAGATCAGCACACCGAGCGCGAAGGTGATGAGGCCGTTCAGCAGCACCCATCCCCAGTGCGGGTAGCGCATCAACAAGGCCGTGACGATGCGGAAGAGACCCGCGATCATGAAGAACATCGCCATGAGAAGGGTGAGGGTGAGGGCGCCCGCCGCCGGATGCAGCACGAGGATGAAGCCCGCCACCACGCCCAGCACGCCGTTGACCACGTGGAGGATGAGGCCGCCCCACTTCGGCTGGCTGAAGGCATAGCCGACCTCGATGGCTCCCGCGACGAGGAGCAGCCAGCCGAAGAAGATCACCGAGGCGATGGTGGCGAAGACGGCGGCGCCCAGGGCCAGCGTGCCGACCAGGATGAGGACGATGCCGAGGCCGAGGAGCCAGCCCCGGGCTTTCCTGACCCCTTCCATGCCTGACACCGCGACGCCGGTGGCCATGAGCAGGTCTCCTTTCGCTGAGAAGCCGGGCACGTGTCCGGCCAGAGACTGAAGCGTCCCAGGACACCTTGTCAAGCACGGCGATGACGCACGGGGCCTGGCCCTTGCGTCGGCGGCGGCCTGCGGCTATCGTCAACGGCGGAGCAACGGGCGGCGCGCAGGCATGACGCTTGGCGACCCTCGCCTACCATCGCGACCACGCAGCACGAGGAGGCACTATGGCATCGGGGGTCACCGGCAAGCTTCTCCACATCGATCTGACGACTCGCCAGACCCGCACCGAAGAGCTGCCCGAGGCCGTGATGCGGAAGTTCCTGGGAGGCGGAGCGCTCGCCTCCTATCTCCTGCTGCGCGACATGCCCCCCGGCGTCGACCCCCTCGGGCCCGACAACGTGCTGGTCCTCGCCACCAGCGTCATCAACGGCCTCTCGCTGTCGGGCACCAATCGCTACACGGCGGCCGCCAAGTCTCCCCTGACGGGTGGCTATGGCGAGTCCGAGGCGGGCGGCTGGTGGGGGCCGGAGCTCCGCGCGGCCGGCTGGGACGGCCTCGTGATCCGCGGCAAGGCGGCCTCGCCCGTCTATCTGTGGATCAAGGACGACAAGGTCGAGTTTCGCGACGCCAGCCGCTACTGGGGGCAGCTCTCGGGTGAGGTCCAGGACGGCATCGAGCAGGAGCTGGGCGACAAGCGCGTCCGCGTCCTGCAGACGGGCGTCTCCGGCGAGCGCGGCGTCCGCTTCGCGGCCATCGTGAACCAGCTCAAGCATTTCCACGGCCGGAGCGGGCTCGGCGCCGTCATGGGCGCCAAGAATCTCAAGGCCGTGGTGGTCCGCGGCTCCAAGCCTCCCGTGGCGGGCGACAAGGAGAAGGCCAAGAGCCAGCTCGTGTGGTTCAAGGAGCACTATGACCGCGCCACCGACCGCTTCCACCAGGTCGGATCGTCGGGCGGAGTCCTGGCCCTCGAAGCCTCCGGCATCCTGCCCACCCGCAATTTCCGGGACGGCTCCTTCGAGCACGCCAAGGCCATCAGCGGCCAGACCATGCGCGACACCATCCTCGTCAATCGCGGGACCTGCTACGCGTGCGCGGTGGCCTGCAAGCGCGAGGTCGAGGTCAAGGAGCTGGGGGTGACCCCGAAGTACGGCGGCCCCGAGTACGAGACGCTCGCGGCGTCGGGATCGCTGTGCGGCGTGGGTGATCTCAAGGCGCTCGCTCTCATCAACCAGCTTTACGCGCAGTACGTGCTCGACTCGATCTCGACGGGGGCGGCCATCGCCTTCGCCATGGAATGCTACGAGCACGGCATCATCACGAAGGAGATGACGGGCGGCCTCGAGCTGACCTGGGGCAACGCGGACGCGGTCATCCAGCTCACCCACATGATCGGCAAGCGCGAGGGTATCGGCGAGCTCCTCGGCGAGGGCGTCAAGCGCGGCGCCGCCAAGCTGGGCAAGGGCGCGGAGCGCTTCGCCCTTCACGTCAAGGGCCAGGAGCTGCCCATGCACGACCCGCGGGGCAAGAAGGGCCTGTCCCTCGCGTATGCCCTGTCTCCCACGGGCGCCGACCACATGGAAGCGCCCCACGATCCCCTCTACGCCGGCTTCCACCCGCAGGGACATCCCCTCGGCGTCCTCGGCCTCATCGAGCCGCTCGACCCGCTCGTGCTCGACTCCAAGAAGGTGCGCGCGTTCTTCGAGACGCAGAAGGTGTGGAGCGCCTACAACTCGGTGGGCATGTGCGACTTCGTGGGCGCGCCCCTCAATGGCCTCGAGCTCCAGCCCATGGTCGACTACATCAACGCCGTCACCGGCTGGAACATGAGCATCTACGAGGTCATGAAGGTCGGCGAGCGCAACAACACGCTGGCTCGCGAGTTCAACTGCCGCGAGGGCTTCACTCCCGAGGACGACGTCCTGCCCCAGCGCCTACACGAAGGCATCGGCAACGGCGCGCTCAAGGGCCAGTTCATCGACCCCGACCAGTTCTTTGCCGCCCGGCGCACGTATTACGAGATGGCGGGCTGGGACCCCAACACCGGCCGGCCGACCGACTCGAAGCTCGCGGAGCTCGGCGTCGAGGGAGCGGCAGCGGGACGGTAGGCAGCCGGTCGCGCGCCCTCGTCCAGGGTCGGAGCAGCGGTGGTGAAGCTCGCGGTCAACGGCACCCTCATGCGGGGCCTCGAGCTCAACGCCAACATGCTCGAGGCGCAGGCGACCTTTCTTCGCGACGCCACGACGGCCCCTGTCTACCGGCTGTGGTCAGTCAATGACCGCCATCCCGCCATGATCCGCGTTCTCTCGGGAGGCGCTTCGATCGCCCTCGAGGTCTGGGCGGTTCCTCCCGAGGGCCTCGCGCAGATCCTGCTGCGGGAGCCGCCGGGTCTCTGCATCGGCAAGGTCACGCTCGCCGACGGCGAGGAAGTTCTGGGGGTGCTCGGGGAGCCGACGCTCTGCGAGGGACAGCGCGAGATCACGCAGCACGGCGGCTGGCGCGCCTACCTGGCATCGCGCCAGTCGCCGTAGCGCGTGAGCAGCGCCGCTCTCAGGCGGGGTACGGATTGCCCGTGCGCTTCAAAGCCCGCAGCCCGCTGTCGACCACGAGCGGCGCGGTGTTCCTGGTCAGGGCCTCGCTCCCGTATCCGTAGTAGTGCGAGAAGCCGCCTTCGTCGAGGCGCGCGAGAAGCTGTGACCCGTCCGCGCGGATGAGAAGGAGCACTCGCTGCGTGTCGCAGTCGCGCGGCACGCACCCGGTCACGGCGATGTAGTCCTCGCCACCGATGCGAACCATCCGCAACGGGCCGCCCCGCTCGAAGTAAGGGGCGGCGCCCATGATGAGCTGACCGCCGCCCTGGGCGGCAGGCATCCAGTCAGGCCCGAAGAGCGCGCGAATCTTGTCTCCCATCTGCGCGTTCTGCAGCACCTGGTCGACCGTCTGGCCATAGGCGAGCGCGCGCGCGTCCGCGGGAAGGACCTCGGCGGCGGGCGGAATCGGTGAGCCCGGCCGCGGAGCCACCGTGCAGCCGACGGCGAAGAGCACACCCAGGAAGCACAGCCATCCAGCGCGAAGCACTTGGCTCATGATTTTCCTCCTCGGCGTGAACGACACGCCTTCCAAGAAGAAAGGCAACCCATGTGCCAGCGAGCTCACGCGATGGCGGCCCGCGGAATATCCGGAATACCCGCAGTTACACGGCGTCTCGAAAATGGCAGGCCTCTCGGTCACGGAAAGATTTTCCGTCATCGGCAAGACCTACCCGGTGGCGCGGCCTACGGAACCATATTGGCCACCGGCTCCCCTCGCGCCACGCGGCCGATATTCTCCGCGACAAGCCGGGCGCGGCCCTCCATGGTGCCTTCCGTCCACCCCGACACATGCGGTGTCGCGAGCACGCTGGGCAGCTCGTGGAACGGGTGGCGGGAGGGAAACGCCGGCTCTCCGTTCGTTGGATATCGATACCACACGTCGAGCGCGGCCCCCGCGATGGTCCCCTGGCGGAGCGCCCGATAGAGCGCGTCTTCGTCCACGATGAGCGCCCGCGCCACGTTCACGAGCACGGCCGTGGGCTTCATCAGCCCGAGCTCCCGCGCGCCGAGAAGACCGCGGGTGGCCTCGGTCAGCGGCAGCGTGATGGCGAGGTAGTCCGCGCGCTTCAGGATCTCGTCCAGCGCCTCCGGTCCCCCCAGAAAAGCGAGGCCGGGCGCGTCCTCTCGCGTCACCCTCTGGCGCATCGCCCATATCGTCATGTCGAAGGCGCGCGCCCGCCGAGCGAGCTCCTGGCCGATGCGGCCATAGCCCAGGATTCCCAGCGTCTTGCCCGTCAGCTCGGGCCATGTCGGGGGCGGCTCGGCTCCCGGCACCCACGGGCTCTCCCAGCGTCCCCGCCGCAGGGCCGCATCGAGCCGACAGAGGTCTCGGCTCAAGGCGAGCATGGCGCCCATCACGTACTCGGCGATGCCGACCTCGTGGTTGTAGGCGTTGGCCAGCGCGGTGCCCGCGGGGAGCGCGGAGCGATCGATCCGGTCCAGCCCCGCACCCGGCACCTGCACGAGCTTGAGTCGCGCGGCCGCCGCGCCCATCTCGCGCGTGAAGCCGAGCGTGACCAGGACGTCGACCTCCGGGAGCAGGCCGACCACGCCGGACTCGTCGGCCAGGATCATCTCGCACTCCACGTTCAGGTGACGCCGCACCCGATCCGCGAGCCGGACAGAGAAGGGCCCGGCGAAGCCAACCTTCATGTCAGGACCATCTGGGTCTGAATCGTCAGCGAGAGGAGGCGCCCGGCGTCGTTCGTGACGCGCGTCTGCC
The DNA here is from genome assembly GCA_003220345.1 of Candidatus Rokuibacteriota bacterium. Classification (GTDB taxonomy): domain Bacteria; phylum Methylomirabilota; class Methylomirabilia; order Rokubacteriales; family CSP1-6; genus AR37. The sequence goes on along the minus strand of QHSC01000111.1, from coordinate 10,385 downwards.
ACGCCATGGTCCGCTTGCCGCGGTGAAGTGGCGTCGTCTCCGCCCGCACCGTTCCGGAGCGCCCCGCCGCGAAGAAGTTGGTCTTGGACTCGAGAGTGGTGGTGCTGGCGCCCTCCGGCAGGTTGAGCACGGTGGCCACCGCGCCGATCGTGTCGGCGAAGGCCATGAGGGTGCCACCGTGGAGGCTCCCCCCCACGGTGGTCAGCTCGTCTCTGTAGTCGAGCTCGGCGACCACCCGGTCCGGGGTCGCTTCGACGAAACGGATACCCAACAGCTCGGCGAGGGTTCCTCTGAAGAGGTCGGAGACGGCGGCGGCGTCCATCGGCATCAGGGCACCTTCCTTTCGTTGATCGCGGGACATGATGGAACGGTCTCCCACCGAGTTCAATTACCTTCGAGGTAATGTCCCAGCACCGGCGAGCGGTGTAGACTCCCGGCATGGCGCGGGCGGCGGGCACGAAGCGCAAGACGGCCTCGGAGAGCGCGCTGGGGCCCCTCCTCCGCCAGTGGCGCGAGCGCCGTCGGATGAGCCAGCTCACCTTGGCCGTGGAGGCCGAGGTCTCCTCGCGCCACCTGAGCTTCATCGAGACCGGGCGGGCGAAGCCGAGCCGGGAAATGGTCCTCCTTCTCGCCCGCGTGCTCGAGGTGCCGCCGCGCGGCCGCAACGAGCTGCTCCTCGCCGCGGGCTATGCGCCCGTGTATCTCGAGCGAGGGCTCGCCTCGCCCGAGATGAGCCAGGTGCGCCGCGCCCTCGATTTCATGCTCCGCCAGCAGGAGCCCTTCCCCGCTCTCGTGGTCGACGGTCACTGGAATGTCCTGATGAGCAACGAAGGCATGCAAAGGGTCATGGCTCTGTTCCTCGATCCCGCGCAGGCGACGACTCTGGGTCCCGCGAATGCCATGCGGCTCTTCTATCATCCGCTTGGAGTCCGCCCGTACATCGTGAACTGGGAGGCGACGGCAGCCGCGCTCATCCAGTGGCTCCATCGTGACCTGCTGCGGGGGGATCCCGAGATCGGCCGGCTCCTCGACGAGCTGCTCTCCTACCCGGACGTCCCGCACCACTGGCGCAAGCTGGACCTCGACGCCTCCACCGCGCCCTTTCTCGCCGTGGAGCTGGCCCGAGGCGATATCCACCTGAAGTTCTTCTCGACGCTGACGAGCCTGGGCGTCCCCTACGACATCACGCTGCACGAGCTGCGGGTGGAAGCCTTCTTCCCGGCCGACGAGGGGAGCGAGGCGCTGATGCGTCGTCTCGCCCGCGAGGCGGGAGCGTCTGCGAGCCGAGCCTAGGGGCCGGAGCCGTTCGCGCGAATGGGGATGTCTTGCATGACCGCGCTCGTGGCGGGATCCGAGTACACCCCGAAGGCGTCGGCCAGGGTGCCGCGCACCCCGCTCGTGCTCTCGATGGCGTAGAGGATGGCCATGTCGTCGGGATCCGAGATGCCCTCGAAGCGATAGTACTCACGGACCACCAGGTCTTTCGGCCGCATGGTCTCTTCGCCGCCGGCCGCGCGAAGCCCGCCGTCGAAGACCTGGAAGCGCGCGGTGAATCCGCGCCGCGCAAGCTCGTCCAGGGCGCCCGCCAGCGTCATGTAAGCCTCCGCGTTCATGAGTTGCGCCATGGGATGGCGTCCCGGGCTTCTAGATCGGGCACACGAGGTGCCCGAGCCGCTCCGTCAGCTTCGCGTTCTCCCCGTAGTCGACGGGGACATCGACGATGGAGGGGCCGGGCTCCGCGAGCGCCTGGGTCAGGGCGGGGCCGAGCTCGCGCGGGGACTCCACCGGATAGCCCTTCGCGCCAAACGCTTCCGCCAGTGCGACGAAGTCGGGATTGCCGAAGGTCACCCCCGTCTCGCGCCCCAGACGCGTCTGCTGCTTCCACTGGATCAGGTTGTATCCGCCGTCGCGGAAGATCACGTTCACGACCGCCAGCCCCAGACGGCGCGCTGTCTCGAGCTCCTGGGAATTCATGAGGAAGCCGCCGTCGCCGCTCACCGCCACCACCTTCCGCTCCGGGTGCACGAGCTTGGCCGCAATGGCAGCGGGCAGAGCAAAGCCCATGGCGGCCAGGCCGTTGGAGATCAGCACGGTGTTGGGCTCATAGGCCGGGAAGGTCCGAGCGATCCAGAGCTTGTGGGTACCGACGTCCGAGATGAGGATGTCCTCGCGCCCCATGCGGGTCCGGAGCTCTCGCAGGATGTGCTGCGGCTTGAGGGGAAAGGTCTGATCATCCGCTCCTTCCTCGAGGTCTTCGAGGATGAGCCGGCGGAGCTCGAGGTAGGGCGACGGATCCTTCTCACCCCTCACCATGTCGTTCAGCAGCTCGAGCGCCTCCCGCACGTCGGCCACCACCTCGACCACGGGTTGGTAGAAGCTGTCCACCTCGGCTGGCGTGAAGTCGATGTGAATGATGGGCTTCTTCCGGTCGGGGTTCCAGAACTTCGGGGCGTACTCGACGGGATCATAGCCGACGGCGATGATGAGATCCGCCTTGTCGAACCCGCACGAGACATAGTCGCGGGCCTGGAGCCCGGCCGACAGCAAGCAGAGATCGTCGTCGGAGGGCATCGAGCCCTTGGCCATGAAGGTGTGCACGACGGGGATGCCGTGAGTCCGCGCGAGCTCGCGAAGCTCCCTGGAGGCGTGCCCCCTGATGACTCCGTTCCCGGCGAAGATGAGTGGATGTGAGGCTTCCTCGATGAGGCGGACGGCGGCCTGGAGGGCCGGGCGGTCCGGCGACGGCCGCCTCGCCCGCTCGGTGGACAGCGGTGTCCCCTCGACGGCTTCTCCCGCCACGTCCTCTGGCACCTCGACGTGGCAGGCGCCCGGCTTCTCGGACTCCGCGAGCTTGAAAGCCTTGCGGATCACCTCGGGAATCACGGTCGCCGTTTCCAGGCGCGTGTTCCACTTCGTCAACGGGCGCAGGTGCTCGATGATGTCGACGTGCTGGTGGGACTCCTTGTGGATGCGATCGCGGGCGGCCTGACCCGTGATGGCCACGAGGGGCGCGCGGTCGAGGTTGGCGTCGGCGATACCCGTGGCGAGGTTGGTCGCTCCGGGCCCGAGCGTCGAGAGACACACCCCCGCCGTGCCGGTCAGCCGACCGTAGGCGTCGGCCATGAAGGCAGCGCCCTGCTCGTGGCGCGTGGGAATGAAGGTGACCCGAGAGTCGGCGAGCGAGTCCAGGATGTCCAGAATCTCCTCGCCGGGCAGTCCGAAGACGTAGCGCACACCCTCGTTCTCGAGACACTGCACGATGAGATCGGAGGCCTTCATGACCGGTCCGCTAGGCGATCCACACCGACTTGATGTTGACGAACTCGCGGATGCCATACTCCGATAGCTCGCGGCCATAGCCCGAGCGCTTGATCCCCCCGAAGGGCATGCGCGGATCCGACTTCACGAAGCTGTTCACGAACACCGTGCCCGCCTCGATCTGGGCGGCCACGCGCTCCGCGCAGGCGCGATCCCGAGTCCACACAGAGGCCCCGAGCCCGTACGGCGAGTCGTTGGCGAGACGCACGGCATCGGCCTCGTCCTTGGCGCGGACGACCGCCGCCACCGGGCCGAACGTCTCCTCGTCGAAGGCGGGCATGCCCTTGTCCACGGCCGCGAGCAGCGTGGGAGGGTAGAATGCCCCCTTGCCCGCCGGGATCTCGCCCCCGAGCAGACGCTTGGCCCCGCGCTTGATGGATTCCTCGACCTGCCGGTGGAGGGCGTCCCGGAGATCGGCGCGGGCCTGCGGACCGACCTGCGTCTCGCGCGCCAGGGGATCGCCCATGCGGCGGCCCTGGAGCTCGCCGCGGAATCTCTCGATGAACTGATCCGCGAGCGCTTCGACGACGATGAAGCGCTTGGCCGCGATGCAGCTCTGGCCGCTGTTGATCAGCCGCGCGTCTGCCGCCGTCCGGGCCGCGGCTGCCACATCGCCATCCGCGAGCACGATGAAGGGGTCGCTGCCCCCGAGCTCGAGCACGGTCTTCTTCAGGTGCCGGCCTGCGTGCTCGGCCACGGTGCTCCCGGCGCGCTCGCTTCCCGTCAGCGTGGCCGCGGCAACGCGGGGATCCGCGATGAGCCCGGCGATCATCGACGACGGGATGAGCACGCTCGCAAAGACGCCGGGCGGGAAGCCCGCGTCGCGAAAGACCTGCTCGATGGCCAGAGAGCAGCCGGGCACGTTGGACGCGTGCTTGAGAATGCCGACATTGCCGGCCATGAGAGCGGGGGCGGCGAATCGGAAGACCTGCCAGAAAGGAAAGTTCCACGGCATCACGGCGAGGATGGCCCCGAGAGGGTCGAACCGCACATAGCTGCTGGCCGCCTCCGTGGCCCGCGGCTGCTTGGCGAGAAAGGATTCCGCGTGCTCTGCGTAGTAGTCGCACACGGAGGCGCACTTCTCCACCTCGGCCTCGGCCTGCACGATGGGCTTGCCCATCTCGAGCGTCATGGTGCGCGCATGCTCCGTCTGGCGCCGCCGGAGGAGCTCCGCCGCCTTACGCATCCGGAGGGCACGGTCGGCAAAGGGCACGGTGCGCCACTCGAGGAACACCTCCTGGGCCCGCGCCAGGATCTGTTCGAGCTCGCGCGGGGCGGTTTCCTCGTAGGTTTCGAGGGTCTCTCCGGTTGCGGGGTTGACGGAGTGGATGCTCATGGGCTTCTCCTTCGTGAGTCTCACGAGACGGTGCGCCTCTCCTCGTTTTCGATGCTCTCTCCCTCTCATCGGTTCTGCAACCGGTCGTGATGGGGCCTCGACTCGGAAGTCTTGACCCGGTAGATCGCGGTCGCGGCCGCGCCGAGCCCGTCCAGCGGGACGAACCTCCGGATTCAATGAGCTTCTGGCCTCGCTGGCATGCCGGTTGCTCACCAAAGTGATCGTGAAGGCGAAGATGGATGGCGTGCCTGGGGTAAGGCTGGTGACGACACGAGGAGGCGAGAATCATGGCCGAACAGACGAAAACACGCATCAGGCCTTCGGAGACGCAAGAAGCGCCCGAGGAGGTCGAGAATCGGCTGGCGGGCAAAGGCGAGAACATCAAGAAGAAGCTGGACAGCGTCCTGGACGAGATCGACGATGTGCTCGAGGAAAATGCCGAGGAGTTCGTCGCCGGCTATATCCAGCACGGCGGTCAGTGATCGGCGGAGCCGCGACGGCAGCTTCGCTCAGGCGGTGAGAGCAGGCTGCGCTGCGCTCGACGCACCCGAGCGCATCCGCAGCCTGCGCTGTCGTCCGGCGAAGGGCCGGACCGTTCAGCTCTCTCACGTCCATGCCTTTCGCCCCCGCCGCTTGAGCCTGGGCCACCTCTTCCAGAAAGCCTTGCGGGCCTCCTGACGTCGCGCGCGCTGGCGCTTTATCAGATGGTCTCTGAGCCATGTCGCGGAGCGGCTCCGGATGCCCCGGAGCCAGGCCCGGATGCGCGATTCGGCCATCACGGCATCCTGGTGCTCGCCGAGAATGTCCTGAACCTTCTTGGCCTTGTCGACGAAGCGCGCCGCCGGGCGTCCGACCTCCTCCGCCGCCAGCTCGGCAGCGTAGCGAGCGCGCTTCACCTCGATCCGCACGGCATGGAGCTCCGCGTTGCTCGGCTCAGCGGGCAAGGCCTTCACCGCCTTGCGAAGCTTCTTGAATTGCCGTGCGGCGATCCGGGGAAGGGAGAGATCCGCGGTCGCCACGCGCGGCTGTCGCACGGCTTCATCGAGGCGGCGCAAGAGCTCCCTATAGCGCGGGCTGTCCAGGGCAGCGAGCAGCTTTGCCCTCGCGCGGGAGTGCTCGACGTCAAGGCACTCCGAGAGCTGGAGAGACGCAGATCGTCGCGTCGAGTCTTCGAGCGCTGCCAGCTCGTCACGCAGATGCTCCCGGAGGACGTCGAGGTCCCGAACGGCGCCCAACGTGCTGCCGAGCCAGTCGAGCTCGCTCCGAAGCGCTTCCACCCACGCGCGGTCGAAGCCCGACCGGACGGCGCGCAAGATGGCCCGGAGTCGGCGCGCGGCCGTGCGCATCTCGTGGACGTCCTCCGGATCGGTCCCGCGCCGGGCGCCTCCCGCGTGGCCGCGAATCGCGTCGATCTGCTCCCTCAGGCTGGCGACGATGCGCGCGAGCGCCTCGGAGCCGACACGAGCCGGGGAGCGCTGCACCAACCTGACCGGAACCATGCCCACCAGTATCTCAAGCCCTCGATGAACACGTCAGGCCGTCATCGTCTCGAGCCGTCCGAGACGGTGCGGACCTCAAGATCCGGGTTCGAAGCAGCTCGCGATCACACCCTGGACGCACACGCACTCCAGGGGCGCTCCGTGAAGACCTCTGATCATGACCACGCGGCCCGCGCAGTCAGGCCCGGAATGCTTTTGGGACGCCAGGACGAATGCCGTCCCCACCAGGGCGAGGACGACAAGAATGGCTACGATCCATCCATACGGTCTCATGGGCAGCGATCAACTGCACACCCAGTAGCCGTTGAGCTGCGCGGCGCACGATGGACGGGTGTAGCCGTAGACTCCATAGGTATAGGGCCCGGGATATCCGTACGTATAACGAGTGGCGTCTCCATCGCCCTCGCTGAAATATGGGCCCGGATACCCGTAGCCGAAGCCGGCGGGATAGCCGTAGAGGAAAGGGCCCGCGTAAAAGAAGGGGCGCCAGAAGAACTGCACCTGGACCTTTGATCGATTGTCGTGGAATCCGGCGTGGAAGCCGCCCGCGTGGGCCAAGCCGGGCGCCAATGCGAAAGTCAGGAGAGCCAGGATGAGCACGAGCTTTTTCATGGCCACACCTCCCACTCTTTCAGACGCCTGGGGCACTCTGGAAGGTTCCCAGTGTCGGCGGTGCGCTGGAGCATGTGGGCATGACGAACTTTCGAGGACGGCTAGGGAGGTCTTACGCAGTAACTCCTACCGACCTCGCAAAGCTCGACGGCGGGAACGATGAAAACTGTAGTGTGGCCGGTGAGATCGTCTTGGGCCGGACCTATGGCGGCGCAGGACGCGAAACTGAGAGAGCCCGAGGAACACCAGGGCTGCACCCGCCCCGCTGCCGATCAGCACCAGCGCTGCACTCTCGAACCAGTCGTGGTCATTGTAGAGGCCTGGCCCGGCGGCGTCCGCGGCGAGACGGACCCGCTCAGGGTCGTCCTTGTTGTCGAACCTCAGGGCCCAGATACCTTCCATGACCGTGGGTTTGCCGGTACGGTCCGCGAACTCGTCCGGGAGCTCCTCTGGGCTGGGGTCTAGCGCATAGATGAGGCCATGCTCAAGTTCTCCGCCGGTGAGCAGGCCACTGGAAACGAATACAGGCTCGGTATTCTCGGAACTCCCTTGCACCAGGGTCAGGATCTTGTCCGGATATTGAAGATCGTCGAGGGATCCACCATCCCCCAGCGAGGGCGTGCTTGCGACCAGCGCATCGAGTTGGCCAGCAATAACTGGAGAAAGATGCGCTTCCCCGACAAGCATGAAAACGCCAGCGACGACAATGCACCACGGTAGGCACAAGGCTTGGGCAAGTTGGCGCATGGTTGTGTTCATCCGAGAACTCAGCGGCGGCACTGAGATGGCAAGTACCATGCCATGGACGTGGCGGGCCTTGAATCCGATTGTGGAGGGGCTTATCGACACCGCCTCAGCTGTAAATACCTAGATCTGCTGAGCGTTCCCGATAGACATCTGACCGCGCAATCCCGACACGTCGGACAGCGCGTCCGCGCCCGTGCACCGAGCGAGTAATATTGACATACAACACGCAGGCAAATTTGGCAACGTAGACGCGATCTTCTACGGAACGACGATTACCCCCGTTGCTGAAGTGCCGTCAGCGCGGGAGGCAGGGTGATCCACAGGGTGTGGCACTATTGTGGCTTCACCGCGCGGTCCAGTTTCACGCCGGCGACGAGGTCAGTCATGGTCTCGAGAGCCCGCAGGGCCGTTGCATCGATCTCGAGGGCGAGCATGGGGATGGACTCGTAGCGCCGCACCACGGACGCATGCGTCGAAGGCAGCCGCGCGAGAACGGCGTCTTGCGCTCGCCCGATGGCGTCGGCGCGCTGCGCCGGGTCACTCGTTTCCGCGACCTGAAGGGTAACGAGCACCCGGGCCCGCCCGACACGGACAAGAGCGCGGATCTCGGAATCGACCATGGTATCGGCTCGCGGCATGCCGGCACCCAACGCGGTCACACCCACGATTTGTGTAACGAGAAGCGCGACGACCCCGACGCGCACGTCTAGGAGGGCTTCTTCCCCCGGATCTCGGCGATCTTGCGGTCACGATCGGTGGCCAGGCGCTCCCTGTCGCGACGCAGCTCCTCGTTGAGGCGGTCGAGCTCCTCGTGGGTGCGCACGCCGGGAAGCGCGGCCTGGTGGAGGATCTCGCGCTCAGCGACTTTCGCGGTGTAGAACTGGCGGGCGTCCGCGATGGCGGCCTTCTGCTCGTCGGTGAGCGGGCGATCATCGACGCTGGCCTCCTTGTCTTTCTGCCGGAGGCGCTCCATGGCCAGCTCGTAGGCGCTCTTGGGTCCGTCGCCGCTCATGGTCGAGAGTTTAGCAGACATGCCCGCCCATTTGTCCTTGCCCATGGGCCTCCCGATGCTAGGCTCGACCATCGCGGTCGCGGGGAGGATCGATCCGACCAAGGGGGCTCCTGACATGTCCAAACCGCCTGGCGCACCGGCTCATCGCCCGCTCATCGCCTTCTGCGGCGTCCTGATCCTTGCCGCGGGCTTCGCGAGCAGCCTGCACGGTCAGCCCGCGTCCAAGCCACCCGCCGCCATCACCGACGCGGCCACGGGCTCGCGGGCCATCCTGCACGTGGACGTGGTGGGAACGGGGGCGAATCGGCGGCTCGTCACCGCCGGGGTTTTTCCCGAGGGCCGCACGCTCGGACCCCTCGTGGTCGGTCTTGGCGCCACGTGGGCTCCCGACGGGACAGGCTTCGCCTTCTTCGATACCCAGCTCGCGCTGAGGCTGCGGGATCGGGTGGGACGGGAGACGGTGCTCTTCCAGGGCGACCAGAGCGAGCAGCTCTACCTCTGGCAACCCGCGTGGTCGCCGGACGGCAAGCAGATCGCGGCCCTGACCTTCGTGCCGGGGGCCACCGGTCCGCTCAAGATGTCGATCGCGCTCATCGATGTGGCAGCGAAGAAAATCCAGTCCCGATTCGCGATTCCTCGAGGCGTGACGAACATCCCGTCTTACTCCACCCCGCCCAACAAGCTCCGCTGGTCCGCGGATGGCCGCAGGATTCTCATCTCCTGGGAATCGGCCGCGGTGCTCGATACCAAGAGCGGGACCTTTGAGCTGTTGCCGGGAGGGCCGATCGTCGCGGAGTGGGCGCCCGGCGGCGACGCCATCTACTACCTCGACGTCATCAATCGCGACAGGGGTCCGACCCTGGCGGGACTCTATCGCGCGACGCTGGGGTCGGGGACGCCGCCCACAAAACTCCTGGATCAGCAGCAGCTCAGCTTCATGGGGCTGGCCGTCACCGCCAGGGTCGTCCTCGGCGTCATGACACTCTCCCCCGCGGGCACGAAGCTGGCCGTCGCCTTCGGCTCCGGCGCCGGAGACTCGGGGAGGCTCAATGTCTACGCCATCGGCGCGGCGCCTGACAGCCTCGTTACGGACAAGCCACTCGCCACCTTCCCGACGGAAGAGCTGATCGCGGCGATCGAATGGGCGCCCGACGAGACGCAGGTGGCCGTGATCGCGGTGGCCAAGGACGGGGTGAAGATTCGCGCGATGAACCTCGGCACGGGAGCGTGGCGAACGCTGGCGACCCTCGGCCCTCTGGATCTCAACGGACGCGAGGCCGAGGTCCTCGCCTTCAAGGCCTTGAGCTGGACGCAGTGAGCGTCGGATGCTGATTCGTCACCCGGCCTACCCGGTGGCGCCCGAAGGTCCTTTCCGCTGCTCGAGCCGCCCGAGCAGTTTCTGGAAGGTCTCGACGGTCAAGGGCTTCACGAGGTGGTCGTCGAACCCGGCCTCGATGGCCTTCCGCTTGTCCTCGTCGCGTCCGTATCCGGTAAGGGCCACGAGCACGACGCCCTTGAGCCGGGAATCCTGACGGACGCTCCGGGCCACCTCGTAACCGTCCATTCCCGGAAGCCCGATATCGACCAGCATGAGATCGGGCGCGCTCGTGCGCGCCGCTTCCAGGGCCGCCAGGCCGTCGTGAGCGACACGAACCCGGTGCCCGAGCAGCTCGAGCAGCATCATCAGCCCTTCGGCCACGTCAGCGTTGTCATCGACGACGAGCACTCGGACGGGCCCGCCGTGCGCCTCGCCCGCGGATCGGTCGGGGACGGCATTCGCATCGGCAACGGGAACACAGGGGAGGGACACGCGGAACTCGGAGCCTCGACCCAGCCCTTCGCTGCTGACCTCCACCCGCCC
>QHSC01000411.1 GCA_003220345.1 Candidatus Rokuibacteriota bacterium | reverse complement strand
GACACGTCCGCTTCCCGTGTGGTCAGGCTCAGCACTCTCGAGCCCTGGAAGGCTGAACGCCAAATCGGGGTAGACGAAGTCACGCGAGGTATCGAACCCGATGCTGTCCAGGTACTGTTTCGAAAAAGTGTCTCGGTATGAGCGGTAGTCTGCTAACGCAAGCGCGGATTTAATGAGCCACCGGCTCACCGGGTGGGGTAGACGGCCGCCACCGACGCTCACAAACAGGACTTTCGAGCCTCGCGCTTTGGCGAGAAGTGACCATTTCGTCATCTCGTAGTGCAAACCAAAGAGATCGATGCCAAAATTTCCCAGCACTCCCGAGCCGGGTATGATGAGCATCGTGGTGTCTTTCAATGCCCGGAACGCCCTCATCCATTCGAGCAACTCCCTTGGGACACGGATGACGATGCGTCTGAGCAATCTGATCACCGCATGGTTGTGCCCAAGCCACGTTCTCGCCCGAGGCCCGTGAGGGCTCCGGGAGGAGATCTGGCGTGTGGCGATGCCGTATCTTGCTCCGGCGTCTTCAGGATCAGGGCAAATGCACTCGACCCGTGCGTCTGGTAAGTGTTTGCGGAGGTTGCCGAGGATCGCCTGCAGAGTGCATTCGTTTCCCAGGTTTTGTGTCCCGAAATTTCCGAGAAAGCTGACCTTCGTCACTCGCCGCGCCCCGCAGACTGGACCACCGCGGTCACCACCCGACGCTGCTGCTCGGGAGCGAGCGTGGGGAACATCGGGAGCGACAGCACCCGGGAGGCCGCCCGCTCGGCGACCGGGAAGTCGCCCGGACGGAAGCCGAGAGTCTCATACGCGGTCGCGAGGTGGAGGGGAATCGGGTAATGGATGCCCGATCCGATACGTGCGGCGGCCAAGTCCTTCTTGAGCCGTTCCCGGTCCGCGACCTGCACGACGTAGAGATGGTAGACCGGTCGCGACCACGACGGCACGTGCGGAAGGGCGACCGTCGCCCCGGAGTCGGCGAAGAGCTCGTCGTAGCTCCGTGCCCGCTCCCGGCGCTGCTCGTTCCATTTCGCGAGGTGACGAAGCTTCACGCCCAACACGCCCGCCTGCATGGCGTCGAGCCGGCCGTTGTACCCCTCGAAATCGTGGAAGTACTTCCGCGACTGGCCATGGTCGCGCAGCATCTGGCAGTGCCGCGCCAGTCGCTCGTCGTCGGTGGTGACGGCGCCGGCTTCGCCGCAGGCGCCCAAATTCTTGCCGGGATAGAAGCTGAACGCTGCGGCGTGTCCCATCGACCCGGCCTTGCGCCAGCGGGCTTCCTTCTTCGAGAAATACTCCGCGCCGTGCGCCTGGCAGGCATCCTCGATGAGGATGAGGTTGTACCGAGCCGTCAACTCGAGGAGAGGGTCCATGTCGGCGATCTGCCCATACAGATGCACAGGAATGACGGCCGTCACCGGGCTGCCAGTGCGCTTGCTCACCACCCGACCCGTCCGCCGGTCGGGGGAGCATTCGGTCTCCAGGTAGACTCGCAGCTTCTCGGGATCCATCGTGTAGGTGCGCGCATCGACATCGACGAAATCCGGCCGCGCGCCGACCTGCGAGATCGCTTCCGTCGTCGCGATGAAGGTGAGCGGCACCGTCACGACGGTGTCTCCGGGTTGGACGCCCGCCGCGACCAGGGCGAAGCGCAGCGCGTCCGTGCCGCTGGCGACTCCAACGCAGACCTTCGACTCGCAGAACTCCGAAAAGTCGCGCTCGAATTCCTGCACCACGGGGCCGCCGATGAACCCGGCAGTGTCGAGGGCGGTCTCGAAGACGGACCGCAGCTCCTCGCGGAGCTCGCGGTGCACCGTGACAAGCTCGAGAAACGGAATCTCACCCGTGCTCATGCGGCGCCCTCGTCCAGGGAGATGTGCCCGTGAGTCTTCATCGCACGGCCCTCGCGCCCCTGGCGATGGACCGCAGCAGACGCGCCGGGTATCCGGCCACGATCGCGTTGGCGGGCACGTCACGAGTCACGACGCTTCCGGCCCCGATCAGGGCGTTTTCACCGATCGTGAGGTTGGCGAGGATCGTCGCACCGGATCCGATCGAGGCTCCCTTCCTCACCAGCGTGGGCTCGACGTGCCAATCCTTCTGCGTCTGCAACTCGCCGCTCGGAGTCGTGGCGCGCGGGTAGGAATCGTTGATGAACGTGACACCGTGGCCGATGAAGACGTTGTCTTCGATCGTCACCCCTTCGCAGATGAACGTGTGGCTGGAAATCTTGCAGCGTTGCCCTATCTTGGCGTTCTTCTGGATTTCCACAAAGGCACCGATCTTGGTGTGGTCACCCACCTCACAGCCGTAGAGATTGATGAATTTCGCCAGGGTGACACCGTGGCCCAGCTTCACGTCGGGAGCGACGCAGAGATAATCATTCATAGCTCGATGGCCCGCCCCCGCTCCCGGATCGATCGATCGGCCGCTTCGAGCAGTTTCACCACTCGCGAACCGGCCACACCGTCGTTGAGAGGCGTTTGATCCTTCGTGACGCATTCGATGAAATAG
>QHSC01000110.1:28911-41856 GCA_003220345.1 Candidatus Rokuibacteriota bacterium | reverse complement strand
GAGGACCACGGCCATCACGAGCCCGAAGGCGATCACGAACATCCGATATGAGGGCACCGTGGCGCCCCAGAGCGTCACCGATCCCGAGAACAGGTCGGGAGGCGGGATCGAGCGGATGCGGCCGCCCCAGATCCACTTGACCAGGTCCTCGAACAGGTAGATCAGGCCGAAGGTCAGCAGGACCTGGTCCAGCGGGCCACGCGAGTAGAGTGGACGGAGACAGCTGCGCTCGATCAGCACGCCAATGACGCCCACCGCCAGCGGCGCCGCCGCCAGGGCCAGCCAGAAGCTGCCCGAGGCCGCGATGAGCGTCAGGCCGGCGTAGGCGCCCAGCATGTAGAAGGAGCCGTGGGCGAGGTTGACCACGTCCAGCATGCCGAAGATCAGGGTCAGCCCCACCGAGAGGAGGAAGAGGAGGACGCCGTAGGAGAGGCCGTTGAGGGCCTGGGCGAAGAAGTCGAGGAGAAAAGGCACGGGCGGGCGGGCGTTGAGGGCCGGGCTCTCGCCCGGCCCTCGGTCGCTCGATCAGGCAGGCAAGGCGCAACCGGTGCCGGGATCGCGCACGTCGGCAACTTTGTCGATCGGCACATTGTTGAGGCCGCCCGCCACTTCCTTGACCTCGCGAATGTAGATGAACGGCTGGATCACGTTGTGACTCTTCGGGTCGAAGCGGAAGCGCCCCCGCGGGCTGTCGAACTCGGTCTTCTCGAGCACGGCGACGAGCTTCTCCTTGTCCTGCGTATTGCCGTTCACGGCCTTGAGCGCGCGGACGATCGTCTCGGCTGTGTCATAGCCCTGACACGCGAATCCGTCCGGCATCTTGTTGCCGAACTTCTCGCGGAATTCCTTGACGAACCGCTGGTTCGTCGGGTTGTCCAGGACCGGCGTGTAAAAGTGCCCCGTGATGACGCCGAGCGCGGACCTTCCCTGGGCCGGCAGCACGTCGGGCTCGGTCAGGAACCCAGCGCCCGTGAGCTTGGTCGTCTGCTTCAGACCGAACTGATCGTACTGCTTCACGAAGTTGACGGCATCGGTGCCGGAGAAGAAGCAGTACACCGCCTTGGCTCCCGATTGCCGGATCTTGGTCAGGTAGGGCGCATAGTCGGTCTCGCCGAGCTTGGGGTAGTCCTCGGCCACCACCTTTCCGCCCGCGGGCACAAAGGTCTCCTTGAACGCCTCCATCATGTCCTTCCCGGCCTGGTAGTTCGGCGCGGTGAGGAAGACCTCCTTCGAGACGTTCTTCGCCACCCAGCCACCCATGGGCTGGTTAGGCTGCCAGTTCGAGAAGGAGGTGCGGAAGATCCACTTCGAGCAGCGCTCCCGGCTGATGGCGTCGGCGCCCGCGTTCGAGACGATCAGGATGGTCTTGGAGCTGTGGACCTTGTCCCGCATGCCCATGAGGATGCCGCTGTGCACGGGCCCCGTGAGGATGTCCACCTTGTCGGAGTCGATGAGCTTCTCCGTCTTGCGGATGCCCACGGGCGGCTTCATCTCGTCGTCTTCCTTGATCATCTCGATCTTGCGACCCGCCACCGTCCAATTCTCGCGCGCGAAGACGAGCTCCATGGCCTGCGTGATGCTCTCGCCCAGGACGGCGTAGACGCCCGTGTACGGCAACACCACGCCGATCTTGACCGGCCCCGACTGGGCATGGGCGCGGAGCACCCACGGGCCGGCCGCGACACCCGCCGCCGTCGCCGCGGCTCCGCCCAGGAATGTGCGACGTGTGACCTTTGCCATCGAGCTTCCTCCTTGCTTGGGATCAGTTAAGGAAAAGGCCGGGAAAACCTCACAAGGGTACACCGAGCGGCCCTGCCCACAAAACCTCCCAGCTCAGGCCCTGGGCCAAGTTGCGAGCCAGACGAGGCTCGAGGGAGCCAGCAATGCGAGGCGTACGTGGGTGTACGTTGAGCGTTGCTGGCGACCGAGTACGAAGTATGGCGAAGCAAATTGGCCCAGGGCCGGTCACGGGATCCAGGCGATGCAATCAATCTCGACATTCACGCCCTTCCGGGGCGCCGAGGCCTCGACGGTGGTGCGGGCGGGCTGCACGCCCTTGAAGTACTCCTTGAACACGCGGTTGAAGACGGGGAAATCGTCCATGCTGCGCAGGAAGACGCCCACCTTGACCACGTGCTCGATGGCCGTACCTCCCGCCTCCAGCACGGCCTTGACGTTGTCGAGGGTCACGCGGGTCTGCTCGGCGAGGTCCGGCGAGACGATCTCCTTGGTCGCGGGGTCGAGCGGACCCTGCCCCGAAACGAAGAGGAACTGCCCGCACTTGACGCCCTGGGCGATGGGCGACTCCGTCCCTTCGGAGAAGCCGGTCTTGGGCGCCGACTTGGTGTACACGACTTCGGGTTTCATGCGTACGTGCCTCCCTGTCCCTTCAGGCGAACCGCGATGTCCTCCGGGAACGGCGCGGCGGCCAGCGCTCCGCCCGGCTCCTCATGGCGAGGCACCCAGGCGCGGACCTCGAAGCCTCTCGCGCACGGGCGCTCCCCCACCGATACCTCGTGCTCCACGCGGAACGTCTTGTCCTTGACCTCGGTCACCGTCGAGCGGATACGCACGTGGTCGCCATAGCGCACGGGCGAGGTGAAGCGCGCCCCCGACTCCACGATGGGCACGCCGACGACGCGATACTTGGGGAAGATCTCCACCCACGGCAGCCCCAGCGAGTCGAACAGCGCTTCCGTGGCCAGATCGAACCATTCGAAGAAGCGCGGATAGAACACGATGCCTGCGGGGTCGACCTCGGACCAGCGCACCTTGTGCTCGATCGCGTGATGAACCACGGGGCTAGATCTTCTCCTTGAGCTTGAAGCGCTGCAGCTTGCCCGTGGTCGTGCGCGGCAGCTCTTCGACGATGCGGATCTCGCGGGGCCGCTGGTGACTGGGGAGCGTGCGCTCGGCCAGCCGCATCAGCTCGGCGGCGAGGGCGACGGCCTCGGCGCCGGGATCGCGGGGCACCACGAAGACGAACGGCTTGACGAGGCCCGAGGCCTCCTCGGCGCCGACCACACCCGCCTCGAGCACCGCGGGGTGTTGCATCAGCGCGGCCTCGACATCGGCCGGCACCACCCACTGTCCGGCGACCTTGAAGAAGTCGTCCTCGCGCCCGCAGTGCGTGTAGAAGCCGTCGGCGTCGCGCGTGTAGACATCGCCGGTCCGGAACCAGTCGCCCACGAACGTCCGCCTCGAGTGATCGAGCCGCTTCCAGTAGCCGGCCGCCGTCGAGGGCGTCTTGGCCCACAGCACGCCCTGGGCGCCATCGGCCACCGGCTCGCCGGCCGCATCGAGGAGCTTGACCTCGGTGCCATCGACGGGAGTCCCCGTCGATCCCGCGCGGCTCCGGCCGGCCCGGTTCGAGATGAACATGAAGATCGTCTCCGTGGCGCCGATGCCGTCCAGGATCTCGACGCCGAAGCGCTCGCGCCACGCCTGGTACACCTCGGCGGGGAGGCGCTCTCCCGCCGATACGCAGAGCCTCGTCGACCGAAAGGCGTCGGCGGGCAGCTCCGCGCGCAAGAGCCGGGCGTAGACCGTGGGCACGGAGAAGAAGAGGGTGGGGCGGTAGTCGCGCAGCACCTGGAGCACGACGGGGGCTTCGGCCCAGGCGGGATGGAGATAGCAGCTCCCGCGGGCGAAGAGCGGCAGGGCGAGCGCGTTGCCGAGGGCATAGGCGAAGAAGAGCTTGGAGGTCGCGAAGACGCGGTCGTGGGGCCCGATGGCCAGCACATCATGGCCGTAGTGGTGACAGTTGAGGAGGGTGCGGTGGCAGTGGACGACCGCCTTCGGCGTGCCCGTCGTTCCCGAGGTGTAGAGCCAGAACGCCATGGCGTCGGTGCCCACCGCCTCGGGCGCGACGCGGCCCTGATGAGCGCCCCGCACCAGCGTCTCGAAATCGACCACGGCCGCCCCGCGGGCGGGAGCGAGCGCGGCGGACAGCTCGCGGTCGGCGACCACGACCCTGGCGCGACAGTCGTCGAGGATCACCCCGAGCTCGGGGGCACCCAGGCGGGTATTGAGCGGGACGGCCACCGCGCCCAGCTTCAGCGCGCCGAAGAAGGTGGTGGCGAAGCCGATGCCATCGGCCATCAGGAGTCCCACGCGCTGCTCGGGCTCGATGCCAAGGCGCCGCAGTCCATGCGCGGCCCGGTCCACCAGCGCCGCCAGCTCGGCGTACGTGTAGGCCTGCTCCGGCGTCGCCACCGCCGTGCGCGAGCCCAGTCCCTCGGCGAGGGGCTGGTCGATGAAGAGGGAGGCGGCGTTGTCCACGGCGAAGTCGGCCATGCGCGTCGTCAGAGTAGGCGGGGGGAACCCGGGTGTGTCAAGACACCGTGGGCGTGCGGCCGTCGGAGCCGCGGCGGATGTTCACGCCGGCCGCCTCCACGCGATCGAGGATGCCGTGGAACTTGTGCCGGCCGTCCTCGTGGGCGGCCCACACGGACTCGAGATCGTCGAATTGCGCGAGGTAGCCGAGGCCACAGTCGGCCGGCTCCGCCATGGCCCACTCTCCGTTGCGATGCCGGCGGAAGCCCTCGGAGGGCTCGACCCAGAAGCCTTCCGAGGCCTCCTCGGCAAAGAGGCGCGGGCTTTGCCCTGGCGGCACCGGCGCCAGGAAGAAGCGCGCGGTGAATCGAATGGGGCTCGAGGGCGGGGTGATGAAGTGCGAGAGGTAGCGGAACGACCCCAGGTCGAGATGCCATCCCTCGGCCGCGAGCAGGGCCGGCAGCGGCGCGCGCTTCGCCATGTGAGCCGCCCGCAGCGCCTCGATGCGCCCCGCCGCCCCCGGATCGGCCTCCACCACGGGGCGCCCGGAGGCGTCGCAGGCGGGCAGGACTCCGGTCTCCTCGAGCAGCTCGCGCGCGGCCGCCACCCAGAACGCGAGCGCGGGCAGATGTCCCTCCGGGGGCACGAGGCGCTCCGCGCGGGCACGCGTGATGCCGTGACAGCGGCCCAGGATCTCGGAGCCGCCGTCGTCCGGATCCACCTTGCCGCCGGGAAAGGCGTAGAAGCCGCCGAGGAAGCGCATGCTCTTCTGCCGGCGGATCATGTAGACCTCGGTGGGAGCCTGCGCGCCGCGGCGGACGAGGAGGACGGAGGCGGCGGGCCTGGGCGTGACGGGCGCGGCCGACGTCACGGGGCCGGAGCGCGCGAGCGGCGCAGCTCGGCCAGCTGCTCCATCAGCGCTTCGGCCGACACCGGCTTGGCCACGACCCGGTCCACGAACTGACTGCCCTCGTGGGCGGCCACGCCTTCGCCCCAGCCGGTGAGCAGGAAGACGGGCGTATCAGGCGATACCGCCTTGACCCGCTCGGCCACCTCCCATCCATTCATCCTCGGCATGCCCAGATCGGTGATGACCACGTCGTGCTTGGAGGCGTCGAACAACTCGAGCGCTTCCTCGCCCTTCGAGGCCGTGGTGACGGCGTGCCCGCAGGCCTGGAGCGTATCGGAGAGCACGACGAGCAGCCGCGGATCGTCGTCCACGAGGAGGATGCGGGCCGCCTGCTCGGGATGCACGGGCTCCACCATGCCCACCGAGGGCGGGATGATCTGGAAGCGGCTCGCGTGCAGTCGCATGCGCACCACGGTGCCGCGCCCGGGCTCGCTCTCGATGGAGAGGCTGCCTCCGTGTCGCTCGACGATCTCGGCCACCTCGGCGAGGCCGCGGCCGCCCCGCGCGGTGGGCGTGCCCTGCAGCGCGCGGTGGGTGAGGAGGCGCGAGTGCTCCTCGGTCATGCCGATGCCCGTGTCGCGCACCTCGATGACCACCCAGCCCGACTCTTCGCTCGCCGCGCGGATCCCGAGGTTGCCGCCGTCCGGCATGGCCTGCACGGCGTTGAGGATGAGACGGACGAGGGCATCGCGCAGCTCGAAGGCGATGCCCTCGACGGGCGGCAGCGCCTCCATGTCCTGGGCGACCGTGATGGCCACGCCCCGACGCTGGGCGTCGTCCCGCCAGCGCGGAGCCGTGAGATCCAGCGCCTCCTGGATGACGGCGGGGAGCCCGACGGGACCGAAGGCGACCTCGGGCTGGCGCGAGACGAAATCCTGGAGCCGGCGCACGGTCGCCGAGGCCTCGAGGGCGACGTCACGCACGACGAGAAGCCGGCGGTGCGCCTGCGAGTCCTTCTGGGCGTCGCGCAGGAGAAGCTCGGTATAAGCGAGGATGGCGGCGAGCGAGTTGTTGAAGTTGTGCGCGAGCCCACCCACCGTCTCGCCGAGGGAGCGCAGGTCATGGCCCTGGTCGAGCCGTCCCCCTCCCTCCGTCACCCGCCGCGAGAGATCGCGGGCCCAGCTCCTGAGCGTCAGGATGGAGCGGTCGAGCTCGACCTTGGTGCGCGACATCTGTCGCGCGATGTCCTGGATCTCTTCGTGGTCCGCGAACAGGAGAGGATTCTTGGGGGGTGCAGGCTCGGTTCCTCCGCTGATCCAGCGCCCCAGCTTCTCTCGGACCCTTCCCACTAGAAGCTCTTCAGCACGATGCTAGAGGTTCACCAGCTGGGCCACCCGCTCGCGATGCCAGGTGGCATCACCAAAGGTGAACTCCGACCCCTTGGCCCGCTTGAAGTAGAGGTGCAGGTCGTGCTCCCAGGTGAAGCCGATGCCGCCGTGGAGCTGGATGCCCGCCCCGGATACGCGCCGGTAGGCGTCGGAGACGTAGGCCTTGGCCATGCTCACGGCCAGCGGCCCCTCGGGCACGCCCTCGTCCATGGCCCATGCCGCGTAGTAGGTGATGGACTTGCTGTTCTCGACGTCCACCAGCATGTCGGCGGCCCGGTGCTTGACGCCCTGGTACGAGCCGATGGGTCGCCCGAAGGCCTGGCGGATCTTGGCGTACTCGACGGTCATGTCGAGCACCTTCTGCGCGCCACCGCACATCTCGGCGCAGAGCCCGACGGTGGCGCGGTCGATCACGCGCGCGAGCGGCTTCCAGCCCGCGCCGGGCGCGCCCATGATCGCGTCGCCGGCGAGGGAGACATTGGTGAGGGTGACCTCGCACAGCTTGCGCGTCTGGTCCATGGTCGGCAGGAGCGTGACGGTAAGCCCCGGCGTGCCCGTGGGCACGAGGAAGAGCGAGATCCCCTCCTCCGGATTTTGTCCGGAGGCCGTGCGGGCCGCCACGACGATGACGTCGGCAGTATGCGCGTCGTGCACGAAGAGCTTGGTGCCGCTCAGGGTGAACCCGGGCCCCTTGGCCGCGGCCTGCAGCGTGATGCCGGCTGCGCCCATCTCGGCCGAGGGCTCCATCCAGGCCAGGGTGGCCCGCGCCTCGCCGGAGCAGAGCTTCGGCAGCCAGGTCTTCTTCTGCGCGTCGCTGCCCGCCTCCAGGAGGGCGAGACCGCCCAGGAGCACCGTCGAGAAGAAGGGGCCCGGCACCACCGCCCGCCCCATCTCTTCCAGGAGGACCACGAGGTCGACGATGCCGAGGGCCATGCCGCCGTGCTCCTCGGGCGCGATGAGGCCCAGCCACCCTTGCTCGGCGAGCTTCTTCCACAGCTCGGGCGTCATGCCTGAGGAATCCTCCATCAGCGCGCGCACCGTGGTCGAGGGGCACTCGTTGTCGAAGAACTTGCGCGCCGTGCTCCGCAGCAACTCCTGCTCGTCGTTGAAGCCGAAGTTCATGGTCTAGCCTTTCGGGAGGCCGAGCACGCGCTCGCCGATGATGTTCTTCTGGATCTCCGTGGTGCCGCCCTCGATCGAGTTGGCGCGCGAGCGCAGGAAGCTGTGCTGCCAGACGCCGCCGTCCACGGCCCACGTGCTGCCCCGCCCGAGCTGGGCGTAGGGACCCTGGAGCTCCATGGCGAGCTCCTGGAGTCGCTGGTGGCCTTCCACCCACATCATCTTGCCCGCGGAGGCCTCGGGGCCGGGCAGCTCGCCCTTGAGCAGCTTGGTGATGGCGCGCGCGCCCGTGTACTTGAAGACCTCGGTGTCGATCCAGAGCTGCGCGAGCTTCTGGCGCATGGTGGGGTCCTTCGTGGCGGGCACCCCGCCCTTCTTGGACCGCCGCGCGAGATCGACGAGCCCGTCGAGCGCGATGCGCAGGCGAACCTGGAGGCCGAAGCCGAGGGCGAGGCGCTCGTACATGAGGGTGGTCATGCCCACGGCCCAGCCGTTGTTCAGCCCGCCCAGGATGTTGGCCTCGGGCACCTTGACGTTGTCGAAGTAGACCTCGTTGAACTCGGCGTCGCCCGTGATCTGCTTGAGCGGCTTCACCGTCACCCCGGGACTGTGCATGTCGAGCAGAAAATACGTGATGCCCTTGTGCTTCTCGGCCTTGGGATCGGTACGCGCGAGGAGCATCATCCAGTCGGACTGGTGGGCGAGCGACGTCCACACCTTCTGGCCGTTGACGACGAACTGGTCACCGGCCTTTTCCGCCCGCGTCTGGAGCGAGGCGAGGTCGGATCCCGAGTTCGGCTCGGAATATCCCTGGCACCAGATCTCCTCGCACGAGAGCATCTTGGGCGGGTAGCGGCGCTTCTGCTCCTCCGTCCCGTAGGCAATGATGGTGGGGCCCGCCATGCCGATGGCCAGGATGTTGAGGACGGGCGGCGCCTTGGTGAGCGCGATCTCTTCGTGGAGGATCATCTCCTCCACGAAGGTGAGGCCGCGCCCGCCGTACTCCTTGGGCCAGGTGACGCCGACGAAGCCGGCCTCGTACATCTGACGCTGCCACTTCCGCAGGAAGTCGTAGACCTCGGGCCGGGGCACGTCGGAGCCGATGCGCATCCGATCGCTCCAGTCCTTGGGCAGGTTCTTCTTGAGCCAGGAGCGGACCTCGTCCCGGAAGGACGTCTGTTCGGGGGTCAGCTTGAAATCCATACACCCTCCCTGGGGCGCGGGCTTCTCTGCGGAGTCATGCGGCGACTGAACGACAGTTCAGCGCCATGATACGGGGGGCCCGCGAAGAGTGTCAAGAACGCATTGCGTGTGGGGTTTTCCCTCGAAAAGCGCTGGGGTATACTGCGGGCCGCCATGCGAGGCCCTCTCGCCATCTCACTGCCCCGCCTGCGGGCGCACCTGGAGACTCTGGCCCGCTTCGGACGGAATCCCGACGGCAAAGGCATCACACGCTCCTGCTGGAGCCCCGCCCATGAAGAGGCGCGCGCGTGGCTTCTCGATCGGATGAAAGAGGCCGGGCTCAGCACCTGGGTGGACGAGGCCGGCAATACCTTCGGCCGGCTCGGCAACGGCGGCCCCGCCGTCATGACGGGCTCCCACATCGACACGGTGCCGAGTGGCGGGCCCCTCGACGGCGCCCTCGGCGTCTTGGCGGGCCTCGAGTGCCTGCAGACCATCCACGAGTCGAGCACGCGCACGCGGCTGCCCCTCATGGTGGCGGCGTGGAGCGACGAGGAAGGGCGCTACGCGGGTCTCTTCGGCTCGCGCGCGTTCACGGGCAAGCTCGACGTCAAGCACATCCCCCAGCTCCGCTCGGCCGACGGCGAGCGGCTCGTCGATGCCATGGCCCGGGCCGGCTTCAACGCCTACGACGCGCCCAAGGCTCGCTGCAATCCCAAGACGCTCGCTGCCTACGTCGAGCTTCACATCGAGCAGGGACCGCATCTCGAGGCGGCCAGGATCCCCATCGGTGTCGTCGAGGGCATCGTGGGCAACCGGCGCAAGTGGGTGACCTTCACGGGCCAGGCTGACCACGCGGGCACCACGCCGATGGCGTGGCGCCGCGACGCCTTCATGGCCGCGGCAGAGTACGCCATGCGAGCGCGCCAGCTCATCATCACCAAGGGAAGCGGCCGGAGCGTTACGAATTTCGGTCGCGTAGAAGTCGGTCCGGGCGTGGCCAACATCGTCCCCGACCGCTGCGTGCTCCTGCACGAGATGCGCGAGCTGGACCCGCGCGTGCTCGCGCGGCTCGAGCGGCAGTGCCTGGCCCTGGCCAAGCAGGTCGCCCGGAAGTGGAAGCTCAAGGTCGACGTGGAGGTGATCTCGAAGACGGAGCCCGCGCGCTGCGCGCCGCGGGTCATGCGCGCGGTGGAGGCGGCGGCGGCCGCCCTCAAGCTCAAGGTCAAGCACATGCCGTCGGGGGCCGGGCACGACGCGCAGAATCTGGCCGCGGTCACGGAGGCGGGGATGCTCTTCATTCCCTCGCAGGGGGGCAGAAGTCACCGGCCCGACGAGATGAGCGACTGGCGCGCCATCGAGCGCGGCGGCAATGCCCTGCTCCACACGCTGCTCACGCTGGCCGGCTGAGGGATCGAGCGGGAATCGTCGCGTCCGCGGCCGTAGACCGCACATTGTGAATTTCTCCACTTGGCTTTGCCAGGGCCTTCGCGTACACTCCACGCCGAGACCGCGCCACGCGGCGACGAGGGGGCCGGGACGACCATGCTTCACCTGATGCTGGCGGCCGTTTTGACGCTCTTCCTGATCTTCCAGGCGCGCTCCCTGGTCCACGTGCTGCGCGACCGGCGGGTTCACGCGCCGGAGCGCGCGCGCCGCCACTCCGACATCGTGTGGACCGTGATTCCCGTGGCTGTCGTCTTCCTCCTCGCCGCCCGCAGCTGGCTCGCCGTCGTCGACCTGCCGCATCCCGCGGCGGCCTCGGCGGGCGCCCCCGTCACCCAATCGGTCGCGCAGCCTGTCAGGTGAAGGAGCCCATGCGCCGAGCTCGCCTGCCCCTCCGCGTGCCCACCGTCCTGCTCCTCGTCGCCATCGCGGTGGTCCTCTCCTCGTGCGGCTGGTCCCTGTGGGACGCGCCCATGACCACGGTCAAGCCGAAGTCGGACTTCGGGAAGGCGACGCAGGACCTCTTCATGCTGATCTCCTGGTGGACCCTCGGGATCTTCATCGTCGTCGAGGGCGCCCTCGTGTGGGCCTGCCTGCGCTTCCGGGAGAAGCCCGGGCAGCCCATCCCGAAGCAGGTGCACGGCCACACCGTGCTCGAGGTCTCGTGGACCATCGCCTTCGCCGTCATCCTGCTCATCATCGGGATCCCGACCATCCAGATGATCTTCAAGACGCAGGAGCCGGAGGCGGCCAACGCGCTCCGGGTGGACGTGGCGGGCCGGCAGTGGTGGTGGGAGTTCACGTACCCCGAGTACAAGTTCTCCACGGCCAACGAGCTGCACATCCCCGCGGGGCGTCAGGTCGCTTTCTACCTGCACGCCCCCGACGTCATCCACTCGTTCTGGATGCCCCAGCTCGGGGGCAAGCGTGACGTGGTCCCGCACCGGACGAACCGCATCACCCTGACCCCGGACGCCCCCGGCGAGTTCCCCGGGCAGTGCGCCGAGTACTGCGGCATGTCCCACGCCAACATGCGCTTCCGCGTGATCGTGCACTCGAAGGAGAACTTCGAGCAGTGGGTGGCGGAGCAGCGCAAGCCGCCCGCGGAGCCCACCGATGAGCTCGGCAAGAAGGGCCAGGAGCTCTTCGCCCAGTCGGCCTGCGTCGGGTGCCACACGATCCGCGGCGTCTCGGGCGGCGCCATGGCCCCCGACCTGACGCACTTCGGCAGCCGCAAGACCTTCGGGGCGAACCTGATGATGAACACGCCCGAGAACGTGGCGAAGTGGATCGAGAATCCGACGCACATGAAGCCGGGCGCGCTCATGCCGGACCTCGGTATGCGGGGTGAGCAGAGCAAGGCTCTCGCCGCCTATCTCACGAGCCTGAAATAAGAGGACCCCTCATGGCCACACAAGCGGCCTTCATGCCGGGAACCCAGGCCAAGCCCAAGGCCCTCGAGGTCGTCTGGTCCTGGCTCACCACCGTCGACCACAAGCGGATCGGCATCCTCTACGGCGTCTCCGCCTACGTCTTCTTCCTGGTGGGCGGCGTCGAGGCGCTCCTCATGCGGCTGCAGCTCGCCAAGCCGGACGGCACCGTGCTCTCGGCCCAGACCTTCAACGAGCTGTTCACCATGCACGGCACCACCATGATCTTCCTCGCCATCATGCCGATGGGCGCGGCGTTCTTCAATTTCATCATCCCCCTCCAGATCGGCGCGCGGGACGTCGCCTTCCCGCGGCTGAATGCGCTGTCCTACTGGGTCTTCCTCTCCGGCGCCCTCTTCCTGCACTCGAGCTTCCTCGCGGGAAGCATCCCGGACGCCGGCTGGTTCGGCTACGCCAACCTGACCACGCGCCAGTTCTCGCCCGGGAGCCACGTCGATTTCTGGATGCTGGGGCTGCAGATCCTCGGTCTCTCGTCGCTCATGGCGGGGTTCAACTTCATCGTGACCATCATCAACATGCGCGCGCCGGGCATGACCCTCATGCGCCTGCCCCTCTTCATCTGGATGAGCTTCGTCGTGCAGTTCCTCGTCGTGCTCGCCTTCCCCGCCATCACGGTGGCTCTCATCCTCCTCATGTTCGATCGCCTGTTCGGCACGCTGTTCTTCGCCCCCGCCGCGGGGGCCGATCCCCTCCTCTGGCAGCACCTCTTCTGGATCTTCGGCCACCCCGAGGTCTACATCCTGATCCTGCCCGCCATGGGCATCGTGTCCGAAGTCCTGCCGACGTTCTCGCGCAAGCCGCTCTTCGGCGCGCCCGTGGTCATCTACTCGGGGATCATGATCGGCTTCTTCGGCTTCGGCGTGTGGAGCCACCACATGTTCTCGGTGGGCATGGGGCCCGTGGCGGACTCCGCTTTCTCCATCGCCACGCTGCTCATCGCGGTGCCGACGGGCGTGAAGATCTTCAACTGGATCGGCACCCTCTGGGGCGGATCCATCCGGTTCGCCACCCCCCTGCTCTTCTCCCTGGGCTTCATCTCCATGTTCATCATGGGCGGGCTCTCGGGGGTCATGCACGCCTCTCCGCCCGTCGACCTGCAGCAGACGGACACCTACTTCATCGTGGCCCACTTCCACTACGTGCTCTTCGGCGGGTCGATCTTCGGTCTCTTCTCGGGCGTCTACTACTGGTTCCCGAAGATCTTCGGCAAGGTGCTCGACGAGCGGCTCGGCAA
>QHSC01000110.1:3493-28687 GCA_003220345.1 Candidatus Rokuibacteriota bacterium | reverse complement strand
ACCGTGCACGACCGCGATGACTTCTGGATCGCCAAGTACGGCGACGGCCACGGGACTCCCCCGCGCAAGGCCGCCCCCGCGGCGCACGTCGATCCGAAATCGATCCACATGCCGCCGCCCTCCTACTGGCCTCTCCTGCTCGCCGCCGCCATCGCCTTCACGATCTCGGGCCTGCTCATCAGCATGTACCAGGTCATCCTCGGCGGCCTCCTCACTCTCTACTGCATGGTGAGGTTCATGCTCGAGTATCACCGGCCCGCGGCGGGAGGGCATCACTGATGGCCGAGGCGCACGCGGTCGCCCACGACGACCCGAACATCGGCGTCACCGGGCTCGACCACCGGAAGCTCGGGATGTGGGCCTTCCTGGGCTCCGAGTGCATGTTCTTCGGCTCGCTCATCGGTACCTACCTCTCGTACAAGGGCAAGAGCATCAACGGGCCCGGTCCCCACGAGATCCTGAACATCCCGCTCACCTCGGTGAGCGCCTTCGTGCTCCTGATGTCCTCGCTCCTCATGGTCCTGGCCCTCGCCGCCGTCCAGCGCAACGACATGAAGTGGGCCAAGATCTGGCTCTTCATGACGGCGCTGTTCGGCTCGGGCTTCGTGGGCTTCCAGTGCTTCGAGTTCACGCACTTCGTCCACCTGGGCTTGACCCTGCACACCAATCTCTTCGGCACGACGTTCTTCGTGCTCACGGGCTTCCACGGCGCTCACGTCACGGGCGGCGTCATCTGGCTGCTCTCGCTGTGGGTCCTCGCCTTGCGCGGCAAGCTGGGACCGCAAGACTCGCTCAAGGTGGAGATCTGCGGCCTGTACTGGCACTTCGTGGACATCGTCTGGATCGCCATCTTCACCCTCGTCTACCTGATACCGTAGGAGACCGCCGGACATGGACGCGAGCCACTCCCAGGCCCCATCGCACGGACACGAGGAAGGCCATGCCAGCGTCGGCACCTACATCAAGGTGGCGGTGGTGCTGGCCATCGTCACGGCCGTCGAGATCGGCGCGCTCTACATCCCGGGGCTGCCCCCTCATTTCCTCGTGGGATTCCTGATCGTGATGTCCATCTTGAAGTTCGCGCTCGTGGTCGCCTTCTTCATGCACCTCTACTACGACAGCAAGCTGCTGACCGCCCTCTTCGTCGGCCCCCTCACCATCGCGTGCGCCATCATCCTGGCCCTCATGGCGCTCTTCGGCTCCTACATCCTGCTCCAGCGCGGGTGAGCCATGGCCCACTGGGGACAGGGGCCCGCGGGCCCGCCGCCCCTGGGACCCGAGGGCTTCGACTGGACCGCGTGGCATCCTGACCCCACCGTCGTCATCGGACTCGCCGCGCTCGCCGGGCTCTACCTGACGGCGCTCCAACGCGGCCGCCGCGACGGGAGGCGCGTGCCGCCCGCCAAGGTCGTCTCGTTCTTCGGCGGCCTCGTCCTTCTCCTGGGCGCGCTCACCGGCCCTCTGCACGACCTCTCGGACTACTATCTCTTCAGCGCGCACATGGTCCAGCACCTCCTGCTCGCTTTTGCCATGCCTCCGCTCCTGCTCTACGGGACGCCGGGATGGATGCTGCGGCCCCTCCTCGCGTCTCCGCCCCTGCTTCGGCTCGGGCGCGCGCTCACGCGCCCCGCGGGGGCGTTCGCCACCTTCAACTTCATCCTGGTCACCTGGCACCTGCCCCCGCTCTACAACCTGGCCATGAACCAGCACGCCGTCCACATCGTTCAGCACCTCATGATCATGGCGGCCGCGGTGATTCTCTGGTGGCCCATGCTCTCGCCCCTGCCCGAGCTGCCGCGCGCGCCCTATCCCGTGCAGATGCTGTACCTCTTCGTGGTGGGCCTGCCCATGGTCGTGGTGTCCATCTTCATCACCATGGCCGACGGCATTCTGTATCCGTACTACGCGGCGGCGCCGCGGGTGTGGGAGGTCCTGACGCCGCACGCCGATCAGCACCTGGGCGGACTGATCATGTGGATCCCGGGCGGGCTCGTCTTTCTCGTCGCCATCACGGTCGTCTTCTTCCGCTGGCAAGGCGCGGGCGCGCACGACGTCGACGTGGCGCCGATCGAGGCGACGCATGGCCGGTAGCCTGCCCCGCGGCTGGGCCTGGGCGACCACCGTGGCGCTCTTCCTGCTCATGACCATGGGCAACATCGTCAGCGCCACCGGCTCCGGACTCGGCTGCCCCGACTGGCCTCTGTGCCACGGGCGTTTCCTTCCCCCCGCGCAAGCCGAGGTGCTGATCGAGTTCAGTCATCGCCTCAAGGCCATCCCCTTCACCATCTTGCTCCTCATCACGGTGGCGCTGACCTGGCGCCGCACCACGGCGCGCGCCCCCCGGCGCTTGAGCCTCGTCCTCGCCGCGCTCGTCATCGCACAGATCGGCCTCGGCGCCGTCACCGTGCTCCTCAAGCTTCCCCATCTCGTGAGCACCGCGCACCTCGTCAACGCGCTGCTCATCCTGGCCGGCCTCATCGTGCTCGCGGAGGGCCCACGCCCGCCCGCGCTCGTTCCGGCCAAGGTGGGACGCCTCGCCGTGGCCGGGCTGGCCGCGCTGCTCCTCCAGCTGGCGCTTGGCGGCTACGTTCGCCACGCGGGCGCGGGCCTCGCCTGCCCCGATTTTCCGCTCTGCAGCGGCAGTCTCCTGCCCCATCACTGGGAGAGCGCCGTGCACTGGATTCACCGGTGGCTCGGCGTCCTGCTCCTCGGCGTCTTCGTGCACCTGGCCATCGCCGCGCGGCGAACGGCGCTCGGGGGCGTCGCGGCGGCCGCGGCCGCCCTCGCCTTCGTGCAGGTCGGCCTCGGCATCGCGGCCGTGCTGAGCGGCCTCGCCGTTCCCCTTCGCGCCACCCACGCCGTCGTCGCCTATCTGCTCTGGGCCACCCTGGTCTGGATCAGCGTGCGCACCGGCCGCTGGAGCGCCGTGGTGGCCG
Source organism: Candidatus Rokuibacteriota bacterium (assembly GCA_003220345.1). Classification (GTDB taxonomy): domain Bacteria; phylum Methylomirabilota; class Methylomirabilia; order Rokubacteriales; family CSP1-6; genus AR37. Next base: position 25,751 of record QHSC01000110.1, on the reverse strand, counting down.
ATGAGACGCGCGCCGCTTCGCCACACCTGACCGGAGTCGCCCGTGCCTCCTAGGGCGGACGCCGCCGGCGTGAGTGGCCTCGCGCGATCTACTCTCGTCGAGCGCGCCCGGGCGAGGATCGGCGCCTTCGCGGAGCTGTCGAAGTTCGGCATCGTCCTGCTCGTGCTGGTCTCGGCCGGCGCGGGCTTCATGCTGAGCGCGCCGCTGGGAGCCGATTTCCCGTGGATGCACGGGCTGATCGTGCTCCTGGGCGTGATGCTGCTGTCCTCGGGCGCCTCGGCCCTGAATCAAGTCCAGGAGCGCGACCGCGACGCCTTGATGGCGCGCACGGCCAATCGCCCGCTGCCCTCGGGTCGGCTCGCCCACGCCCACGCGCTGGCCTTCGCGGCGCTCGCCATGGTCGCGGGCGCCGTCATTCTCTGGGTCGGCATAGGCCGGACGGCCGGCGTGCTCGGGCTCGTGGCCGCCCTCTTCTACAACGGCGTCTACACGCCGTGGCTCAAGCCGAGGTCGCCCTTCGCCGCCGTCCCCGGCGCCATTCCCGGCGCCATCCCGCCCGTCATCGGCTGGGTCGCGGGCGGCGGCCGTCTCACCGACGCGGGCGCCATCGTGCTCTTCGGCATTCTCTTCCTCTGGCAGATGCCGCACTTCTGGGCGCTCGCCCTCCGCTATCGCAGCGACTACGCCTCGGGCGGCTTCCCGATGGTCAGCGAGGTCGTGGGCGTCGAGGGCACCGCGCGGCTCATCCTGCTCTACGCCTCGGGGCTCACCGCCTGGTCGCTGGCCGCGCCCACTTTCGGCGTCGGCGGACCCATCTCGCTCGGTGTGGCCGCCGTGCTGGGCGGGCGCCTCATGTGGCTCGCCATCAAGTTTGCGCGGCATCCGGAAGATCAGCGCGGCTGGCTCTCGCTCTTCCTCTTCTCCAACTTCTATCTCCTCCTGCTCTTCGCGGGCATGGTCGCCGAGCGCCTGATCTGGCGCCTCGTGTCCTGATCGCCCCGCCTCACCCGCGCCCTTTTCTCCGGGTGCGGGTGAGGGTTGGTCCCTGGCCGCGCCTTTGGTATCCTAAGGCGCCCGAAGAAACTCACCCATGAACATCTGCGTCGTCGGCACCGGATATGTCGGACTCGTGACGGGGGCGGTCTTCGCCGACCTCGGCAACGACATCGTCTGCGTGGACAAGGACCGCGACAAGATCGAGGCCCTGCGCGCGGGCCGCATGCCCATCTACGAGCCGGGTCTCGAGGAGATGGTCGCCCGCAACGTGGATGACCGGCGCCTCTCCTTCACCACCGACATGGGCGCGGGCATACGCCACGCCGACGTCATCTTCATCGCGGTGGGCACCCCGCCCAAGGACACGGGCGAGACCGACCTCTCCCAGGTCGAGGCGGTGGCTGCCGAGATCGGCCGCGGCATGGACCGCTACAAGGTCGTGGTCAACAAATCGACGGTGCCCGTGGGCACGGGCGAGCTCGTGCGGGAAGTCATCAGCCGGCACCAGCCGCGCCCCATGGAGTTCGACGTCGTGTCGAATCCCGAGTTCCTCCGCGAGGGCTCCGCCATCGAGGACACCCTGCGTCCCGATCGCATCGTGATCGGCGCGCCCACCCAGCAGGTGGCCATGACCCTCGTCGAGCTGTACGCCCCCCTCGAGCGGCCCATGATCATCACCGATCTCCCCTCCGCCGAGGTCATCAAGTACGCCTCGAACGCCTTCCTCGCCACCAAGATCTCCTTCATCAACGCCATCGCCAACATCTGTGAGGCGGCGGGAGCGGACGTGACCCAGGTCATGAAGGGCATGGGGCTCGACCCGCGCATCGGGGGCGCCTTCCTGCAGGCCGGCCTCGGCTACGGCGGCTCGTGCTTCCCCAAGGACGTCGACTCGCTCACCCACACGGCGGGCCAGCTCGGCTACGATTTCAAGCTCCTGCGGTCGGTGGCGGACATCAATCGCGAGCGCGCCACGCACCTCGTGGAGAGCATCGGCAAGGCCCTCGGCCCGCTCGACGACAAGGTGGTGGCCGTGCTGGGTCTGGCCTTCAAGCCCAACACCGACGACATGCGCGAGGCCAAGAGCGTCGAGGTCATCCATCTCCTCCACCAGACGGGCGCGCGCGTCCGGGCCTATGACCCCGTGGCCATGGACAATGCCCGGCCCCTCCTGCCCGCCGGCGTCGCCTTCGCGAGCTCGCCGTACGAGGCGGCCCAGGGGGCGGACGCCGCCGTGCTCATCACGGAGTGGAACGAGTTCAAGTACCTCAACCTCGAGCGCCTCCGCGGCCTCCTGCGCCGCCCCGTCATCTTCGACGGGCGCAACCTCTACGAGCCGGAGCGCATGCGCCGGCTCGGCTTCGAGTACCACTCCGTCGGACGCAAGCCCGTCCTGCCGGCCTGAGGACGCTCCGTTGCGCGTCCTCGTCACCGGCGGCGCGGGCTTCATCGGCTCCCACCTCTGCGACTTCCTGCTCGGCAATGGTTGCGAGGTGGTCTGCATGGACAACCTGCTCACGGGCTCCCTCGACAACATCCGTCACATCCAGGACCCGCGCTTCGTCTTCGTCGAGTACGACGTCACCAATTTCCTCTCCGTCAAGGGCGATCTCGACTACGTGCTCCACTTCGCCAGTCCCGCCTCGCCCATCGACTACCTCGAGCTGCCCATCCAGACGCTGAAGGTGGGCTCCCTCGGCACCCACAAGGCGCTCGGCCTCGCCAAGGCGCGCGGGGCCAAGCTGCTGCTGGCCTCGACCTCCGAGGTCTACGGCGACCCCCTCGTGCACCCGCAGCGCGAGGACTACTGGGGCAACGTCAATCCCGTGGGCCCGCGGGGCGTGTACGACGAGGCCAAGCGCTTCGCGGAGGCCATGACCATGGCCTATCACCGCGTGCATGGCCTCGACTCGCGCATCGTGCGGATCTTCAACACGTATGGCTCGCGCATGCGCCTCACGGATGGCCGCGCCATCCCCACCTTCATCCGCCAGGCCCTGGCCGGCGAGCCGCTGACCGTCTACGGCGACGGCTCGCAGACCCGCTCCTTCACCTACGTCTCCGATCTCGTGGAGGGGATCTGGCGGCTCATGCACGCGCCCGTCAACGATCCCGTCAATCTCGGCAATCCACGGGAAATGACCCTCCTCGAGCTGGCCAAGCACGTGCTCCGCGCCACCGGCTCCCGGAGCGACATCGTCTTCGGCCCCCTGCCCACGGACGACCCCAAGGTGCGCCAGCCCGACATCGGCAAGGCGCGGCGCGTCCTCGGATGGGAGCCCATCGTGGAGGTCGAGGAAGGGCTCGCCCGCACCGTCGAGTGGTATCGCGCGGCGGGACGCGTCGCGTGAAGATCCTCGTCACGGGCGGCGCGGGGTTCATCGGCTCCCACGTCGTGGACACCTTTCTCGGCGCGGGCCATGAGGTCGCGGTCGTGGACAATCTCTCCACGGGCAATCGCGCGTGGGTCAGCCCCCGCGCAAAGCTCCACGCGGTCGACCTCCGCAGCAACCGCCTCGCCGAGGTCTTCGCCACCGAGCGGCCCGCGGTCGTCGCCCACCTCGCCGCGCAGGCGGCGGTCGGCCGCTCCGTCACCGATCCCGTCTTCGACGCCTCCGTCAACGTGGGAGGCGGGCTCAACCTGCTCGACTGCTGCCGGCGCTTCGGGGTCCGCCGCATGATCTACTCCTCCAGCGGCGGCGCGGGGTACGGCGACACCGACGTCCTTCCCACGCCGGAGACGCATGCCAGCCTGCCCATGTCGCCCTACGGCATCACCAAGGTCGCCATGGAGCTCTACGTCGGCGCGTGGACGCAGATCTTCGGCGTCAGCGGGATCTCGCTCCGCTACGCCAACATCTACGGCCCGCGCCAGAACCACCAGGGCGAGGCGGGCGTGGTGGCCATCTTCTGCCACCGGCTGCTCACGGGCCAGACGTCGATCATCAACGGAGATGGCGGGCAGACGCGCGATTTCGTCTACGTCGGCGACGTGGCCCGGGCCAATCTCCTCGCCCTCGAACGTCCCGAGGCCACGGGCGGGATCAACATCGCGACGGGCATCGAGACCTCCGTCAACGACATCTACGCCGGGCTCACGAGGGCAGCCGGCTCGCGCGTGGCGGCCCAGCACGGCCCCGGGCGCCCCGGCGAGCAGCGGCGGAGCTGTCTGGATGCCAAGCTGGCCGAGCGGGTCCTCGGCTGGCGCCCCACCGTGGCCCTCGACGAGGGCCTCGCCCGAACCTACGACTTCTTCAAGAAGGAGCTTTCGCGATGATCGACGAGGAACTCCGAGCCATCCTGGCCTGCCCGGCGTGCAAGGGCGATCTCCTCTTCGAGGAGACGCGCATCATCTGCCAGCGCTGCCGCAAGGCCTTCCCCATCCGTGACGGCATCCCCGTCATGCTGTTGAGCGAGGCGGAGCCCTGGACACCGGCGCCCTAACGGCCGTCATCCTGGCCGGGGGCCAGGGCACGCGGTTGCGGCCGCTGACGCATGCCCGTCCCAAGTCCATCGTCCCCCTGCTGAACATTCCCTTCCTGGCGTATCAGCTGGCCCTGCTCAAGCGCCACGGCGTCCACCGCGCCGTGCTCTCCTGCTCCCACATGGTCGACGAGGTGCGCGGCGCGATGGGCGACGGGAGCCGCTTCGGCGTCGAGCTCGCCTACGCCGTCGAGGAAACGCCCCTCGGTACGGCGGGCGGGGTGCGGAACGCGGCGGACCTCGTGCGCGGGCGGGTGGTCGTGCTCAACGGCGACATCCTCACGGACGCCGACATCACGGCCATGCTGCGCTTCCACGCGGAGCGCGGCGCCCGCGCGAGCATCTACCTGACGCCCGTCGAGGACCCCGGCCCCTACGGACTCGTGGACGTCGCCGAGGACGGCCGCGTCCGCCGCTTCATCGAGAAGCCGTCGGCGGAAGACCAGACGGTCAACACCATCAATGCCGGCATCTACGTGCTGGACGCCGCGCTCCTCGAGCGCATCCCCCCTGCCCGCGTTGTCTCGATCGAGCGCGAGTTCTTCCCCGCTCTCGTCACCGACGGGGTGCCCTTCTTCGGCTGGATCTCGACCGCCTACTGGCTCGACATCGGCAATCCGGAAAAGTACCGCCAGGCCCAGCTCGATCTCCTGGCCGGCCGCGTGGCCACCGACGTGATGCCCGACAGCCCCGGCGCCTCGCGGCGGTGGATCGCCGAGGACGTGGACCTGGGCGCCCGCGTGGCCGTGACCGCGCCCGTGGTCATCGGCGCGGGCAGCCGCCTCGAGGAAGATTGCCGCGTCGGCTCCCTTACCGTGCTCGGCCCCGGCTGCCAGATCGGCCCCGCGGCATCCGTGACGGGCGCCGTCCTCTGGGAGCGCGTCTCCGTCGGCGCCGGCGCCGTGCTCCGCGACTGCGTCGTGGGCGCGGGCGCCCGCATCGGCGCGCACGCCCAGGTCGGCCCCGGTGTCGTGCTCGAGGATGGCGCCGTCGTGCCCTCGGGCGCGCGCCTCGCCCGCTGACCCACGGTGTTTCCTCGCGTGTTATCCTGAGAACGATGCCCACCTCGCGTATCCGCAACTTCTCCATCGTCGCCCACATCGACCACGGCAAGTCCACGCTGGCGGACCGGCTGCTGTCGCTCACGGGCACCATGGACGCCAAGAAGGCCGTGGGCCAGGTCCTCGACTCGATGGATCTGGAAAAAGAGCGCGGCATCACCATCAAGGCGCACACCGTGCGTCTGCTCTACACGGCCCGCGACGGGCAGGAGTACACGCTCAACCTGATCGACACGCCCGGCCACGTGGACTTCTCCTACGAGGTGTCCCGCTCCCTCGCCGCCTGCGAGGGCGCCCTCCTCGTGGTGGACGCGGGCCAGGGCGTGGAGGCCCAGACCCTCGCCAATTTCTACCTCGCCTACGACAGCGGGCTCGAGATCGTCCCCGTCATCAACAAGATCGACCTGCCCGCCGCCGACGTGGAGGGCACTCGCGCCCAGATCACCGAGGCCCTCGGGCTCGACGGTGACGAGGCGCTGACCATCTCGGCCAAGCACGGGACGGGCGTGCCCGAGGTGCTCGAGGCCATCGTCACGCGTATCCCGCCGCCCACCGGCGACCCCGAGGCGCCCCTCAAGGCCCTCGTGTTCGACTCCTTCTACGATTCCTATCAGGGCGTGGTCGTCTACATCCGCCTCATGGACGGCCGCGTGCGGGCGGGCATGCGCGTGCTCCTCATGTCCAACGGCAAGACCTACGAGGTCCAGCAGGTCGGCGTCTTCGCCCCCGACATGCGCCCCGTGGAGGAGCTCTCCGCCGGCCAGGTCGGGTTTCTCACCGCTTCCATCAAGCGCGTGGCCGACGCCAAGATGGGCGAGACCATCACGGACGTCCTGCGGCCCACGGCCGAGGCCTGCCCCGGCTATCGCGACGCCAAGCCCATGGTCTTCGCGGGGCTCTATCCCATCGAGGACACCGACTACGAGGGATTGCGCGATGCCCTCGAGAAGCTCAGGCTCAACGACAGCGCGTTCAACTTCGAGCCCGAGACCTCGCTCGCCCTCGGCTATGGATTCCGCTGCGGCTTCCTGGGCATGCTCCATCTCGAGATCGTCCAGGAGCGCCTCGAGCGCGAGTTCAGCCTCTCGCTCATCGTGACCGCCCCCAGCGTGCGCTTCCGGGTCGTCACCACCGAGGGTGAGACCATCGAGGTGGAGAATCCCTCGAAGCTGCCCCCCGTGGACAAGATCGAGCGCATCGAGGAGCCGTACGTGCGCGGGTCGGTCTTCGTGCCCACCGAGTTCATGAGCGAGATCTACAAGCTCGCCCAGGACAAGCGGGGCGAGCACAAGTCGCTGGAGTACCTCGGCAAGCGCTGCCACATCCAGTTCGACTTTCCTCTCTCCGAGATCGTGGTGGACTTCTACGACAAGCTCAAGTCGATCTCCAAGGGCTACGCCTCGTTCGATTACGACTTCCTGGAGTTCCGCGAGTCGGAGATGGTCAAGCTCGACATCCTCCTCAACGGCGATCCCGTGGACGCCCTGTCCGTCATCGTGCACCGGGAGAAGGCCTACGAGAAGGGCAAGACGCTGACCGAGAAGCTCCGCGGCGTCATTCCGCGGCAGCTCTATGAAGTCGCCATCCAGGCGGCCATCGGCAGCCGCGTCATCGCGCGGGAGACGGTCAAGGCCATGGGCAAGAACGTCACCGCCAAGTGCTATGGCGGCGACATCACGCGCAAGCGGAAGCTGCTCGAGAAGCAGAAGGAGGGCAAGAAGCGCATGAAGCAGGTCGGCAAGGTCGAGGTGCCGCAGGAGGCGTTCCTGTCGGTCCTCAAGAGCTGAGCATGACGATCAACGGCACCCAGACCAAGCCGGAAGAGACTCCGTCGCCCGCGGAGACCGTCGCCCCCGTGAGGCGAAAGTCTCTCGTCCGCGAGTACGCGGAGGCGATCTTCATCGCCGTGCTCCTGGCCCTGGTGATCCGGCAATGCGGGGTGCAGGCCTTCACCATCCCGTCGGGCTCCATGATGGACACGCTCCTCGTGGGCGACTACATCCTCGTCAACAAGTTCCTCTACGGCGCCGAGCTCCCCCTCACGGACGCTCACCTGCCCGGGCTGCGCAAGCCGCGGCGCGGGGACATCGTCGTCTTCAAGTACCCGAACGACGAGAGCCGGGACTTCATCAAGCGCATCGTGGCCGTGGAGGGCGACACCGTGCAGGTGCAGGACAACCGGGTCATCCTCAACGGGCGCCTGATCGACGAGCCCTACGTGCGTCCGGGCTCCATCCCCGCCGTGCCCTCCGCGCACTGCGGGTATCTCTACGCGTGCGATCCCCTCGTGGTCCCCGCGGGCTCTTACTTCGTCATGGGCGACAACCGCGACAATTCCCAGGACAGCCGCTACTGGGGCTTCGTCCATCGCGACAAGATCCGAGGCAAGGCCTTCCTCATCTACTGGTCCTGGAACGCGGAGAGCCACTGGCCGCGGTGGAGCCGGCTAGGTCACTGGCTTCCCTAGCCAGACCGCCTGCAGGTAAGTGGCAATGAGCTTTGCCACGTGGAAGCCGAGCGCGAACGCGCTGGGCGCGTACCTGCATATCCCGTTCTGTACTCAGCGGTGCGGTTACTGCTCCTTCAACACCGCGCCCGACGCGCCCGGCGCGGTCGCGCGCTTCGTGCCCGCCCTCCTCGGCGAGATCGGCCTGGCCGCGACGGCGCCGTGGGCGGCCGCGGTCCATCTCAAGAGCGTCTTCCTGGGCGGCGGCACACCATCCTTGCTGCCCCCCGAGGCCATGGCGGCGATCCTGGACCGTCTGCGCGCGCACTTTCCCCTCGAGCCTTCCGCCGAGATCACCGTGGAGTGCAATCCCGAATCCGTCAGCGTCGAGCGGCTCGCCGGCTATCGGCATGCCGGCGTCACGCGGATCAGCCTCGGAGTCCAGAGCCTCGACGACCGCATCCTGCCCACGCTCGATCGGCTCCACACCGCGGCGCAGGCGCGCGAAGCCTTCGACGCCGCCCGTGCCGCGGGCTTCTCCGATGTCAGCGCAGATCTCATCTACGGCCTTCCCGGGCTCGATCTGCCGACCTGGGAGGCCACGGTCAAAGGCGTGCTGGGCTGGCAGCCGGATCATCTCTCCGCCTATGCTCTCACGCTCGACGAGGGCAGTCTCTGGCACGCGCGCGGCGTGTCTGCCCTGCGAGCCGCAGGACGTCGTGGGGCTGGGCCCCCACCGACCGAGGCGAGCGAAAGTCCAGAGATTCGAGCCGCAGGACGTCGTGGGGCTGGGCCCCCACCGGCCGAGGCGAGTGAAAGTCCAATCCTCATGCCCCCGGAGGAGATCACGACCGCCCAGTATCGGCTGATGACGGAGCTCGCGGCGGAGGCAGGCTTCGAGCACTACGAAGTCTCGAACTATGCCCGCCCCGGCCATCGCTCCGCGCACAACCAGATCTACTGGCGCGCCGAGGAGTACCTGGGCTTCGGGCCTGGGGCCTGCGGCTACCTCGGCGACGTGCGATACGCCAACGTCAAGCCCGTCGATCGCTGGGCGGCCATGATCGCGGACGGCCTAGCCCCGGTTGACTCCCACGAGACCTTGACGCCGCGCCAGCGCATGGCGGAGCGGCTCATGCTCGGTCTCAGGATGCGCGAGGGCGTGCCCGCCCGGTGGATGGAGGAGCGCGTGGCCGTCGATGGCCCCCGCCTCCGCGGAGTGCTCGCGGCGTGGACGGAGCGCGGACTTCTCGTCACCGAGGGCGGCCGGGCCCGCCTCACCGAGCCGGGCTTTCTCCTCTCCGACGCCCTCTTCATGGAGCTCCTGTGACGATGTAGAATGGGCGACATCATGTCCGAGCCCACGCTGGATCCGCGTCTCCGCCAGGTGCTGCTGGCCGTCATCGCGGAGTATGTCGAGACCGCGCAGCCCGTGGGCTCGCGCTCCGTCGCCCGTCGACACGTCCGCGGCCTGTCGCCCGCCACCATCCGCAACGCCATGGCCGATCTCGAGGACATGGGCTTCCTCACGCACCCGCACACCTCGGCGGGGCGCGTGCCCACGGACAAGGCCTACCGCTTCTACGTCAACGTCCTGGGCGAGGTGCCCTGGAAGGCCGCGCCGGGTGGCCAGAAGACCGCGGAGGCCGCCACTCCGTCGACCGATGGCGCCGAGCGGCTGATGGCCGAGACGCCGACCCGCCTCTCCGACGGCACCCACATGACGGGCATGCTCCTCGCCCCCCCGCTGCGCCGCACGGCCCTCGATCGCATCGAGCTGGTCGGCCTCGGTGAGGACCGCGCGCTCGCCGTGGTCGTCACGGACACGGGCTGGGTGACCGCGCGCGCGCTCACGCCGATGCCGCGTCCCAGCGTCGAGGAATTGCGCGAGATCGGGCGAATCCTGACGCGTCGCTACCGCGGCAAGACCTTCCAGGCCATCGTGGAAGACATCGAGCGGCCCGCCGATCCCCTCGATCCCCTGTGGACGCGGAGCCGCGGGCTCCTCGACCAGATCGTCGGGCTCCTGCGCGACCGCAATCTCTACATCAGCGGCGCCATCAACCTGCTCGACCATCCCGACCTGAGCGACGTGGGCACCATGCGCGGGCTCTTGCGGGCCTTCGAGGAGAAGGCGCGGCTCGTGGATCTCCTCACGCGCATGGCGGAGGAGCGTGGCGTCCAGGTCCTCATCGGCGGCGAGAATCCCGTCGAGGACATGCGCGAGTGCAGCCTCATCACCTCGACCTATACGTATCGCGGCCAGGTCCTGGGCGTGCTGGGTGTGGTCGGCCCCCGTCGCATGCAATACGGAGACGTCATCTCGCTCGTGGACGAGACCGCCCGCCTCGTCTCCGATTCCCTGTCAAGGGTCCAGCGCGAGCTCTACCTGCCCGGTTAGCCGCCGAAGCACTCGGTTTGGTCTGCTATACTTTCTGTATCATGGCCGATGCCGACGATCTGTTCCTGACCGCCGAAGACGAGATCCAGAGGCTCCGCGAGGCCCTGGAGGCCAAGACCCGTGAGGCCGACGAGCAGCGCGACCGTTATCTCCGGGCGGCCGCGGAGTTCGACAACGCCAAGAAGCGCGCGGCCCGGGAGCGCGAGGACTACACGCGCTATGCCACCGAGTCGCTCGTGCGCGAGCTCCTGCCCGTCCTCGACAACTTCGAGCGGGCCCTGGCGGCCGCCCGGAACGAGCCCGGGGCCGCCGCTGTCGTCTCCGGTGTCGAGCTGATCCAGCGCGAGCTGCTGCGCGCCCTGGAAAAGGTCGGGGTGACGCCGTTCGTCTCTGTCGGCCAGCCCTTCGACCCCGAGCGGCACGAGGCCGTCGCGCGCGTGCCCGCAGGACCGGGCGCGCCCGAGGGCACGGTGGTGAACGAGACGGCCCACGGCTATGTCCTCAACGGGCGCGTGCTCCGCCCCGCCATGGTCACGGTGGCCATGGCTCCCGATCCGTCCTAGTGGCGGCCAAGGACTACTACACCGTCCTCGGCGTCGGGCGCGACGCCGAGGACGCCGAGCTCAAGAAGGCCTACCGCAACCTCGCACGGCAATTCCACCCTGACAAGAACCCCGGCAATCCCGCCGCGGAGGCGCGCTTCAAGGAAGTCAGCGAGGCCTACGCCGTGCTCTCCGACCCCGACAAGCGCGCGCAGTATGACCGGTTCGGCAGCGTGGGGGCATCGCCCTCCGGGTTCGAGGCAGGCTTCGGCACCATCTTCGAAGATCTCTTCGAGGGATTTTTCGGAGGAGGGGGTGGCGGGGGCCGACGCAGCCGGGCGCGACGGGGCGCCGACCTCCAGTACCGGCTCGAGATCTCGCTCGAGGAGGCGGCCGCCGGAACCGAGACCAAGATCCAGATCCCGCGGCACGAGACCTGCGAGACGTGCGACGGCTCGGGTCAGGAGACCGGCACCACGCCCGAGGTCTGCGGCACCTGCCGTGGGCAAGGGCAGGTCCGCTTCTCGCAAGGGTTCCTCACCGTGGCGCGACCCTGTCCCACCTGCGCGGGGGCGGGACGCATCAACCGCCACCCGTGCAGGAGCTGCGCAGGCGCGGGGCGGGTGGCGCGCGAGAAGCTCCTCAAGGTCACCATCCCGCCCGGCGTCGAGGACGGCAATCAGCTCCGCCTCACCGGCGAAGGCGAGGGCGGCCTCGCCGGCGGGCATCCGGGCGATCTCTACGTGCTCCTCCAGATCCGCCCGCACGAGATCTTCGTGCGACAGGGCGCCGATCTCGTATGCGAGCTGCCCCTGACGTATCCCCAGGTCTGCCTGGGCGACGAGGTCGACGTGCCCGTCCTCGACGGCAAGGCGCGCCTCCACGTGCCCGCCGGCACCCAGCCGGGGCAGCGCCTCTTCATCAAGGGCAAGGGCATGCCCCACCTGCGCGGTCGCGGCCGCGGCAATGCCGTCTACGAGGTCGTGGTCGAGGTGCCGGCGAGGCTGAGCGCGCGCGAGCGCCAGCTTCTCGAGGAGCTTCGGGAGGCCTCGAAAGAGTCCTCGGGCCCGCTGCTTTCCTCCTTCCTCGAGCGCATGAAGAAGCTCTTCGGCGGTTGAAGCCCCGTCCGAGGTAGCGGTCCCGCCTCCATGGGCTTCTGGCAGCTGACCGTCCCCACCTCGCCCGACACCTCCGAAGGCTTCACGAATTTCCTCTGGGAGCAGGGCGCGCTCGGCGTCGTCGAGGAAGAGGGACCGGCGGAGCCGCCGCGCGTCCGCGCGTTCTTCCCCGACAGCGCCTCCTCGACGGGACTGGTGGCGGGCGTGGCCGCCTATGCGGCCGAGCTCCGGGCCCTCGGCTTCGCGACGGCGCCGGGCCAGATCGAGATCGCGCCCCTCGTCGAAGAAGCGTGGGCCAGCGCCTGGCAGCAGTCGTTTCCCCCCCGCGCGATCGGGCGCCGGCTCTGGGTGCGTCCGTCCTGGGAGCGCGCCGAGAGTCCCGGGCGGGTCACCGTCGTCATCGAGCCGGGGCGCGCCTTCGGCACCGGGCATCACGGCAGCACCGAAGGGTGCCTGGCCCTGCTGGACGCGGCCGTCGGCGAGGCGCCGCCCGACCTGGTCCTGGACATCGGCACGGGCACGGGCATCCTCGCCATCGCCTGCCTCAAGCTGGGCGCCCCACGGGTGCTGGGTCTCGACATCGACCCGGACGCCATCGCCGCCGCGCGTCGGAATGCCACGGTGAACGACTGCGCCGATCGCCTCGATCTTCTCCTTGCCGGCCCCGAGCTCCTCCAGGACAAGCCGCCCTTCCCGCTCGTCCTGGCCAACCTGCTCGCCCACACCCACCTCGCCCTGGCTGAGCGGTACCGCCGCCTCGTCGCCCCGGGTGGCCATCTCATCCTGGGCGGCATCCTGGAGCACGAGGACGCCGAGGTCGCCGAGGCGCTCGCGGGCGCCGGCTTTGCCCTCGAAGAGAAGCTCGTGATCGAGGGTTGGTCCGGGCTTCGTCTGCGGGCCGTTGCGGCATGAGCCGCTTTCACGTCCGCCCGGAGGCCGTCTCGGGCACGCGCGTCGCATTCGACGCCCAGGAGAGCCGCCATCTCACGCGCGTGCTGCGACTCGGCGTGGGCGCGGTGGTCGAAGCTCTCGACGGAGCCGGTGGCGTGCTGACCGTGCGGATCGAGCGGGTCGGCCCGCGTGGCGCCGAGGGCACCGTCCTCGCTCGCGAGGAGGCGGCGAGCGAGTCGCCCTGCCGCCTCGTGCTCGCCCAGGGCATTCCGAAGGGCGAGAAGATGGAGGGGATCATCCGCATGGCCACCGAGCTGGGCGTCGCGCGCATCGTTCCCCTGGCCACCGCGCGTGCCGTCGTGCGCATGGAGCCGAGGCGCGCGGCCGCGCGAGTCGCGCGCTGGCAGCGCGTCGCCAAGGAGGCGGCCAAGCAGAGCGGCCGCGGCGTCATTCCAGAGATCGCTCAGCCCATGAGCCTCGGCCCGTGGCTCGCGCAGGGCGGGCCGTTCGGCCTTCTCGTCTGTCTGTGGGAGGGTGCGACCGAGCCGCTGCAACCGCTGCTCCCGCCCCCGCCCTGCCCTCACGCCACGCTCGTGGTGGGCCCCGAGGGCGGCCTGGGTGATGACGAGGCCGATGCCCTCCGCCAGGCTGGAGCCATCTGCGGTCGCCTGGGCCCGCGCATCCTTCGCACCGAAACGGCCGGGCCGGTGGGCCTGGCGCTCCTCCAGTCGAGGTATGGCGATCTTGCCGGTGGCGCCGCGTGACCACGCTTCCCCTTGATTTCAAAGTTTTTTTTCGTTGCGGAAATGAGACAGAAGCGCCCGAAGGCCGTGTATTTCACGCATCGAATCACCGGGTCGGCAATCAAGCCGCAGGAGAGAAACGCTCTTCAAGTCAGCAGTTTGCCGCTGACCCGTCCCCGTGGCACCTGCATTGCTAATACCCCCGCCGGGCATGGACCTTCAGCGAACCATCAGACGGAAGGTCAGCGTAGAAGGCATAGGTCTCCACTCCGGCGAGCCGGTTCTGCTGACCCTCACCCCGGCCGCCGCCGATACCGGCATTCTCTTCCGCGCCGCCGACGGCACTCTCGTTCCCGCCGACATCGAGCATGTCGTGGATGGACGCGCCGCGACCACGGTGGGAGCCTTTGGCGTCCGCGTGCGGACCATCGAGCACCTCATGGCGGCCGCGGCCGCTCTCGGCATCGACAACCTGGTCGTGGACGTCGACGCGGAGGAAGTGCCGGCCCTCGACGGCAGCGCCAAGCCATTCGTGGATCTCCTGTATTCGGCGGGCGCCGCGCCGCTGCCCGTCCCGCGCCGGCCCCTCGTCCTGCGCGAGCCCATCCGGGTGGGCGACGGCCATCGCTGGCTCGAGATCACGCCGTCGGACTGCTTCCGCGTCACCTACACGCTCGACAATCCGCATCCGGTGATCGGCCAGCAGATCGTCTCGCTCGAGGTGACCGAGGCGGCCTTCGTCGACGAGCTGGCGGCCGCGCGCACGTACGGCTTCCTCAAGGACGTGCCGACGATGAGGAAGAACGGGCTCGCCCGGGGTGGGTCGCTCGACAACGCGGTGGTGGTCGGGAAGCGCGCCGTCCTCAACGACAGCCTCCGCTTCGAGGACGAGTTCGTCCGCCACAAGATCCTCGACCTCGTGGGCGATCTCTGGCTCCTGGGCCGCCCGCTCTGCGGGCACGTCACCGGGAAGAACGGGGGGCACGCCCTCAATCACGAGCTGGCGGCCGCCGTGAGACGGGCCTTCGCCGCCGAGCGCCGTCCTCGTCCCAGCCGCGCCCGTCTCCACCCCGCCGACACCATCATCCCGGGGGGGAGCCTGTCCCCGCGTCCGGGCATCGCCGCTCTTTAGCCACACCCACTTCTCAAGCTCCCGGGCCGGGCCGGACGATATAATGGCGTGTCCGGCATATGCCTAGATCTCGCCTCCTGACCCGCTCGACGCGCTCGCGGGTGATCGCCCTGGTCGCCCTGCTGCTGCTTCTGCTCTGTCTGCCCCCTGTGGCCACCCGAGCCCAGAGTGACCTCAGGATCACCGGCCTCTCGGTCTTCCTGAACGACTTCGACGTCACCGTGCAGGGCGTGCTCCTCGGGGCCGTCCCTTCCGATTTGCACGAAAGCCTGCACAGCGGCGTGCCCGTGCACGTGCGCTTCATGGTCGAGCTGTGGCAGCAGCGGTTCCGCAACCGGTTGATCCAGTCGCGCACCATCGATCGCCAGGTGACCTATAACCCGGCCACCAAGGAGTACAAGGTCGCCTCCACGGCCGGAGAGGAGCGCGAGCCCTTCGTGACCAAGCAGCTTCGCGAGGCCCAGCGCGTGGTGTCCGAGCTCCGGGTGGGCAAGCTCGCCCCCGACGCCTCCCTCGACCCGCACGAGCTCTACTTCGTGCGCCTCCGCGCCGCCGTCTCGCTGAACGGGGTCAACACGTGGCTCGCCCGCTACAGCGGCGAGGCGGCCGAGACCGACTGGGTGCAGTCGCCGCTCCTCACGCCTACGAGACGCCAGTGAGCCCGCTGACCACGGACAATCCCATCGAGATCCGCGGCAAGCGGCGGCGCAATGTGCTGCTCGTCTTGTGCGCGCTCGGTCTCCTCCTGGCCGCCTGGTGGGGGTTCAGGGTCTGGATCCACTCGCCCCAGATTCCCCTCGCCTCCAACCTGGCCGTGTTCGCCCTCTTCAACCTGAACCTGATCGTCCTCGTTCTCCTCGTGGTCCTGCTCTTCCGCAATCTCGTCAAGCTCGCCTTCGAGCGAAAGCAGAAGGTGCTGGGCGCCCGCTTCAAGGCCAAGCTCGTCCTGGCTTTCCTGTCGCTGGCCCTCACGCCGGCCATCTTGATCTTCATCATCGCCTCCAACTTCATCAACACCTCGATCGAGGGGTGGTTCAAGCCGCAGGTCGAGAAGCCCCTCGACCAGGCCCTCGAGGTCGCTCAGACGTTCTACCAGGGGCAGGAGGCCATGGTCCTGCGCCACGCGCGCTACATGGCCGACGTCGTCTCCCGCGAGGGCTTCATGGGCCTCGCCCAGCGCCCCGTGCTGACCACCTACCTGAACGGTCAGCAGGAGCGCCTGGGGCTCGCCGCCGTCACGGTCTTCAATCGCGGCGGGGTGGGCGTGGTCCACGCCAAGGACCCCGGGCTCGCCTCCGTGCTCACGCGCTCGGTCAACCGGGAGCAGCTCCGGCAGGCCCTCGCCGGGCAGGAACTGACCACCGTCCACGAGCTGGACCAGGGAGACATGATCCAGGCGATCGTGCCGATCCGCGGCGACAAGGCCGTGGTCGGAGCCCTGGTCGTGGGCAGCTACGTGCCACAGCGCCTGGAGACGAGGCTGCGCGGCATCACCCAGGCCTTCCAGGAGTACAAGCAGCTCAAGCTCCTGAGGCAGCCCTTGAAGGGTATCTACATCCTGCTCTTCCTGCTCATGACCCTCGTCATCGTCTTCTCCGCGACCTGGTTCGGCCTCTACCTGGCGCGAGGCATAACGGAGCCCGTGCAGATGCTGGCCGAGGGGACGCGCGCGGTGGCCGCAGGCCATCTCGACTACAAGGTCCAGGTGCGGGCCGACGACGAGCTGGGCGTCCTCGTCGACTCCTTCAACCGGATGACGGGCGATCTCGCCTCGTCGCAGACCAGGCTGCAGGAGACGTACCGCGACCTCCAGGCCAAGCATCAGGAAGTCGAGCAGCGCCGTCACTACACCGAGACCGTGCTGGAGGCGGTGGCCACGGGGGTGCTCTCGCTCGATTCCGCGGGCCGCATCACCACCATCAACGGCGCGGCCGAGCGCATGCTCGGGGTCGCCGGCGCCACCGCCCTCGGGCAGGCCGGCTCCGCGGTGCTGCGCTCCCCCCTCCACGCGGAGATCGGCGCGCTCATCCAGCGCATGAATCGCCTGCGCGAGGGCACGCTGGAGCGCGAAGTCCACCTGCGCCGCGAAGGGCACGCCGTCACCCTGCTCGCCGCGGCGACCACCCTCAAGGGTTCCGCCGGCCAGTACCTCGGCATGGTGCTCGTCTTCGACGACCTGACCGAGCTCCTGAAGGCCCAGCGCCTGGCCGCCTGGCGCGAGGTCGCCCAGCGAATCGCGCACGAGATCAAGAACCCGCTCACGCCGATCCAGCTCTCCGCAGAGCGCCTGCGTCGACGGCTCTCGACCAACCGGAGCCCCGAGGACAAGCGCCTGCTCGAAGAGGCCACGGGCACCATCGTCGAGGAAGTGGAGGCGCTCAAGCAGCTCGTGGACGAGTTCTCCCGCTTCGCGCGGATGCCCGCCCTCCAGCCCAAGGAGACCGATCTCGGGCGCCTGCTCGAGGGCGTGGTCGTGCTCTATCGCGAGTCGCACCCCGGCCTCGCCATCAAGTCCTCGTTCTCGCCCGACATGCCGGCGGTGGACGTGGATCCCGACCAGATCAAGCGGGCCGTGCTCAACCTCGTCGACAATGCCGTGGAGGCCGTCGCCGGCACGGGCCAGGTCTCCGTCGAGACCATCTGGATGCCGGAGAGCCGCCGGGCCCGCATCGTGGTCGCCGACGACGGCCACGGCATCCCCGCCGAGGACAAGGAGCGGCTCTTCTTGCCCTACTTCTCCACCAAGGCCAACGGCACGGGCCTGGGCCTGCCCATCGTGCACCAGATCGTCACCGATCACGGCGGCACCATCTGGGTCGAGGACGCCATGCCCCGGGGGACGCGCTTCGTGGTCGAGCTGCCCGTGGGTCGGCTGGCCGCGACGGCGCCCGTGGAGAGCGCGCCACCCGTGGAGAGCGCGCCACCCGTGGGGACCTCCTGATGGCCGGCGAGCACATCCTCATCGTGGACGACGAGCGCGCCATCCAGGCCACCCTGCGCGGAGTCCTGGAGGACGAGGGCTATCGCGTGACGGCGGTGGGCTCGGCCCAGGAAGCGCTGTCACGACTGTCCGACGAGGCGCCCGATCTGGTCTTTCTCGACATCTGGATGCCCGGCATGGACGGGCTGGAGACCCTGGCCGAGATCAAGCAGCGGCGCCCGGAGACGGCGGTGGTGATGATCTCCGGCCACGCCACCATCGAGACGGCGGTCAAGGCGACCAAGCTCGGCGCCTACGACTTCGTGGAGAAGCCGCTCTCGCTCGAGAAGATGCTCCTCGTGGTCGTCCGCACCCTCGAGCACGCCCGGCTCCAGCGCGAGCACCAGCAGCTCCTCATGCGCGTGGAGCGGGGCCAGGAGATCGTCGGCACGAGCGTGGTCATGGAGGAGCTTCGCCAGCAGATCGCGATCGCGGCGCCGACCAATGGCCGGGTGCTCATCCACGGAGAGAACGGCGCGGGCAAGGAGCTGGTGGCCCGCGCCGTCCACGCGCGCTCCGCGCGGGCGGAGGGACCCTTCGTCGAGGTCAACTGCGCCGCCATCCCCGAGGAGCTCATCGAGTCCGAGCTCTTCGGGCACGAGCGCGGGGCCTTCACGGGCGCGGTGGCGCGCCGGCGCGGCAAGTTCGAGCTCGCCGACGGCGGCACGCTCTTCCTGGACGAGATCGGCGACATGAGCCTCAAGACCCAGGCCAAGGTCCTGCGCGTGCTCGAGGAGCAGGCCTTCGAGCGCGTGGGAGGCAAGGAGACGCTCCGGGTGGACGTGCGCGTGCTCGCCGCCTCCAACCAGAACCTCCAGGAGCAGATCGCGGCCGGCCGCTTCCGCGAGGATCTCTTCTACCGGCTCTCCGTCATCCCCATCGAGGTGCCGCCCCTCCGCAAGAGAAAAGAGGACCTCCCCGCCCTCGTCGAGCACTTCATCTCGCTCTTCTCGGCCGAGAACGGCCGGCGGCCCAAGACCATCTCCGTGGAGGCCCTCGCCTATTTCCTCGCCTATGACTGGCCGGGCAACGTGCGCGAGCTCCGGAACATGGTCGAGCGCCTCGTCATCATGGCTCCCCGCGACGTCATCGGCCCCGAAGACCTTCCCCCGCCCCTCCGCACGCGCGAAAGCGGGACGGTCGACGAGGCTCAGAAGGACAAGACCCTCAAGGAGGCCCGCGAGGCCTTCGAGCGCGCCTACATCCTGGGCGAGCTGCGCGCGCACGAGTGGAACATGACGCGCACCGCCGAGCGGCTCGGCATCGAGCGGAGCCACCTCTACCGCAAGCTCAAGAGCTACGGCATCACGCCGCCCAAGCAGTAGACCCCGACCCGCAAGGAGGATCGCATGCGCCGCGTCTCCGTCGTCATCGCCTCGCTCCTGTCCGTCGCGCTCGCCACGGCGGGACCGGCGCTCGCCCAGTCCAAGGAGCCCGTCAAGATCGGGCTCTCCGCCGCCGTCTCCGGCGGCTCGGCCGCTTCGGGCGAGGCCATCAAGCGGGGGCTGCAGATTGCCATCGACGAGATCAACGCCAAGGGCGGCGTGCTCGGTGGCCGGAAGCTCGAGCTCGTCGTCCGCGACGACGAGGGCAATCCGCAGAAGGGCGTCACCATCGCGCGCGAGCTGGTGGAGCGCGAGAAGGTGGTGGCCGTCTTCGGCGGGCTGCACACCACGGTCGCCCTCGCCCAGGTGCCCGTGTGGCACGAGCTGAAAACGCCGTACATGGGCGCGTGGGCGGCGGGCACCAACATCACGCGCAACGGGCAGAGCCCGAACTACGTCTTCCGCGTCTCCGCCAACGATGACTACGTCGACCGGTTCCTGTCCCGGTACGCCGTGGAGACGATGAAGAAGAGCAAGCCCGGCCTCCTTCTCGAGAACACCCCCTGGGGGCAGTCGAACGAGACGGGGCTGACCAAGTGGTTCGGCGAGAAGGGCATCAAGGCGGTGGGCGTGGAGCGATTCAACTGGGGCGATCCCGACATGAGCCCGCAGCTCCTCCGGCTCAAGAGCGCCGGCGCGGACCACATCGTGCTCGTGGCCAATGCCCCCGAGGGCGCCCAGGTCCTGCGCTCCAAGGCCAAGCTCGGCTGGGACACGGCCATGATCTCGCACTGGGGGATCTCGGGCGGCCGCTTCGCCGAGCTGACGGGCGACCTCTCCGAGGGCGTCACCTTCCTGCAGACCTACACCTTCTTCGGCAAGCAGAACGAGCGCGGGCAGTACGTGCTCAAGATGCTGCGCGAGAAGCACGGCATCAAGGAGCCGGGCGACGTCATCGCGCCCGTGGGCACGGCCAACGCGTATGACGGCCTGCATCTCCTCGCCCTCGCCATCGAGCAGGCCGGCGCCACCGATGGGTCCAAGGTGCGCGATGCCCTCGAGAGCCTGAAGAGCGAGTACAAGGGCCTGATCAAGTCGTACAGGCGGCCCTTCTCGCCCGAGCAGCACGATGCCTTGACGGACGAGGACTACGTCATGGTCGTGTGGAAGGGCGGCAAGATCGTTCCCGTGACCATGAAGTAAGTTGTACGTTCAGCTGCTCGTCACGGGGCTGGCCCTCGGCAGCATGTACGGGCTGGTCGCCCTCGGCTATCACATCACGTGGGTGACGAGCCGCACCATGAACTTCTCCCAGGGCCATGCCGTCATGGCGGGGGCCGTGGTCGCCTACGCGGGCTTCGTCGCCCTGGGCTGGCCCTTCCCGCTCGCGCTCCTCGTCGCCCTCGTCGCCCTCGCCGGATACGGCGCCCTCGTCGAGCGCGTGGCCGTCCGGCCCTTCTTCCTGCGGGCTTCTCCGGCGTGGCTCCTCGCCACCATCGCCGTGGGCATCATCGCGGAAAACGTGGCCCAGCTCACCTTCGGCAAGGATGCCCGGGCCTTTCCCTCGCCCCTCATGCAGAAGCCGATCATGGTCGGCTCGGTGGGCTTCTACCCTCAAGAGCTGCTGGTGCCCGTGGTCGGTCTCGCCCTCATGGGGCTGGTCCAGCTCTTCTATCACCGGACGTCCTACGGCAAGCAGCTCAAGGCGGTGGCCTGGAATCCCGAGGCGGCCGGGCTCATGGGCATCAACATCCCGCGCGCCGTCATGGCCGCGTATGCGCTCTCCGCGCTCCTCGCGGGAATCGCCGGCGTGCTCCTAGCCCCGCTCCTCAACGTGGCGCCGCAGATGGGCACCATCATCGGGCTCAAGGCGTTCGCGGTGGCCATCATCGGGGGCTTGACCTCCGCGCCCGGCATCATCCTGGCCGGACTGGGCTATGGTCTCGTGGAGTCGTTCGTGGCCGGCTATGTCTCGACCCGGGCCCGAGAGATCGTCGGCTTCGGCCTCGTGATCGCCGTCCTCATCGCCCGCCCCTGGGGACTCCTCGGCGAAAAGCCCTCGAGACGGGTGTGAGAGAGCGGGTGGGCTGGATCCTGTTGGCCTCTGCCGCAGCCGCGATTCCGTTCCTCACCTCCAATACGTACTATCTCTACGTCGCGATCAGCGTCGGTCTCCTGACCATCGTGACGTCAGGGCTCAATGTCCTCGCCGGCTTCACCGGCCAGACGTCGCTGGGTCACGCGGGGCTCTACGCCTTCGGCGCGTATACCGCGGCCCTCTGCGCCACCCGCGCCGGGCTCGATGAATGGGCGGCCATCACGGCGGCCGTCGTCGTGACCTCCGTGGTGGGCGCCGCAGTGGCCGCGGCCGCGCTCCGCGTGTCAGGCCCCTACCTGGCCATGGTCACGATCGCCTTCGGCATCATCGTCGAGGGCGTGCTGATCGAGTGGGGCTCGGTGACGGGAGGCCCGGGCGGGATCTTCAACATCCCGAAGCCCTCCCTTCGAGCTCACTACTGGACCGTGACCCTCGCGGCCGCGCTCGCCCTCTGGCTGACCGCCAATCTTCGAGGCTCGGGCTGGGGCCGCGCTTTTGTCGCCGTCAAGGAGAGCGAGGTCGCCGCCGAGTCCCTGGGGCTCTCGGCCTACTACGTTCGCATCGTGGCCTTCACCGTCTCGGCCGCCTTCGCGGGAGCGGCGGGCGCGCTCTTCACCTTCGCCAACGGCTATATTTCCCCGGACAGCTTCACCCTCCAGACCTCCATCCTCTTTCTCCTCGCGCTCCTGTTCGGTGGGCTCGGCCGCATCGCGGGTCCGGTAGTCGGGAGCCTCGCCCTCACCCTGCTGCCCGAGCTGCTGACTCGGCTCATCGACTATCGCCTCATCCTCTACGGCACGCTGCTCCTCGTCTCGATCTACTGGCTTCCCGAAGGGGTGGTCGGCGCGGTGACGAGGGCGCGGCGGCGACTCGCCCCTGCCCATTCAGCCCTCGCCTCGTCGCTCGAGGCGAGCGTCTCGGCTCGAACCGCGTCAGCCCTCGCCTCGTCGCTCGAGGCGAGCGTCTCGGCTCGAACCGCGTCAGCCCTCGCCTCGTCGCTCGAGGCGAGCGTCTCGGCTCGAACCGCGTCAGCCCTCGCCTC
>QHSC01000110.1:0-3402 GCA_003220345.1 Candidatus Rokuibacteriota bacterium | reverse complement strand
TTCGGCGGTGTGGCCGCCCTCGCCGAGGTGACGCTCGTGGTGGCGCCGGGCCGCATTCACGCTCTCATCGGCCCCAATGGTGCCGGCAAGACCACCCTCCTCAATGTCCTGTCCGGCTACTACACGCCCGGCGGGGGCACCTTTGCCCTCGACGGCCACCAACTGAACGGCCTTTCGCCCTATGTCATCGCGCGGCGCGGAGTCGCGCGCACCTTCCAGACCGCGCAGGTCTTCGGCGAGATGAGCCTCCGTGACAATGTCGCGGTCGGGATCGCGGGTCCGCGACTCGGCTCCGTCCTGGGCGCGCTCGTGGGGACGCCGGCCGCGCGGCGCCGCGAGCTCGAGATCCGGGCACAAGCCGGCGCGCTGCTCCACGCGCACGAGCTCGGCGACCTGGCGGACACGGCAGCGGCCTCGCTTTCCGCCGGGCTCAGGCGGAGGCTCGAGATCGCGCGAGCGCTCGCCACCCAGCCCGTCCTGCTCATGCTCGACGAGCCCGCGGCCGGCCTATCCCCCGTGGAAATCGGCCTCCTGGATCGCCAGCTGACCGCGCTGTGCCGGGAAGGCGGGCTCACGGTCATTCTCGTCGAGCATCACATGGATCTGGTGATGACGGTCTCCGATCGCATCACCGTGCTCGACTATGGCCGCATCATCGCCGACGGCGCGCCCGCCGATGTCCGCCGCGACGCCGCCGTCATCGAGGCCTATCTCGGCGCCGCCCCATGAGCGCGCTCACCGTGTCGGGCCTCGCCGTCTCGTACGGCGCCGTCGCCGCCCTCCACGACGTCTCGCTCGAGGTGCGGCAGGGTGAGATCGTCTCGGTCATCGGGGGCAATGGCGCGGGCAAGACCACGCTGCTCAAGACCATCGCAGGCGTCCTTCGCCCCGCCGTGGGCCGCATCGCGGCCGACGGCCGCGACATCGCCGGACGGCCCTCCTGGTGGGTGGCGCGGCACGGCATCTCGCTCGTGCCCGAGGGGCGCGGGATCTTCGGCGATCAGAGCGTTCACGACAACCTCGTGCTCGGAGCATCGGCGCGTCGAGGAACGGTCAGCGCCGCCGACATCGAGCGCGCCCTCGCCCTCTTCCCCGCACTCGCGGCGAAGCTCGGCAGCCCCGCGGCCAGCCTGTCGGGCGGCCAGCAACAGATGCTGGCGGTGGCGCGAGGGCTCATGGCGCGGCCCCGCGTACTCCTCCTCGACGAGCCCTCGCTGGGCCTGGCGCCCATGCTCGCGCGCGAGGTCTTCGCGGCGATCCAGCGGCTGCGGGCGGACGGCGTGACGATCCTTCTCGTCGAGCAGATGGCCGTGCAGGCCCTGGCCTTGGCCGACCGCGCCTATGTTCTCGAGCGCGGCCGCGTCATCCTCGAGGGATCCGCCCAGACCGTGCGGGAGAATCCCGCCGTGATCGACGCCTATCTCGGGCGCCGTGTATGATGCCATTCGCCATGCGCGCGTTGGATCTCGCGCCCACCGCAATCGAATGCGGTGGGGGGGTCTGGGGGAGGAGCGGCGCCGCTCCCCCCCAGTCCCAATTAACACCCGGGCGTGTGACCCGACTCGGGAGCGTCACGCGCGAGCGGATGCAGCGGGCGCCTGGGCGGAGCGCAGAGGTCCATTCCGTCTTCGAGCGCGCGATCAATCTGCTCTGGTCCGACGGCCGCTTGCTCACGCTCCAGGGGCCGGGACGCCTCGGCGCCCCTTTCGCGGTGGCGCTTTCCCGGCTGCCCGAGGGCGGAGCGGTGGCGCCGGGCATGCGCCTCGATCCCGCGGCCTTCGACTGGGGAGCCGCCGAGACCGTCGACGTCCACATGCCTCCCGGCCCGCTCGGGTTCCCGGTCGACGCGCTGATGTGTCCTCCGGTCGGGGCGAGCATCGCGACTCCTGCTCGGGCTCTCGAGCGCGCCCTCGCCTCGCGCGACGGCGGCGCGGTCGTCGCGGCCGCGCGTGCCCTCATCGGGCTCGGCGAGGGGCTGACGCCGGCGGGAGACGACTGCCTGGTCGGGGCCCTGGCCGTTCTCCACCGGCTGGCCCCAGGCTGGCTGTCAGAAGATTCCCGGGTCACGGAGGCGCTCGCGGCGGCGGCGCGGACTCGAACCACGGACATCGCGCGAGACTTCCTGCTGGAAGCCCTCGCCGGCCGCTTCGCCGAATCGGTGCTGGCCGTGGTGACCGCGGGATCCGTCCTCTCCGCGAAGCTCGCCGCCGAGCGCCTGGCTCGCGTGGGCGCCACGTCGGGGGCGGACACGCTGGGCGGCATCCGCCTCGCCTGTCGGGCCCTCGAGCTCGGCAGCGGCGCATGACACGAGCGGGCCTCGTCCGGAAGAGCGCCTATCAGGACTCGGTCGCCCTCTTGACCCTCGCGCGCGACCTCCGGACGGCCGCCGGGGTCAGGGAAGTCGCCGCCCTCATGGGCACGCCGGCCAACCACGATCTCCTGCGCCAGTCCGGGCTTCTCACGGCCGAGGCCGAGAGCGCGGGACCGAACGATCTGGTCATCGTCGTCGAGGCTGATTCGGAGAGCCACGCCCGCGCGGCGCTCGCGCGCGCCGAGGAGCTTCTCGCGGCCAGGCAGCAACAGCGAAGGTCGACGGGCCGCGTCTTGCCGCGCACGATGGAGAGCGCGCTCCGTCAGCTTCCCGGCGCCAACCTCGCGCTGATCTCGGTTCCCGGCGCCTGGGCCGCCGCGGAAGCGCGCAAGGCCCTCCGTCTGGGGCTTCACGTGATGCTGTTCAGCGACAACGTCAGCGTCGAAGACGAGGTGGCCCTCAAGCGTTTAGCAAGAGACAAGGGCTTGCTGCTCATGGGCCCGGACTGCGGCACTGCCTACCTGGGCGGCGCGCCTCTCGGCTTCGCCAACGTCGTGCCGCGAGGGAGGATCGGCCTCGTGGCCGCCTCGGGCACCGGCCTCCAGCAGGTCGCCTGTCTTCTCGCTGCCGGCGGCGAGGGCATCTCGCAGGCCGTCGGCGTGGGCGGACGCGACATGAGCCGCGCGGTCGGCGGGACCATGACCCTCGACGCCCTCGACGCGCTCGGCGCCGATGCGGCCACGGAGCTCGTGGTGGTGATCGGCAAGCCGCCCGGGCCGGAGATCGAGCGCCAGGTCGAGGACAAGCTCCGCGGTCTCGGCAAGCCCGCCGTGGTCGCCCTGCTCGGCGCCGAGCGCGGCGTCGGCCCGGGCGAGGGCAAGGTCCGACGGGTCTCCACGCTCGAGGACGCCGCGACGGCGGCGCTCTCCGCGCTGCGGCGCGAGACGTGGACGGCCCGACCCTTCTCGAGGGACGGCGCCGCCATCCATCGTCGGATTGCGGAGGCCCGCGCGGCGCTGGCGCCCGGCCAGCGGGCGGTGCACGGGCTCTACGCCGGCGGCACCCTCGCCTACGAGGCGATCCTCCTCCTC
>QHSC01000109.1 GCA_003220345.1 Candidatus Rokuibacteriota bacterium | reverse complement strand
ACGCGATCGCCGGCCTTGACGTCCAGGGGGGTCTTCTTGCCGTCCTCGCTGACCGTGCCTTTGCCGACGGCGAGGACCTTGCCCTCCTGGGGCTTCTCCTTGGCGCTGTCCGGGATGATGAGGCCGCCGCGGCGAACCTCCTTTTCCTCGATCCGTTGGATCAGGATGCGGTCGTGGAGCGGGTGCAGGGTGGTCTTCAGTGACTGAGCCATGGTGCGGATACCTCCCTCTGCCAGGTGTGTGTGACCGTCACAATAGGTGGAGTGTCAGGACCGAACGCCTCCCTCCGATTGACTTTAGCGATCTTCTTCGTGGTTCAGTATATATCATAATATAAAATATATAAGTAAAATATCTTGTATACTCGCGTTAGGTAGCCACATTGATCTTAGCGATGCTCGCTGAGATACAGAGAGAGGACAGCGCCATGACCACCATGATGCATTGGTCGCCCTTCACCTCGCAGTTCCATCTCCATCACCACCACGTCGAGGACCTGTTCCCGCGGTTCGTCGACGGCGCCGCAGCAGATGAGGCCGCTCCGCCCGCAGCCTCGTGGCTCCCCGCCGTGGAGGGGCGGCTCGAGGACGGCACCTACATTATCCAGTTCGTTCTGCCAGGCGTGGATCCGAAGGCCGTCGAGGTGTCCGTGATGGACAACCTTCTCACCATCAAGGGCGAGCGGAAGGCCAATCACGACCCCACGGGCAAGGACTACTTCGTCCGCGAGGTCGCGTACGGCGCGTTCGAGCGGAGCGTCACCCTCCCCGAGGGGGTCGACGCCGCCCAGGTTGAGGCCAAATGCGTAAACGGCATGCTC